>NZ_JAIMAV010000014.1 GCF_023511815.1 Alicyclobacillus sp.
GAAAGAAACAGGGCGGCGGAGGAAGTCCGGATGCGGCTGAAGAATAAAATCAACAAGCTGGAGGATTCCCTGGCTCAATCCCTGATGCCGAAGCAAGGATTTACAAAGCCCCCAAAGAATTTAAAGCCGGGAGACAGCGTGCTGATAGTCAACCTGAACCAGAAAGGGACTGTAATTTCTCCCCCGGATAAGGACGGGGAAGCAATCATACAGGCGGGCATCATGAAAATCAACGTTCATGTTACGAACCTCAAGCTTGTTGACGAGCAGAAAAAAGAAATTCAAAAGGTCGGGATGGGAAAGATCGGGGTTTCCAAATCAAAAAGCATTTCTGCCGAAGTGGACTTGAGAGGCTTAACACTTGACGAGGCTGTTGAAAACGTGGATAAATACCTGGATGACGCGAGTATAGCCGGCCTAAGCGAGGTGACAATCATCCACGGAAAGGGAACCGGAATTTTAAGAAGCGGTATTCATCAATTCTTAAAATCCAATGCCCATGTAAAATCCTTCCGGCTGGGTAAATACGGAGAAGGTGAATCGGGTGTAACGGTCGTAGAGTTGAAGTAGTTGACAATGTTTAAACCATAAATTAGAATAGTTATGTTCATAGTAGCGTTTTTATTAAATATTAAGGAGAGTTTTTGTGGAGCATTTAAGGGAAGATATTCGAAATATAGCAATTATCGCGCACGTTGACCACGGGAAAACAACGCTTCTTGATGCGATCCGCCACTCCAAGGTGACGGAGCAGGAAGCGGGAGGCATTACCCAGCATATTGGCGCTTACCAAGTCACCGTCAACGACAAAAAAATTACGTTCCTTGATACACCGGGGCACGAAGCGTTTACGACGATGCGGGCGCGCGGTGCGCAAGTAACCGACATTGTCATTCTTGTCGTCGCGGCTGATGACGGGGTCATGCCGCAGACGGTCGAGGCGATCAACCACGCCAAGGCGGCGAACGTGCCGATCATCGTGGCGGTCAACAAGATTGACAAGCCGGACGCCAACCCGGACCGGGTCAAGCAGGAGCTGACGCAGTACGGCCTGGTCACCGAGGAGTGGGGCGGCGATACGGTCTTCGTCAACATCTCCGCGCTCAAGCAGGAGGGTCTCGATCAGCTGCTCGAGATGGTCCTTTTGGTCGCCGACCTGCAGGAGCTGAAGGCCAATCCCAAGGCGCGTCCGCGCGGCACGGTGATTGAGGCGAAGTTGGACCGCGGGCGCGGTCCGGTCGCGACGGTCCTGGTGCAGAACGGCACCCTGAAAGTCGGCGACATCGTGGTCGCCGGCACCACCTACGGGCGCGTGCGGGCCATGACCAACGATCTCGGCAAGCGGATCAAGGAGGCGGGTCCGTCCACCCCGGTGGAGATCCAGGGGTTGGGCGAGGTGCCGAGCGCGGGCGACCTGTTCGTGGTGTATGACGATGAGCGCGCCGCACGTCAGTTGGTGCAAAAGCGCGCCAACCGCGAGAAGGCGGAGCAGATGCAGACGACGGCGCGCGTCACGCTGGATGACCTGTATCGCCAGATCCAGGAGGGCAACGTCAAGGAACTGAACGTCATCGTCAAGGCGGACGTCCAGGGGTCGGTGGAGGCCATCGTGGGTTCCATCGAGAAGATTGACGTGGCCGGTGTCCGGGTGAAGGTGATCCACCGCGGTGTGGGCGCCATCACGGAGTCGGACGTGGCGCTGGCGAACGCCTCCAACGCCATCATCATCGGATTCCAGGTGCGGCCGGACGCCAACGCCGCGCGCGCCGCGGAGGAGCAGAAGGTCGACATCCGGCTGTACCGCGTGATCTACGACGTGACCGCGGAGCTGGAGTCCGCCATGAAGGGCCTGCTCGAACCCGAATTCAAAGAGGTGGTGTTGGGTCACGCGGAGGTGCGCCAGGTGTTCCACATCTCCAAGGTGGGCACCGTCGCGGGTTGCTATGTGACGGACGGCAAGCTGACGCGAGACGCGGAGTGCCGCCTGGTCCGCAACGGCGTCGTGGTCTACGAAGGGAAGCTGGACTCCCTGAAGCGGTTCAAGGACGACGTCCGGGAGGTCGCGAGCGGCTTCGAGTGCGGCCTGACGCTGGAGCGTTTCAACGACATCAAGGTCGGCGACGTCATCGAGGCATTTAAAATGGAGGCCGTCAAGCCAGAATAAGGTCGATTCGACCAGTACCGCAGCCCCTTCGGGGGCCGCGAGGGGGGAAGGGTATGTCCCGCATCCGCGCCCAGCGCGTGGCGGAGCAGATGAAAAAGGAGATCGCCGCGCTGATGCGCACCGAGTTGAAGGACCCGCGCATCGGGTTCGCGACCGTCACGCGCGTCGTGGTGGCCGGAGATCTGCAGCACGCCAAGGTCTTCGTCAGCGTCCTCGGAGACGACCAGGCCAAGCGGGGGACGATGGACGCGTTGAATCGCGCCGCGGGGTTTCTCCGTGGAGAGGTCGCCAGGCGGTTGCACATGCGCATCGCCCCGGAGCTGGTCTTTCGGCTGGATGAGTCCGGCGAGTACAGCGCGCACATCGAGACGGTCCTGCGGGAGCTTCACGGGTCGGCCGGCGGGAACGACGCGAATGCACAGGAGCGGCGGTCATGAACGGGGGCGGCCTGTGGACGGGTTGGCAACCGGCGCCCCGCCGCCCCGATGAATTGGCGCGCGTGGCCGAACAGTTGCGCGACGGGGACGACTGGTTGATTGTGACGCACGAGCGGCCGGACGGAGACGCCGTGGGAAGCGCGCTGGCGATGGCTCACGTGCTCGAGGCGCTCGGGAAATCCTGGCGATTCGCGGTCGAGGAACCGCTGCCGAAGCGGTTCTCGTACCTGCCCTTGTTCTCTCGCGCCTATCCGATTTCGGACGCGGTGGATCGCCAGTTTCAGCACGTGGTCGCGGTCGATTGCGCGGACCGCGGCCGGTTCGAGAAGATGTGGGGGTACATCGCCGACAACGCCCGGGTGGTCAACATCGATCACCATCAGACCAACCCCCGCTACGGAACCGCCTGGATGGTCGACGCGGACGCGGCCGCGACCTGTGAACTCGTCTACCATGTGGTGCGCGCCCTCGACATTCCGCTCGGGGTGGACCTCGCGACGTGTCTGTACACCGGGATTCTGACCGACACCGGGGGATTCGCGCTGCCCAACACCACCAGGGAGGTGCACCAGATCGCCGCCGAGCTGGTGGCATCCGGAGTGAAGCCCTACGATGTGGCGGAGCCGGCGTTGGAATCCCGCACCTGGGCCCAGATGCGCCTGATTCAGATGGCGCTCAACAACCTCACCGTGTCCGAGGACGGCCGGTACGCCATCCTGTACGTCACCGAGGGAATGCTGGAGGGGGCCGGATGCACGGACGACGACACGCAGGTGCTGGTCAACTTCCCGCGCAGCATCGACACCGTGGAGGTGGGCGCCCTGTTCCGCGAGATCGGCGGCGGACGCGTGAAGGTGTCCCTGCGTTCGAAGCGCACGGTGGACGTGGCGCGCATCGCGCAGCACTGGGGGGGCGGCGGTCACATCCGGGCCGCGGCGTGTGTGCTGACGTGCGACCTTCCGGATGCCATCGATCAGGTGTGCGCCCGCATCGAGGAGGCCCTGGCGGAGGCGTGAAGGCACTGGGAACGGCGCCGAGCGGTGTCCTGATTGTGGATAAGCCCAGCGGGATGACCTCGCACGATGTGGTGGCGACGGTCCGGAAGGTGCTCGGCACGCGCCGGGTTGGACATGCCGGCACGCTCGATCCGGACGTCACCGGGGTGCTGGTGGTCTGCGTCGGCGAGGCCACGCGGCTCGTCGAGTACGCGTCGGCTGACGAGAAGGCGTACGAGGGTGTGATCGCGTTCGGGCGGTCGACGGACACGGACGACGCACAGGGGCGGGTGACGGCCGAGGCGGACGCGAGCGGCCTGGACGAAGCCCGGGTGCGGGAGGCGGCGTCCACCTTCCAGGGCGAGATGGATCAGACCGTGCCCCTGTACGCGGCGGTGCGCGTGGGCGGACGGCGGCTGTACGAGTACGCCCGCAGCGGCGAGCCGGTGGAGGCCCCCACGCGGCGGATCACCATTCACCGGTTGGACGTGTTGTGGTTTCATCCCGGTGTCCTGGCGGAGGCGGGGTTTCGCGTGCGGTGTTCGAAAGGCACGTACGTGCGGGCCCTGTGCCGTGATTGGGGTCGGCGGGTCGGCGTGCCGGCCCACATGCGGGCACTCCGCCGAATTGCCTCGGGGCCGTTTCGCGCCGAGGAGGCCGTCCCCCTGGAGGTCTGGCGCAAAAGCGCGGATCCCGCGTCGTATCTGTTGCCGCCGGTCGAGCTGTTGCGCCCATGGCCGCGCGTGTGCGTTTCGGAGGACGAGGCGGACCGGCTCGCGAACGGGCAAATGCTCCCGACGCCCGCCCGGCTTTCGCCCGGACAACTGGCGGCGTGCGTGACCCAGGACGGGGTCCTGGTTGCGGTCGTGAAGTACGAGCGGGGTCCCCGGTCCGGCCGCCTGCGGCCGATGAAAGTCTTCTGGAAGAAGGAACGATAGCGTATGGAGTGCATCGAGGTCACGGGACGGCCACCCGAGAGTGAACGCGAACAGGTGCTGGCCATCGGGAAGTTCGACGGCATCCACATCGGCCATCAGGCGATTCTGCGGGAGGCTCTGCGCCACCGCAACGGGGCCCTGCTGTCCGTGATGAGCATCTGGCCGCACCCGGCGTGGGTGTTCGCGAGAAAGCCGGGGTACGACAGAAGCCTGACGCCGCTTCCGGAAAAGGTGCGGATTCTCGCGGGATTCGGGGTCCAGCGGCTGTACGATGTCCGCTTCTCCCAGGAGTATGCGAGGACGCCGGCCGAGGCGTTCGTGCGGGAGCACCTCGGCCGCCTGCGTCTGAATCGGGTCGTGGTCGGGTTCGATTTTCACTTCGGTCAGGGTGGGCGGGCGGACGCGTCGGAGCTGACGCGGCTGTGCGCTGAGATGGGAGTGCCGGTGAGCGTCGTCGAGCCGGTGGAAGCGGGCGGCGTCAAGGTGAGCAGCTCCCGCATCCGTGAGCTTCTGGGAAGCGGCCTGGTGGAGGCGGCGGAAGGCCTGCTCGGGCGTCCGTACACGGTGACCGGCACGGTGGTGCACGGGGATGCTGTGGGACGAACCATCGGGTTCCCGACCGCCAACCTCGGGGGCCTGGACGAGTATGTCCTGCCGGCGCCCGGGGTGTATGCGGTCACGGTCGAGATCCTTGGGACCCAGCCCGACGCGGGCAACTGGTTCGGCGTGCTGAATGCCGGCTTTCGGCCGACCGTCGACGGGCGGCAATACCGGATGGAGGTCCACCTGCTGGATTACAGCGGCGATCTCTACGGCCGCACCCTCCGGGTGTCGTTCCTGCGCCGGGTCCGGGATGAGATGCGCTTTCCCGGCCTCGAGGCCCTGCGGGATCAGATTGCGCGCGACGTGGCCTTCGCCAGGCGGATGCTCGGCCTGTCCGAGTGACGACCCACGGCGGGCCCCGGCATGCGGGGACCTCTTCGGGGCCGCCGACGGGGGGCGAGTGACCGTTGGCCGGTTGCGGTTGCGCCGGCGGTCTCGCGTTGCGCGTAACGCGGCGTGTGCTATAATGGATAGGTCCCACGACAACGAAGCGGCGGAAGGCGACGGGGACTCAACTGCTTCGTGGATGCGCGTTTCCTCCAACGGCATCTCCGTGGCAGGGATCGCTTCGAGGATGAGGAGGATACCCTTTTGCTGACCAACGATGACAAGAAGCAGATTGTCGAGAAGTACCGCCTGCACGAGTCGGACACCGGTTCTCCGGAAGTGCAGATCGCCATTTTGACGGAGCGGATCAACCAGCTGACCGAGCACTTCCGCGTCCACAAGAAGGACCATCACTCCAAGCGCGGTCTGTACAAGATGATTGGCCGCCGCGCCCACCTGTTGAACTATCTGCGCAAGAAGGACGTCAACCGGTACCGTCAATTGATCCAGTCGCTGGGTCTTCGGAAATGACAGCGGGCTTCGGCCCGCTTCTTTTACATTCCGCGCCCGCGGAACCTGGACGGCGACGGGCTGCCTGGGGGACATCGACGCGGATGGCGGTTCGCCGGGCCGGGCGGACTCACTTGCGGCGCGCAGGGAAACCATATACATAATGGAATGGACAGTATGGAATGCGTTGGCTCACGACCGCCGGGGGTCAACAGAGGAGGATGCAGGTACGGATGTACAAACGACACGAGTTCATGGTGGCCGGCCGACCCATGGTGTTGGAGACCGGCAAGCTCGCCAAACAAGCCACCGCCGCCGTCAACGTGCGTTACGGCGACACCGTGGTGCTGGCGACGGTGACCGCATCGAAAGAGCCGAAGGAGCTCGACTTTTTCCCGCTCACGGTCAACTACGAAGAGCGGTTCTACGCGGTCGGCAAGATCCCGGGCGGTTTCATCAAGCGGGAGGGGCGACCCAGCGAGAAGGCGGTGCTGGCCTCGCGGTTGATTGACCGACCGATTCGCCCGCTGTTCCCGGACGGGTTCCGCAACGAGGTGCAGGTCGTCGACCTGGTGATGTCGGTGGATCAGGACTGCGCGCCGGAGATCGCGGCGATGATCGGCACCTCGGCGGCGCTGACCATCTCCGACATCCCGTTCGCCGGGCCCATCGCCGGCGTGATCGTCGGGAGGGTGGATGGCGAGTTCATCATCAATCCGACGGTTGCGCAGGCGGAGCGAAGCGAGATGCATCTGGTGGTGGCTGGCACGAAGGACGCCATCGTCATGGTCGAGGCGGGCGCCAACGAGGTCCCGGAGGCCATCATGCTGGAGGCCATCCTGTTCGGGCACGAGACGGTGAAACAGATCATTCGGGAGATTGAGGTGTTCGCGCAGGACGTGGCGCAGCCCAAGCGCGAGGTGGTGCTGCACACGGTCGATCCCGAGCTCAACCAGGCCATCCGGGCGTACGCGACGGAGAAGATCAAGGCGGCGGTGCGCAACCCGGACAAGCAGGCGCGCGAGGCGGCCGTCGATGCGGTCGGCGCCGAGGTGCATGAGGCGTTCGCCGAGCAGTATCCGGAGCGCGACAAGGAGATTGACGAGATCCTGCACGACATTCTGAAGGAGGAGGTCCGCTCCGCCATCCTGTACGAGGGGATCCGGCCGGACGGACGGCGGCTGGACGAGATTCGGCCGATCTCCTGCGAGGTCGGGCTCCTTCCCCGCGCGCACGGGTCGGGTCTGTTCACGCGCGGGCAGACGCAGGCCCTGTCGGTGTGCACCCTGGGGGCGCTGGGCGACGAACAGATCCTGGATGGTCTCGATCTCGAGGAGTCCAACCGGTACATGCATCACTACAACTTCCCGCCGTTCAGCGTGGGCGAGGCGCGGCCGTTGCGCGCGCCCAGCCGGCGCGACATCGGGCACGGGGCGCTGGGTGAACGCGCGCTCGATCCGGTGATCCCGCCGCCGGATGAGTTCCCGTACGCCATCCGGGTCGTGTCCGAGATCCTGGAGTCCAACGGATCGACCTCGCAGGCGAGCATCTGCGGCAGCACAATGGCGCTCATGGACGCCGGGGTGCCCATCAAGGCGCCGGTGGCGGGAATCGCCATGGGGTTGGTCAAAGAGGGGGACCAGGTGGCCATCCTGACCGACATTCAGGGGCTGGAGGACCACCTGGGCGACATGGACTTCAAGGTGGCCGGCACGGCGCGCGGGGTGACCGCGCTGCAGATGGACATCAAGATTGCCGGAATTGACCGGGAGATCCTGGAGCGGGCGCTGACCCAGGCGCACGAGGGCCGGATGTTCATTCTCGGGAAGATGGCGGAGGCCATCGCGGCGCCGCGCCCGGATCTGTCCAGGTTCGCCCCACGCGTGGTGGCCATTCACATCCACCCGGACAAGATCCGCGATGTCATCGGCCCCGGCGGCCGCGTGATCAACAAGATCATCGAGGAGACGGGGGTCAAAATCGACATCGAACAGGACGGGACGGTGTACATCTCCAGCCCGGACAAGGCCGGGCTCGAGGCGGCCAAGCAGCACATCCTGAACATCACGCGCGAGGTCGAGGTCGGCAAGACATACCTCGGCAAGGTGACCCGCGTCGAGAAGTACGGGGCGTTCGTCGAGGTGCTTCCGGGCAAGGAGGGCCTCGTGCACGTGTCGCAGCTGGACGTGGGCCGGGTCGCGAAGGTCGAGGACGTCTGTCAGGTGGGCGATCAGATCATGGTCAAGGTCACCGAGATCGACAACCAGGGGCGCATCAACCTCTCGCGCAAGGAGGCGTTGCGCGAGAGCGGCCAGGCGGAGGCCAAGCCGGAACGGACGGACCGGCCGGGCACCCACGATCGCCCCGCGGCGGGGCAGGACCGCAGGCCCGGCAATCGTCCGGGGCCGCGGCAGGACGTCAAACCGCGCCCGGGAGCGCGCACGGGGCTTCGCTGATTCACTCCTCCATCCTTCCTGCACCAACGCAGGAAGGATTTTTTGTCGGTTTGGGGCACGCTACCGATGGCAAAGCACTGTTACGGGGAGTGATGAGGATGCGCCTGGCCCTGTTGTCGCTGGCGCTGGTGGCCATCGCCGCTTCACCCAGGCCGTTGTCCGGGCTGGTGGCGGTGGCCTCGCCGCACACCCAGACGCAATCGGTGGCGGAACAGTTGACCCGGGTGGCGGAGACGCTCAACCAGCCGCCTGTGGATGCGCGGGTGGATCGCGTGTGGCACGCGATTCCGGGCCTGTCCGGGTGGGTGCTGGACGTGGCCCAGAGCGAGCGGGACACCCTCGCGGCGTCGGACGGCATGCTGCATCTGGTGTGGCGGAGCGCTCCACCGGATCGCCGGCTGGCCGACCTGCCGCCCGAGCCCATCTACCGCGGCCCCAAGGAGGAGAAGGCCGTCAGCCTGATGTTCAACGTTTCCTGGGGCGAGTCGTACGTGCCCTCCATCCTCGACACGCTCCGCCGCGCCGGGGTGAGGGCGACGTTCTTTCTCGACGGGGCCTGGGTGGAGAAGCATCCGGACCTGGCGAAGCGGATTGCCGCGGAGGGACACGCCATCGGCAGCCACGGGCGGGGCCATCCGGATTTTCGCCGTCTGTCCGCCGATGCCCAGGCGCGAAATCTTGTGAGCACGAACGAAACGCTTCAACATACGCTGGGGACGACGACGGATCTGTTCGCACCGCCCGCCGGCAGTTTTGACGCCAGGACGGTGGAGACGGCGCGGCGTCTCGGGATGTACACCATTCTGTGGACGGCGGACACGATTGACTGGAGACGGCCACCCGCATCGGTCATCGTGGACCGCGTGCGCCGCGGGCTGGAACCGGGCGCGCTGATCCTGATGCACCCGACAGAGCAGACCGCCGAAGCGCTGCCGGCCATCCTGAAGCTGCTGGATGAGCGCGGGTATCAGGTCAAAACGGTGGAGGCGGTCGTGCACGAGCAACGCGCGTTGGCACCGCCGAACGCGATGCAGCGGATGTGAGCCTTGAGCGGGGTGCCCGTGGTTTGATATAGTGAACTCGCTCGTACACCCGGGCGACGGATCGGGTGTGCGCTCGGCGGGGAGGACTGGGAGATGGCGTACAGGACCAGGCTGGAAAACGGGATCCGGATTGTGGGTGAGGAGATCCCGACCATGCGGTCGGTCAGCATCGGGTTGTGGATCGGGACCGGATCGAGGTATGAAAATCCGAGCAACAACGGCATCAGCCATTTTTTGGAGCATCTCCTGTTCAAGGGAACCAAGCGGTACACGGCGCGAGAGCTGGCCGAGGTGTTCGACGGGATCGGCGGGCAGGTGAACGCGTTCACCTCCAAGGAGTACACGTGCTTTTACGCCAAGGTGCTCGACGAGCACTACGAGACGGCCGTCGACACGCTGGCCGACATGCTGTTGAATTCGCAGTTCGCGCCGGACGAGATGGAGAAGGAAAAGAAGGTCGTGATAGAAGAGATTCGGATGTACGAGGACACCCCGGACGAACTGGTGATGGACCTTCTCGCCTCCGGGGTGTACGGGTCGCATCCGCTCGGCTACACCATTCTCGGCACGGAGCAGAATCTTCTGTCCTTTTCGCGGGCAGACATCCAGCAGTACGTGGGCAGGCATTACACGCCGGACAACATCGTGATCGCCGTGGCCGGCAACGTGCCGCAGACTCGGGCCGTCGAGGCGGTGGAGCGGTTTTTCGGGGAGGGGTTCTCGCCGCTTGCCCGGGAGGATGGCGCGGGTCTTTTGCCCCCAGGGTTCGCCAGGGATGTCCACGTTCGGGCAAAGGACACCGAACAGGTGCACGTCTGCCTGGCGGTCCCCGGCCTGCCGATTGGCGATCCGCGCCTGTACGCGCTGGTGTTGCTCAACAACGCGCTCGGCAACTCGCCCAGTTCACGCCTGTTTCAGGAGATCCGCGAGGAGCGCGGGCTGGCCTACTCCGTCTTCTCCTTCCACTCCGCGTACCGGGATTGCGGCATGTTCGGCGTGTACGCCGGCACGTCCCCCGAGACCGTCGGAGAGGTGCTGGCGCTCGTCCGGGACATCTGCGGGGATCTGGCCAAGACCGGTCTCACCGAGGAGGAACTGCGGAAGGGGAAGGAACAGGTCAAGGGCTCGATGATGCTGAGCCTCGAGAGCACCAGCAGCCGCATGAGCCGGCTGGGCAAGAACGAACTGTTGCTCGGGCGGGAGATCACGCTGGACGAGACGCTGGAGGGGATCCGGCGCGTGACGGTGGAGGACGTCCGCCAGGTGGCGCAGGAGATCCTGCAGCAGAAGTTCGCCATCGCCGCGGTGGGACCGGTGGATGGCGCGTTGCTGGAGCGGTATCAATGAGCGGTCGCAACGCCGGCGGAAGCGGGATGCCGGATCTCGAACGGGCGTCGGAGCCCGGTTGCATCGAGGTTCGCTACCGCGTGGTCTCGCCATTGTTTCAACCCTCGAACCTGCCTCGGTATGCCACCGAGGGGGCGGCCGGGATGGACCTGCACGCCTGCATTCCCGAGCCCTGGGAACTCGGACCGGGCTGCCGGGTGCGGGTCCCGACCGGCATCGCCCTCGAGTTTCCCCACCGCGGCGTCGTGGGCCTGGTGTACGCACGGAGCGGGCTGGCCTGGCGCCACGGCATCGGGCTGCCGAACGGCGTCGGCGTGATCGACAGCGATTACACGGGCGAGATTCAGGTTTTGCTCACCAATTTCTCCGATGCGCCCTACATCATCGAACCGGGGGCGCGCATCGCGCAGCTGGTGTTCGCGCCGGTGTTCGTCGCCAGGTTGCTGGAGACGGACCACATTGCGCCGACCGCACGCGGCGCGCGCGGTTTCGGCTCGACGGGCGTGTGACGGGTTTCGCGACAAACATCAGACCGCTCATCACCGCACCGGGGGTTCCCCCGGTGCTTTTTTGCTGCCCGCGCTCGGGTGCCGCGGCGTCCGGTTGCACCTGGGCATTCGCGGATACATACATTACACCGACCAAACGGCGATGGGAGGAGACGGACCGATGCTCACAGGCCGCAAGCTGGTGTTCGTCGGCGGCGACGCGCGGATGATTGAAGTCGTCGCGCAGGCGACCGAGTTGGACGCGAGCGCCACGCTGATTGGCTTCGACCACCTTCAGCGGACATTCGTCGAGACGGTCAAGGCGCAACCTCACCCCGATGTGTTCGCGGACGCGGATGCGGTGGTGCTGCCGATCGCCGGGATGGAGGACGACGGGCGCGTCGATTCCAAGTTCAGCGACACCCCGATCCGCCTGACGACCGAGCACTTCGCGGCGCTGCGACCGGGCACGTTCGTGTTCTCCGGCATCGGGCGTCCGACCCTGGAGCAGTGGTGCGACACGTACCAACTGCGCCTGGTCAAATTGATGGAACTCGATGAGGTCGCGATTTTGAATTCCATCCCGACCGCGGAGGGCGCCATCGCCCTGGCCATGCAGCACACCGACATCACCATCCACGGCTCGCGGATCGCGGTGCTCGGCTTCGGCCGCTGCGGCGTGACCCTGGCGCGAACCCTCGACGCGCTGGGCGCCCGCGTGCGCGTGGCGGCCCGCAATCCGGCGCACGTGGCGCGCATTCGCGAGATGGGGCTTCTGCCCGTGGACATCCGGCACCTGGCGGAACACCTGACCGATGTGGACGTGATCTTCAACACGGTCCCCGACCTCATCCTGACGGCGGCCGTCCTGGCGCACGTCCCGAAGGAGTGCGTGATCATCGACATCGCGTCCAAGCCCGGCGGGACCGACTTTCGGTACGCGGAGCGCCGGGGCATGAAGGCCATCTTGGCGCCGAGCCTGCCCGGATTGGTCGCGCCGAAGACCGCGGGCCGCATCATCGCGGACACCCTGTGCCGGATTCTCGCCACGGGCGAGGATGGATGATCGGCATCAACTCGACGGGGAGGAGAAGACATGGAACTGAAGGGCAGGACCATCGGGTTTGCCGTGACGGGGTCTCACTGCACGTACGAAGAGGTGTTCCCGGAGATCAAGCGCCTGGTCGACATGGGCGTGAACGTGGTTCCCATTTTTTCCAATACGGTGCTGGAGGTCAGCACCCGCTTCGGGGAGGCGGGCGAGTGGGCTCGGAAGATTGAGGAGGTCTGCGGCACCCGGGCCATCACGAGCATTCCGGAGGCGGAACCCCTGGGGCCATCCAAGCGCCTCGACTGCCTCGTGATCGCCCCCTGCACCGGCAACACGCTGAGCCGTCTGGCCAACGCGGCCACCGACTCCGCGGTGCTGATGGCGGCCAAGGCGACCATGCGCAACGATCGGCCCGTCGTCATCGCCATCTCCACGAACGACGGACTGGGGCTCAACCTGTTCAACATCGCCAAGTTAATCAATATGAAAAATATTTTCTTCGTTCCGTTTGGGCAGGATGCGCCCCATGTTAAAATGAATTCACTGGTTTCCCTGATGTCCCTCATCCCTGCGACGTGCGAGGCGGCATTGGAGAAACGCCAGCTGCAACCGCTCCTGATTGAGCGGTGGCGGGAGGCGCGCCCATGAGGCGCCTTGGAACTGACCAGTGAAGGAGAACTGCGCATGCAAAAGAAAGACCGATACAACGTGGCGGTGCTCGGCGCCACCGGTGCCGTGGGACGGGCGATGCTCGAGACGCTCGAGAGGCGGTCGTTCCCCGTCGGGGAACTCCGGCTGTTGGCCTCCCCTCGTTCCGCCGGGCAAACCCTGACGTTTCGCGGTGAGGCCTATTCCGTGCAGGCGGCGGAGGAGGCGGCCTTTGAAGGGATGGACATCGCGCTGTTCAGCGCCGGCGCCGCGGCCAGCCAGACCTTCGCGCCTCTGGCAGTGCGCCGGGGGGCCGTGGTGATTGACAACAGCAGCGCGTTCCGGATGCACGAGGACGTGCCGTTGGTCGTCCCGGAGGTCAACCCGCATGCGGCCGCTTTGCACCGGGGCATCATCGCCAACCCGAACTGCTCCACCATTCAGTTGGTGGTGGCCTTGGCGCCGCTCGTCGAGTTCGGCCTCGAACACGTCACCGTCTCGACCTATCAGGCGGTCAGCGGCATGGGGCAGAAGGCCATCGACGCGCTGATGTTGGAGACGGAGAACCGGGACCCGCAGCACACCACGCTGTTTCCGGTGGCGAGCCAGGCGGAGCATCACCGGATGGCGTTCAACGTGCTGCCGCAGTGTGACGTCTTTCTCGACAATGATTACACCAAAGAAGAGATGAAGCTCGTCAACGAATCCCGCAAGATCCTGGAGCTGCCCGACCTGCGGGTGAGCCCGACGGCGGTTCGGGTGCCGGTCGTCTATGGCCACTCGGAGGCGGTCCGGGTCCGGTTCTCCCGCCCGGTGCGCGCCGAGGAGGTGCGCGAACGCCTGCAGGGGGCGCCCGGGGTGGTGGTGGTGGACGATCCCGCCAGCGCCAGGTACCCCCATCCCCTGATGGCGGCGGGAACCGGAGAGACCTATGTCGGCCGCATTCGCCAGGACCTGGGGGACGACCATGCGGTGCTGATGTTCGTCGTCGCCGACAACCTGCTCAAGGGGGCGGCCTGGAACGCGGTGCAGATTGCCGAACTGCTCATCCAGGGCTGACGCCCGCCGGATGGAGTGGAACGCGTCGCTGGGCCGGGGCAGCGAAGCCTGGAGGGAGAGCCATGAGGATACTGGTGCAGAAGTTTGGGGGAACCTCCGTCGCATCCCGGGAGAGCCGGTTGGCAGCCGCCGGGCACGTCGAACGTGCACTTTCGGACGGGTACCGGGTCGTCGTCGTGGTCTCGGCGATGGGGCGAAAGGGCGATCCGTACGCCACCGACACGCTCTTGGGAACCGTGGATGAGGCGGACGCGGTGGCCAAGCGGGATCTCGACATCCTGATGTCCTGCGGGGAGACCATCTCGGCCGTCGTGTTCGCCAGCCTGCTGCGGGCGCGCGGCCATGAGGTCGCCGTCCTGACCGGCGGCCAGGCGGGGATCATCACCAACAACCAGTACGGAGACGCCCGCATTCTGGAGGTGCGCCCGGATCGCATCCTGGAATTGCTGGAACGGGGAGCGGTGGTGGTCGTCACCGGCTTCCAGGGGGTGACGCTCGACGGAGACGTGACGACCCTCGGTCGCGGCGGCAGCGACACGACCGCCACGGCGCTGGGGGTGGCGCTCGGCGCGGAGTATGTCGACATCTTCACCGACGTCGACGGGATCATGACCGCCGACCCGCGGATTGTCGAGGACGCCCGGCGCTTGCGGCGCGTCACGTACACCGAGATCTGCAATCTGGCGTACCAGGGGGCCAAGGTGATCCATCCGCGGGCCGTCGAGATCGCCATGCAGAAGAATGTGCCCATCCGCGTTCGCAGCACGCATTCCCAGGACGAGGGGACCCTGGTGACCAGCGCCACGACCGCGCTGGAGTCGGGGGCCCTGCGCGAACGGTTTGTCACGGGCGTGACACAGGCCCATCCCTTCACGCAGCTGGTGATGGATGGTTCCGGCCTTCCGTACGGAAGAATATTCGAGGAAACCGCCCGCCGGGGCATCAGTCTGGATTTCATCTACGTGAGCCCGGATCGCATTGCGTACACGGTGCCGGGCAGGGACGCGTCCCTGGCGGTGGACATCGTCCGGTCGCACGGGGTGGAGCCGCGGGTGGTGCCGGATTGTGCGAGGGTTGCGGTGGTCGGCGCCGGGATCGCCGGGGTTCCCGGGATCATGGCGAAGATCACCGGGGCACTGGCGTCGGAGGGGGTCGAGATCCTGCAGTCGGCCGACTCCCACACCACCATCTGGTGCCTGGTGCACCTCTCGGACATGGAGCGCGCGGTGCGGGCGCTGCACAACGCATTTGAACTCGGTCAGTGAGGGGGCGCTGAAGTTGGACTTCGGCAGACTGGTCACGGCCATGGCGACGCCGTTTCAACGGGACGGGTCGCTCGACGAGGCCGGGCTGAAGATACTGGTGGACCACCTGATTTCGACGGGGACGACGGCCCTGCTCGCGTGCGGCACAACGGGGGAATCCCCGACGCTCAGCCACGCGGAGAAGCTGCGCGTGTTTGAGCTGACGCTGCGGGCGGCGGACGGCCGCGTGCCGGTCATCGCGGGAACCGGGGGCAACAACACGGCGGATTCCGTGGCGCTCAGCCGCGAGGCGCAGGCGCTCGGCGTGCAGGGATTGCTGCTGGTCTCTCCGTATTACAACCGGCCGACGCAGGACGGGTTGTACGCGCACTTTCGGACGGTGGCGGAAGCGGTGGATCTCCCCGTCATGCTGTACAACATCCCGTCGCGCACCGGGGTGAACATCGAGGTCGAGACACTGCTCCGCCTGGCCGAGGTGCCGAACATCACCTCCGTCAAGGAGGCGAGTGGCAACTTTTCGCAGATCCTGCGGCTCGCGGCGGAAAAGCCGGATGATCTCATCCTGTACAGCGGGGACGACAAGTTCACCCTGCCGATGATGGCCGTCGGCGGCTACGGGGTGGTCAGCGTGGCCTCCCATGTGGTGGGCGCGGAGATGCGCCGGATGATGGACGCCTTTGTCGAGGGGGACGTCGCCACGGCCCGTGACTGGGCCAATCGGCTGTTGCCGATCTTCGACGCGCTGTTCCTCGTCACCAGCCCCGCGCCGCTCAAGGCGGCCCTGTCCCTGCTGGGCCTGCCCGGCGGCGGCCTGCGACTGCCCTTGGTCGACGCCCCTGAACGGGTGGTCGACGTGTTGCGCAGGGAGCTGACGAGGCTCGGCAAGTTGTCCTGACGGGGTCACGCGCGCCGGCGGTCCCAGGGTCCACCCGGCGACACGAGGCCCGGTTCGTCCATCGTCGGTTTTTGGCTTCGGACAGCGGGAGGATCACCGCTGTCCTTTTTTGTGCACATCGGACCGTCCGGTCGGTCCGAGCGAGTTGTGGGATGCGCCATCCGGGAGTATAATAGAAGCACAGTGACGGGTGCGGCTTGATACCAAACATCGGTCATCATCGCTCGATTGCGTGAACGGGACAATCCGCGTGCTCTCGCCGAGTGGAGACGGTTTGAGACGCGGACACATACGTCTGGGATTCGCGCAAAAGCCAAAAGAGTCTCTTTTTTTGGCTTTTTTGAGGCGTCGCAGCGACGTCATTGTAACGATTTGGACAGGCGGTACAGCGCAACGGCGCCGTGTGCCGAACGGAGGTGCAAATTTGGCCAGAGGAAAACCGAAACTCTCCATCATCCCGCTGGGAGGCGTCGGCGAAATCGGTAAGAACATGACGGCCTACCGGTACGGGGAAGACATCATTGTGGTCGACGCGGGTCTCAAATTTCCTGAGGAAGAAATGCTTGGAATTGACGCGGTGATTCCGGACATCGCCTACCTGGTGGAACACCGGGACAAGGTCCGTGCCATCTTTCTGACGCACGGTCACGAGGACCACATCGGCGGATTGCCGTATGTCCTCAAAAGCATCAATGTCCCGGTGTACGGGACCCGGTTGACCCTGGGATTGGTGGAGAACAAGCTGCGCGAGCACGGGTTGGCGGATTCCGTCAAGCTCAACCGGATGGACGGGAACAGCCACGTCCGCGTGGGCGCGTTCGAAGTGTCGTTCTTTTACAACAACCACAGCATTCCGGACACGGGCGGCTTTGCCATCAAGACGCCGGAGGGCCTGGTGGTGCACACCGGGGACTTCAAATTCGATCACACACCCGTCGACGGGAGGCCGGCCGATCTGCACAAATTGGCGGCCTACGGCGACCAGGGGGTTCTCGCCCTGGTGGCGGACAGCACCAACGCGGAACGAGAGGGGTTCACCCCCTCGGAGCGGACCGTCGGCCGTGTGATTGACGACATCGTCGCCCAGGCGCCCGGCCGGGTGATTCTGGCGACCTTTGCGTCGAACATCCACCGCATGCAGCAGGTGATTGAGGCCGCCGAGCGGCACGGGCGCAAAGTCGCGGTGGTCGGCCGGAGCATGGTGAACAACATCCACATCGCGGTGCAGCTGGGGTACCTTCATGTCCGCCCCGGCACGATGGTCGACATCGACGACATCGGCAAGATGGCCCCGGAGAAAGTGGTCGTGCTCTGCACCGGCAGTCAGGGTGAACCGATGTCCGCCCTGACGCGCATGGCGCGCGGCGCGCACCGCAAGATTGACATCATCCCCGGGGACACGGTGGTGCTGGCCAGTTCGCCCATTCCGGGCAACGAGAAGTATGTGGCGCGGACCATCGATCAACTGTTTCGAGCCGGCGCCAACGTGATCTACCGCGGCGTGCACGTCTCCGGGCACGGGAGCCAGGAGGAGCTCAAACTGATGCTCAATCTGACGCGCCCGAAGTACTTCTTCCCGGTGCACGGCGAGTACCGCATGCAGCGGACGCACGCGCGGCTGGCCATGGACGTGGGGGTTCCGGAGGAGAACATCTTTGTGCTCGATCTCGGCGACGTGGTGGAGATTGAGAATGGCGTCGCGCGCCTCGGCGCGAAGGTGACGGCGGGCACGGTGATGATCGACGGCCTCGGTGTCGGGGATGTGGGGAACATCGTCCTGCGGGATCGAAAGTTGCTGTCCCAGGACGGCATTCTGGTCGTCGTCGTCACGCTCTCCAAGGAGACGGGCCAGGTGCTCTCCGGTCCCGACATCATCTCGCGCGGGTTCGTCTACGTCCGCGAGTCGGAGGCGTTGCTTGATGAGGCGACGCGGTTGGTGGAGTCGACGCTCACGCGCATGGTGGCGGACAACATCAGCGAATGGTCGTCGCTGAAGACCGCGGTCCGCGATGCGCTGGGCCGGTTCCTGTTCGACCAAACCCGCCGCCGCCCGATGATCCTGCCCATCATCATGGAGGCGTGACCCTCCGCCGCAGTCGGCGGCGGTCCGCCGTCCGCCAGGCCCCGGATTCCCGGGGCCTTTTTGCGATGCATCGGGATGTCCGCCGGAGCATCGGTACGTCTCTTGATGCATCGGCGCGCCCTTCGGCGCATCCGGATGTCCGCTGGCACATCGGGATGTCCCTCGGCGCGTCGGATGTTCCCGGCGCATCGGAGCGGTCCGGGCCGCATGCCCGGCGGAAGATGGTCCCATACTAGACGAGAGACCTGACAACACTGTCTTCGCCCCGTCGCCGCACCCGGGCGAAGACCACGGAGGAAATGCCGATGCCAAACGAAGAGACCCAGACCCCCGACGCCCCGGTGCCCGCCCCGCCGAGCGTCGCCGGCAATGTTGAGTCCCTCGGCCAGACGAACCCCGTCCAGGCCGATTCCAACGTGTACTGCCTGACCATCATCGGACAGGTCGAGGGGCACATGGCCCTGCCGCCGCAGAACAAGACGACCAAGTACGAACACGTCATTCCGCAGCTGGTGGCGGTCGAGCAGAATGACCGCATTGAAGGCCT
This sequence comes from Alicyclobacillus sp., assembly GCF_023511815.1. Taxonomy (GTDB): domain Bacteria; phylum Bacillota; class Bacilli; order Alicyclobacillales; family Alicyclobacillaceae; genus Alicyclobacillus_H. Next base: position 18,857 of record NZ_JAIMAV010000014.1, read on the forward strand.
CTTGATTGTGCTCAACACCGTGGGAGGGGATGTGGAGGCCGGCCTGGCCATCGCGGAGATGGTCGCGAGCCTGAGCAAACCGACCGTCTCCCTGGTGCTGGGCGGCGGTCACAGCATCGGCGTGCCGATTGCGGTGAGCGCGGACTACTCGTTCATCGCGGAGACGGCCTCGATGACCATCCACCCGATTCGCCTGACCGGGATGGTCATCGGGGTGCCGCAGTCGTTCGAATACCTCGAGCGCATGCAGGAGCGGGTCACGCGCTTCGTGGTGGAGCACTCTCACATCTCGGAGGAGAAGTTCCGCGAACTGATGCTCAACACCGGCGAGATGGCGCGTGACATCGGGACGACGGTGGTCGGCCGGGACGCCGTGCGCTATGGGTTGATCGACGAGGTGGGCGGACTGGGTCAGGCGATGAAAAAGCTGTCGGAGCTCATCGATCGGCGGCGCGGCGCGGCCCCGGTGGAGCGGGTGGTCCAATGAGCACCCTGTGGACCATCGTGCCGCCCGAGGTGCTGTTCGCCGCATCCGGCGGTGCGGTGGAGACGGAGGAGATTGAGATCGGCGGGGCGAGAATGGTCGTGACGCCGCTGGGCCGCGGGCAGGCCCGGGTCGAGCGGCTGATCAGCCCAGACCCGCAGCACTACCTGCGGCCGGACTGGCAACCCGGGGCGGTCATCCCCTACCCGCCCCGCGGCTGAGCGCGGGATACCCGCCCGCGTTGCTCGCGCGTCCGCCGTGGCCGGGGCCGAGCGGCCGGGGCGGTCCGGTGACGCCCCTCCCTCGCCGGGACGCCCCTCCCTGACCGGGGCGCCGGAACGGGGATGGACGTGCCTCCGGATCGCCCGCACCGGTTTGCGCCTCGGGCGGCGGTGCGGCAGGAAACCGAGGGCCGGACCGCGAATTGATGGGGCATGGGAAAAAATCAGCATCAGAAGCGCGTGTTGGAATTCGAACTGTTGGGGATGGGGTTGTTGACCCTGAGCGCCCTCGCCCTGGGCCGGCTCGGCCTGGTGGGGCGTTACCTCGATGTGGCCTTCATCTATTTGGCGGGGTCGTGGAGTTTCCTCGTCCCCGTCTTCCTCGGGTATGCCGCCATCTACATGATGATCCACCGGACGCCGTTTCCCTGGCATTTCCGGCACATGGGGTTGCTGATCCTGTTCATCGTGTGGTTGACCGCGATGGAGTTCGATCTGTACCAGAGCGTCGCCGCCCTGTACCCGGAACACCAGGTGCCCATCTGGCAGGTGACGCTGAACGCCGTCGATGAGATGCGCGACGTCGTCCTGGGCCGGCCCGGCGTTCCGGCCGCGGCGGTTCAGGCCGGCGGGGGACTGGTCGGCGCCGCCGTGTTCGCCGTGTGCCACCGGCTGTTCTCCGATCTGGGCACCGTCCTCGTGCTGAGCGTGGGCGGGCTGGTCGGGGCCGCACTGGTCACCCAGCGGTCCCTGGTCGCCGACCTGCAGAAGGGGACGCGCTGGATGGAGCGGCGGCTCGAGGGCCTGTGGAGGGGAACGAAGCAGTACATCGACGTGCTGTTCGGTCCCGATCCCGAGGAGCGGCGAAAAGCGGATCCGGAGCCGGTGGCCCCGGCGCGGCGCGGCCGCCGGAAACCCGAGCTGATTGTCGACGGCGAGGTGGTCGAGTCCACTGCCAAGGAGGCGCGGGAGGCGCCGGAGGAGCGGCCCATCGTTCGCGATTTTCACGCCCAGTGGCGCCGCTCGGACGCGGACGCGGGCGAAGTCACCGTGGAACAGGTCGGCAACCAACTGATTGCCCGGTACCCGGACCGGCTGACGCCGGTGAAACCCGATCCGCCCCGGCACGCCGCGGACGCCTATCCGGTGGGGGCCCCCGTGCACGACGAGCGATACCAGCTGCCGCCGCTGCGCATCTTCACCCCGCCCTCGGCCCCGAAGGGAGAATTCGACCATCGTGAGGCGCAGGAGAACGCCAGGAAGCTGGAGGCGACGTTTGAGAGCTTCGGCGTTCAGGCCAGGGTGCTTGAGATCAGCCGCGGTCCCGCCGTCACCCGCTATGAGATCCAGCCGGCCGTCGGGGTCAAGGTGTCCCGCATCCTCAGCCTGTCGGATGACATCGCCCTCGCGCTGGCCGCCCGGGACATCCGGATCGAGGCCCCGGTGCCGGGCAAGCCCGTGATCGGCATCGAGGTGCCCAACGACGAGATCTCCATCGTCACCCTGCGCGAGGTGCTCGAATCGCCGGAGTTTCAGGAGGAGGAGACCAAGCTGGCGCTCGCGCTGGGGCGCGACATCTCGGGGGCGCCCATCGTCGGCAACCTGCAGAAGATGCCGCACCTCTTGGTCGCCGGTGCCACCGGATCGGGCAAGAGCGTGTGCATCAACGGGATCATCGCGTCCATCCTGGTCAAGGCAAAACCGCACGAGGTCAAGTTTTTGATGATTGACCCGAAGATGGTCGAGCTCAGCGGGTACAACGGCATTCCGCATCTGATGGCGCCGGTGGTGACGGACGCGCGTAAGGCGGCGTACGCGCTCAAGCGCGTCGTCGAGGAGATGGAGAACCGCTACCGGCTGTTCGCGGAGCGCGGCGCCCGCGACCTCGAGCGGTACAACCAGATGCTGCGCGCGGACGGCGAGGACGCCCTGCCCTACATCGTGGTCATCATCGACGAATTGGCGGACTTGATGATGGTCGCCCCGGGCGAGGTGGAGGACGCCATCTGCCGGATTGCGCAGATGGCGCGCGCCGCCGGGATCCACCTGATTGTCGCCACCCAGCGGCCGTCCGTCGATGTGATCACGGGCGTGATCAAGGCCAACATCCCGAGCCGCATCGCGTTTGCGGTCTCGTCGATGGCGGACTCCCGCACCATCCTCGACGGGGGCGGGGCGGAGAAGCTCCTCGGCCGCGGCGACATGCTGTATCTCCCAGTGGGGGCGTCGAAGCCCGTTCGCGTGCAGGGGGCGTATGTTTCCGAGACCGAGATCGAGCAGTTGGTGGAGTACGTGAAATCCCAGCAGCAGGTCGTCTACACCGTCGACCTGAACCACGAGGGGGAGTCGGCGGAGGACGGTGCGGCGGACGACCTCGACGAGCTGTTCTTCGACGCGGTGGATCTGGTCGTCGACACGGGTCAGGCGTCTGTCTCGATGATCCAGCGCCGGTTTCGCGTGGGTTATTCCCGGGCGGCACGCATCGTCGATCAGATGGAACAGCGCGGGCTGGTCGGTCCCTTTGAGGGCAGCAAACCGCGGGAGGTCCTCATCTCTGCGGAGGAGTGGCAACGGTTGAAGGAGGGTTGGCGCGGCACTCGCTCCCAGTGAATCGGACGTCATGTTGTCCGCCCCGTGCACATACGCTGTACCAGTCTGTCCGAGGAGTCGATGGCCATGAGGAGACTGGCGTGGGCCCAACCGATCTCGGCCTGGATCTGGGTGGGCGTGTTGGCCGCGGTGTACGGGGTGTCGGCGAGCGCGTTGGCGGAGGAGACCGGACTGAGTCCGGACGCGGGGAGCGCCCGGGCGGCCCTGGGGGCGCCGGCGACCTACGGATCGGATGTGCCGGACCAGGTGGTTCAGACGGTGGCAGCCTCCGTCGGAACCGTGACGGGTCTGGACGAGTTGGTGGTGCTGCCGAATCAGGCGGGCGGGTACACGGTGTCGGCGGAGGTGGAGCTCGGCATCGATGCGGCGGACGCCGCGGTCGCCAATCCCATGATGGAGCGGCTGTCGCAGACGTTCTTCCAGCGCGTCTATGGCTGCGGCGCGAATGTGACCGACGCGCAGCTGTATTTTATGGCGGGCGGGCAATTGGTCGGGGGCGCCGATCTCGGGCGCGACGCGTACCGCCGGCTGGATGTCTCGGCGCTCACGGCGCCCGACGCCTTCCTGCAGGCGGTGCAGGCCCTGCCGGTGCGCACGGGGGAAGGCGCCGACGACAGCTGGGTTCAGTGGATGACGCTGCCGCCGGATGGCCAGGGCGGGGACGGGGCGTGACGCGAGTCGTGGTGCACGGGTGAAGCGAATCGCCTGTGCGACGGTCTGAGGCGGATGCGACGGCCCGAGGCGAGTGGACGCAGGCATCGCAGGCTCCCCGCCGCGGCCCAAACAAGCAGGGACAACGGTCCTCCGTTGTCCCTGTTCCTTCAACGCCGGCGCGGCGTTGCAATCATATACGCCTGAACGTAGCGAATGTCCGCCCGGCGAACCTCGCGCATCAGCGCCCGGACAATCGGTTCGTGGCCGGTGCGCATCAGCGTCTCCACGATGGTGCTCGTGGTGAACGGCTCGTCCACGGACTCCGCCACCTCGGGATTTTCGGCCAGGTGGTCCAACCAGCGGTCATCGTATCGGTCACCCCGGCGACGCTCGTATGCGCGCCGGTAGAGATCCCGCACCGTGAAGGGAAGTTCGAGGGTGCGCAGGTAAAAGTCGAGTTGATACAGCGCCTTTGCGACCGACAGGTGCTCTCCGCTCAGATTTCTCATCGGTTTCCCACCCCTCGTCGCTATTATCTGTGGTTTCAGGGGGAAAGGCAAGTCCGTTCGGTACGAGTCCATGATACAATAGGAAAAACGCGGGGCGAAAAGCGCCGAAAATATGCAATGAGGAGACCGGATTTTGTTGCGACGAGAGAACTTTCTCCGGTGGGTGCCCGCACTCACCGCGTGTTTTGCCATGTCCGCATGCGGTGCGCCAAATCTGGCCGAGATGCGTCCGCAGCACGCCAAGGCCACCGCGGAGGTTCTGGTCGTCGGGACGCCGCCGGGGTGGACGGACGACGCGGTGAAAGGCATCGAAGAAGTGGCGGGGGTTGTCACACAGGTGCGCCGGGTCTCGTCTGCATCCATGGGACAGGTTCTTGATCAGAAGGTCCAGGGGTCACATCCCGGGCTGCTGGTCGTGGTGGACGCGAACGGGTCGCCGACCGCCATCCGCGCTTGGGCTTCCTCACACCCGAATATACGCTTGGAATGGGTCGGCGGGATGCCCTCGGCGGGTGCGTCCGCGGACGTGCCGGGGGTCCGCCGGGTCACGGTCCAGCCCGTAGCCGCCGCGTACTGCCTCGGCTGGGGGGCGGGGCAACTGGCCGCCGCGGCGTCGGCATGGGTGCCGACGGTCGGTTGGCTGGAGGGTTCCGGGAGCTTGCCTGCCTCCGTCATTCAAGCCGCACTGGCCGGGCTGTACTCCGGAAATCCGACCGTTCAGCTGCGCCCGGTCACCCTCGCGCCGCCGGGCGCGGCCGGGCAGTCGGGGGATGGCGGCGCGAGCGCTCTCGCGGGCGGGGTGGCGGGCGGGGCGCCGCCCGCCGGGACGAATCCACAGTCGGCCGGCGCGCCGCTGCCGAAGGTGGTGTTGACCGCACGGGAACTGACGCCGGCGGAGTGGGCCTTGGTGCGGGCCGAGGGGGTGACCGTCATCTCGTTGTGCCCGCAGCCGGCGGGGACCGGCGGGATTGGCGCCCCCGCTCTCCCGGGCCCTGGGGTGGTCGCGGACGACCTCCGTCTGTTCGCCGCCGGGCGGTGGCAGGCCGGGTGGCACGCGGTGGATGCGGGTTCGCTGACCCAGTGGCATTCGATCCCGATGCCGGATGCCCTCCGGGCGTCCCTCGACAGCCTGGAGCTCGCGCTGCAGGGGGGCACGATTCAGCCATCCACCGTATGGAATCAGATGCCCGCCGACATCCGGACCCAGTGGGGGGCCGTGGCGGGCGGCGGGATCGCATGATCTCGTCACGGGTTGGCAAGCTATTGGAAAGGGGCGATGCCATTGGTTCCGGAGGCAGACGGGCAGCCGAGCATCGAGGTGTATTTTCAGTATCACATCAAGCGGGATCGCCCAGGGTTATTGGGGGATATCGCGTCGCTGTTGGGGATGCTCGGCTTCAACATCCTTCAGCTGGGCGGTGTCTCGGAATACGGCCGAGGGTTTCTTCTGCGCACGCAGCGGCCCGAGAGCATCGAGGTGCTGCGCACGATGTTGCAGGTGATGGAGGATGTGGACCTGACCGTGTTGCGCACACCCACCCTGCGGGATCGCATCGCGCTGCGGCACGGCCGGATCATCGAGCGCAGCGACACGGAGGCGCGTACATACCGGTTCATTCGCGATGAGCTGGGCATCCTGGTGGACTTTCTCGGCGAACTGTTGAAACGGCCCGGGCGCCAGGTGATTGGGGTGCGCGGGCAGCCGCGAGTGGGAAAGACGGAATCCATCGTGGCCGCCAGCGTGTACGCCAACAAGCGCTGGACGTTCATCTCGTCCACCCTGCTGCGCCAGACCATGCTGCGCGAGCTCGGTCACGACGAGCTGATGTCCGACCAGTTCGTCTACATCATCGACGGTGCGGTATCCACCCTGCGTGGGGATGAGCGGCACCTGTCGCTGGTCAATGAGGTGATGGGCCTGCCCGCGCCCATCGTCATTGAACATCCGGACATCTTCGTCCGTCACTCGCATTACGGATGGAACGTGTTCGATCTGCTGATAGAACTGCGCCGCGATCCGGACGAGGCGATTCAGTACGAGGCGTACGAGCAGGAGGCGGCCCGGTGGAACGGTGAGTGATCCAGCTTAGGGAAGGAAGAGGAGGGGTGCACATGCGCGATTTGCGAACCTTGGGCGACCGGCTGCGCGAGCAGCGCCTGCGCCAGGGGATGGATCTCGACACGCTGCAGGCGGTGACCAAGATCCGCAAACGCTACCTGGAGGCCATTGAGGCGGGAGATTGGAGCGTTCTTCCGGGGGACGTGTACGCGCGCGGATTTGTCCGCAGTTACGCCGAGGCGGTGGGCTTGGACGGTCGTGCGCTATTGGAAGCGTACGTGGACGGCCTCCCGCCGCATCCGGGGATGCCGGAGGCGCGGTCGGATCGCGATGAAGGAAATCCGCTCGCCCCGGTAAGCGGGGATCGGGAGGCGCCGGAGGCCGAGCCCTCGGCGGGGCCGGCGACGGGCGGATTTCGGTTCACCCGAGAGGCGGATTCGGAGCGGACGACCGCACTCGACCCCTTGGGTGCCGCCTCAGCGTCCGGAGCGGTCGATCCGGTCGCAGATCGCGCGCCGCGCTCGGACCGAATCGGGGAGCGGGCGGCATCGGAGGACCGTGACCCGGTGGCGCCCCGGCGATCGTCCCGGTCCACACCGAGCCCGCGGCGGGCGCCCGAGCGGCCGGCGCGGGTTCGCGGTCGGCGCGAACCTTCGGGTCTCGGATGGAACGCGGCGGGCCAGGTGGTGGCGGTGGTCGCCGTCCTGGCGGTGCTGGCCGGCGCCTGGTGGTACCTCGAGAAACCCGGTCGAACGGGCGCCGCGCAGGCCAACGCGACGGCCCCGGGTTCGGCCCTCGGGGGGAACGTGACGGCGGCGGGCCAGACGGCGAATGCGCAGCAGGCGGGGGGGAACGTCACCAACGCGGCCGGCAACGCCACCCCGACTGGCAACTCCACCACCCCGGCGAACAGCACCGGTGCGGCGCCCGGCGGATCCGCGGAATTCCGGGTGGTCAGCCAGTCGTTCAGCAACCATCGCCAGACGTATCTGGTCAGCACCACCGGGCCGATTGTCGCACAGTTGACGGCCGCCAACGGCGCGTGCTGGGTCCGCGCGACGGTGGACGGCAAGGTGGTGGACCCGAGCGACACCATCCCGGTCGGACAGTCCCGAACCTGGCAGGGGAATGACGAGATCCGCATCCGCATCGGCTTTGTCCCCGGGGTGACGCTGACGCTGAACGGGCAATCCGTGACGCTGCCCGACACGAAGGACGCCATCGACGTCGTCGTCACCCGGGCGCAGGGCTGACGCGACACACCAATCGGAGGAGGAGAGTCTCTGGTGGCCAAGGACAGCTCGTTCGACATCGTGTCCGAGGTGGACCTGCAGGAGGTCCAGAACGCGGTGCAGCAGGCGCTGAAGGAGATCTCGACGCGGTTCGACTTCAAAGGGAGCAAAAGCGAGATTGAGTTCGACGGCAAGGGGACCATCACGCTCCTGTCGGACGACGAATACAAGCTGAACGCCCTTCGGGACGTGTTGGAGTCAAAACTGATCAAGCGCGGCGTCTCGTTGAAGGCGCTGCGCCCGGGCAAGGTGGAGCCGGCCGCGGGCGGGACGGTGCGCCAGGCGGTGCGGTTGCAGCAGGGGATCGAACAGGACGTGGCCAAGCAGATCACGAAGCTCGTCAAGGACACCAAGTTAAAGGTGCAGGTGACCATCCAGGGGGACCAGCTGCGCGTGTCCGGGAAGAGCCGGGACGACCTGCAGGCGGTGATCCGCACGTTGCGCGAGGCGGACCTGCCGGTGCCGCTGCAGTTCACGAACTACCGCGGTTGATGTTGCGGACAACCGGGTGGGGCGGCCAAACTTTGACATGGCTTTTTTGCCTGCGCTATACTGTGGGAGACTTCGGGATCGGCCGGACCGGATGACGCGTCCAACTGCGAATCTCCGATCTCTTCGCCGAATGAGGAGTGTTTTCATTGAATCTGGCTAACCGGATCACGCTAGCCAGAATTTTCTTGGTCCCCGTGGTGGTCTTCACCCTCCTGATCCGGTTCAATTTTTGGACCGTCACCATCAACCACCGGACGACCACGGGCAGCGAGATGATCGCCGCGCTGGTGTTCATCATCGCCGCCACCACCGACGGCTTGGACGGATACATTGCGCGCAAACGCAAGCTCGTCACCAACTTCGGAAAATTTCTCGATCCGTTGGCCGACAAGCTGCTCATCTCCGCAGTTTTGATCAGCCTCGTGGAGATGCAGCGCCTGTCGGCCTGGGTCGCCATTCTGATCATCAGCCGCGAGTTCGCCGTCACCGGCCTGCGGTTGGTTGCGGCGGCGGAGGGCATTGTCATCGCCGCCAGCCGTCTGGCCAAGTGGAAGACCGCGACGCAGGTGGTCGCGATGGTGGCCCTGATCATCAACAACTTCCCCTTCTCCGTCGTCGGATTTCCCTTCGACACGTTGGCGGTGTACGCCATGGTGCTCATGACCCTCGTGTCGGGGGTCGATTATTTCATCAAGAACAAACACGTGATTCAGACGGACGCCTGAGCGTCCCCGAGAGGTGTGTGCGATGAGCCAGACATGCCGCGGAGAACACCTGGCCGTCGGGACGGAGATCCTGCTCGGCCAGATCGCCAACAGCCATGCTCGCACGGTGTCGTTGGAGTTCGCGAACAACGGCTTTTTTATTTATCACCACAGCGCCGTCGGCGACAACCTGGGGCGGATTGTCGAGGCGTTTCGCGTGGCGGCGGCGCGATCGAACGTGGTGGTCGTCACCGGCGGGTTGGGGCCGACGGCGGATGACCTGACGAAGGAGGCGCTGGCGCAGTTCCTCGGCCGAACCCTGTGGCTGTCCGAGGAGGCCCTGCGCCAGATTGAGGCGTATTTCCAGGCCCGAAAGCGCAAAATGCCAGATGAAAACCGCAAACAGGCCCTCTGCATCGAAGGCGGCGAGCTGATGGACAATCCGAACGGCACGGCGCCGGGGGTGTACGTGGAGGCGGACGGAGTGCATTACTTCCTGCTGCCGGGCCCGCCGCTGGAAATGGTCCCGATGCTGCGCAACCACGTCCTGCCGCGGTTGCGCCGGCTGTTTCCGCATGAGCAGGTGCTGGTCTCCAGGGTGCTTCACCTGTGCGGCATCGGTGAATCCGACGTCGACGAGCAGATCCCGCAGTGGCTGGCGCAGGCCAATCCGACCGTCGCACCGCTGGCGGGCGAGGGCGAGATGCTGTTGCGCATCACCGCGCGGGCCGAGGACGAAGACCGGGCGCGCGCGCTCATCGCGCCGGTGGAGGCGGACCTGCGGCGGCGGTTCTCTCCGTACATCTACGGCGTCGACGACGAGACCCTGGCGTCGGCGGTGGGCCGGTGCCTCACGGCGGCCGGGCAGACGCTGGCCGTGGCGGAAAGTTGCACCGGGGGCGGGCTTTCCTCTATGATCACGGGAGTGCCCGGCAGCTCGGCGTACTTTCTGGGGGGCGTGGTGGCGTACGACAACCGCGTGAAGTCCAGTGTGCTCGGCGTCCCGGAATCGACGCTGACGGTGCACGGCGCGGTCTCGGAGGAGACGGCGCGGGCGATGGCGGAAGGCGTGCGAAACGCCCTCGGCTCCGATTGGGGTCTGGCCACCACCGGGATCGCCGGACCGGGCGGCGGGACCCCGGAAAAACCGGTGGGACTGGTCTATGTGGCGGTGGCCGGTGCGAAGGAGACGCGCGTGTTCCGCCTGCAGCTGCGCGGGTCCCGCGAGCAGATTCGGCTTCGCGCCGCGAAGCAAGTGCTGTGGCGGCTGTGGCAGGCCCTGGCCGGTACCGCGCAGCCCCATGGGGGCAACTGAATGGAAGATGGTGACAACATGACGACGTTCACGGATTTTCAGCTGAGCAAACGAGTTCAACAGGCGATTGACGACATGGGCTACGAGGAGCCGTCCCCGATTCAGGCGGCCTGCATCCCCCTCATTCTGGACGGGCGGGATGTGATCGGACAGGCGCAGACCGGCACCGGGAAGACGGCCGCCTTCGGCATCCCGGTGGTGGAACGCGTGGGGCCGGAGGGGCACGTGCAGGCGCTGGTTCTGACCCCCACGCGGGAGCTGGCCATTCAGGTGGCCGGCGAGTTTCGCAAGATCGGCAAGTACAAACGGGTGCGGACGCTCCCGATCTACGGCGGCCAGTCCATCGGTCACCAGATCCGTGCGATTCAGCAGGGCGTGCAGATTGTCATCGGCACGCCGGGGCGCGTGTTGGATCACATCCACCGCGGTACGCTGAAGCTGCAGCACGTGCGGATGGTGGTCCTGGACGAGGCGGACGAGATGCTGGACATGGGCTTCATCGAAGACATCGAGGCCATCCTGGGAGAGACGCCAACGGATCGGCAGACGCTCCTGTTCTCGGCGACGTTCACGGACGACATCAAGCGGCTGGCGCTGCGGTACATGCGCGATCCGGAGCACGTGACGGTCAACCGGGGCGAGGTCACGGTGCCGCTGACCGACCAGGTGTATTACAAGGTGCTCGAACGCAACAAGCTGGAGAGCCTGTGCCGGATCATCGACAGCGAGGAGGTTCAGCTGGGCATCGTGTTCTGCCGGACCAAGCGCGGGGTCGATGAGCTGACGGAGGCCCTGATTGCGCGCGGGTATCTGGTCGACGGGTTGCACGGGGACCTCAGCCAGGCCCAGCGGGATCGGGTGATGAAAAAGTTCCGCAACGGGGAGATTGAGCTGCTCGTCGCGACGGACGTGGCGGCGCGCGGGTTGGACGTGGAGAATGTCACCCATGTGATCAACTACGACATCCCGCAGGACCCGGAGTCGTACGTGCACCGCATCGGCCGCACCGGCCGGGCCGGCAAGCGCGGATTGGCGATCACGCTGGTGACCCCGCGCGAGTTCAAACTGCTCAAGCAGATCCAGCGGGAGACCAAGGCGAAGATGGTGGCCCGCGAGGTGCCCTCTCTGGCGGACGTGGCGGAGCGGCAGGCGGAGATGTGGCGCCAGCGGATCATCGAGACCATCCAGAACGGAGGGCTCGGCCACTACCGGGCAATCCTCGACAGCATCATCGACGAGCACGATCCGGTGGACATCGCCTGCGCCGCGCTCAAGCTGGCGTCGGCGGGGGAGCTGGAGGCGCGCGAGGAGGCCGATTACGATTTCGGCGACACGGGCGCGACGCCGGGAATGGTCCGGTTCTTCGTCAACATCGGGCGCAGCAACCGGGTCACCCCCGGCGACTTGGTCCGCATGATCTCCGAGGAGGCGGGTGTGCCGGGGCAGGCGGTGGGCAAGATCGACATCTTCGACCGCTTCACGTTTGTGGAGATTGAGCAGGAGTCGGCGCCGTTCGTCTACGAGTCGTTGCGCCAGAGCCGCTGGGGCGGCATGCGCGTCAATATGGAACCGGCGAAGCCGCGCAGCCGGCGGTGAGCCAGCCTTCGGGCGAATCGCCCGGTGACCCGACGCGGACAGACGCGCCCTTCTCTCCGAAGGGCGCGTTTTTCTGTCGGCGGGGCGAACGTATGTTTGCATGAATCTCTGAAACTGATACAATAGAAAGCAGGAATGCGGACGGGCCATCACGAATCCCATGGCTCAGGCGAGGGTGGACCCCTTCGGCGCCCTGGCTCCGCACGGCGGGTGCCCGAGGGGGCACGGCGCAGAGGAAATGAATCCTGACGAGGATGGTGCACATGAACGATCGACGCGCGGCTTTGGATTCAGCGCTCAAACAGATTGAGAAACAGTTTGGGAAGGGTGCGGTGATGCGCCTCGGGGAAGCGTCCGCCAGCATGAACATCGAGACCGTGCCGAGTGGCTCGTTGGCGCTGGACATCGCACTGGGGACGGGCGGGTATCCGCGGGGCCGGATCATTGAGATCTACGGTCCGGAGTCCTCGGGCAAGACGACCGTCGCCCTGCACGCGGTGGCGGAGGTGCAGCGCCGCGGCGGCCAGGCGGCGTTCATCGATGCGGAGCACGCGTTGGATCCGGTGTACGCCGCGAAGCTCGGGGTCAACACGGACGAACTGCTGATCTCGCAACCGGACACGGGCGAACAGGCGCTCGAGATCGCCGAGGCGCTGGTCCGCAGCGGAGCGGTGGAGATCATCGTGATTGACTCCGTCGCGGCCCTGGTCCCGAAGAGCGAGCTGGAGGGCGACATGGGGGATTCCCACGTCGGGCTGCAGGCGCGGCTGATGTCACAGGCGCTGCGGAAATTGGCGGGCGCCATCTCGAAGTCGAAGACCATCGCGATTTTCATCAACCAGATCCGCGAGAAAGTCGGCGTGATGTTCGGCAATCCCGAGACGACGACCGGCGGGCGGGCGCTCAAGTTCTACTCGACCATCCGCCTGGAGGTCCGGCGCACGGAGGCGCTCAAACAGGGCAACGAGGTGGTCGGAAACCGCGCCAAGATCCGCGTCGTGAAAAACAAGGTGGCGCCGCCGTTCAAGACCGCGGATGTGGACATCATGTTCGGCGAGGGGATCTCGCGCGAGGGCAGCATGATTGACATCGGCACCGAGATCGACGTCATTCAGAAGAGCGGGGCCTGGTACTCGTACGGCGAGGAACGCCTCGGCCAGGGCCGCGAGAACGCGAAGCAGTACCTCAAGGAACACCCCGAGTTGGCCGATGAGATTGAACAGAAGATCCGCGAGGCGTTCCAGCTCGGAGCGACCTGGAAAGCGGAGACGCCGGCGGTCTCGGACGAGGATGCGTTTGACTTTGAGTGATGCGCGCATCGTCGACCGAATCGAGGAGGTCGCCGGCCGGGCGAACTGGGTCCGCGTCGTGTTTGCGGACGGGGACGCCATGGAGGTGCCCCTCGGTGCCTGGGTCGATGCCGGCGCGCGCGTGGGCGGCGCCCTCCATCCGTCGGTGGAGGTGGTCCTGGCCCGGGCGGCGGCCGTCGAGCGGGCGAAGGACGCCGCACGCGCGTATCTGCGGGCGCGTCCGCGAACGCGCGCGCAGGTCCTCGCGCATCTGGCCAGGCGTCGGGTGGACGAGGCGGTGGCGCGGGAGGCGGTTGAGGCGCTGGAGGAAGCGGGGGTGCTCGACGACGCCGCCTACGCACAGCTTTACACGGAGACGCAGGGACAACGCATGAGCCGCCGCGAGCTGACGTGGCGCCTGCGCCGAAGCGGCGTGGCCCGGGCGGATGTCGACGCGGCGCTGGCGGACGGGCCGGAGGGGCGGGCGCGTGAACGGGCGGCCGCCCTGCGGGTGGCGCGGGCGTACATGCGAAAGCACGCGTCCAAACCGGAGGGGTTGCGGGAACGCCTGGGGGCGCACCTGCAACGAAAGGGATTTCCGGTGCCTCTGATCCTCGAGATCTTGCGTGAATTCGACCTCGGCGGGGACGAACCGTTTTCTTGACAATCATTGCCGCACAAAGATACAATGGAATTGCGTATCATTTACGGCCTCTAGCTCGAAGGCGTTTGACCTGCCCTGATCGCCACAGCGTCAAGGGTGAGAGCAAGGAGGCAGTTTCATTATGCAGGCCTTTGCATGGCTATGGATTGCCTTGGTGGCGCTGTTGGCCGGGTTCGGCGCCGGGTATTGGGTCCGGCGTCAGGTGGCCGAGTCGAAAGTCGGCGCCGCGGAGGCAAGAGCGTTACAGATTTTGGAGTCGGCGCAAAGGGACATCGAGGCGAAGCAGAAAGAGGCGCTGTTGGAGGCCAAGGAGGAAGCGCACCGCATCCGTCAGGAGGCGGAGCGCGAACTGAAGGAACGTCGGGCGGAGATTCAGAAGTTGGAGAAGCGCATCCTGCAGAAGGAGGAAGCGCTGGACCGCAAGTTGGAGTCGCTTGAGCGAAAGTCGGACAGCCTGCGCGAGGCGGAGCGGCGCATGGAGGAACGCCAGGCCGAGGTGGAGGCGCTGTATCAGCGCCAGGTCGAGGAGCTGGAGCGCATCTCCGGGCTCACGCAGGAGGCGGCGCGGCAGCTGATCCTCTCCCAGGTGGAGCAGGAGAGCCGGCATGACGCCGCGGTTCTGATGAAGGAGATTGAGCAGCAGGCCCGCCTGGAGGCAGAGAAGAAGGCGCGGGACATCATCGCGACGGCCATTCAACGGTGCGCCGCGGATCACACCTCCGAGATCACCGTCTCCGTGGTCAATCTGCCGAACGACGAGATGAAGGGCCGCATCATCGGCCGTGAGGGCCGGAACATCCGGACGCTGGAGACGCTGACCGGGATCGACCTGATCATCGACGACACGCCGGAGGCCGTCATCCTCTCGGGCTTCGACCCGATTCGGCGCGAGATCGCCCGGGTGGCCCTGGAGCGGTTGGTCGCCGACGGACGGATTCATCCGGCGCGCATCGAGGAGATGGTGGAGAAGTCCCGCCGGGAGATTGACGAACTGGTCCGCGAAGAGGGTGAGCGGGCCGCGTTCGAGGCGGGCGTCCACGGGATGCATCCGGATCTGGTCAAACTGGTCGGCCGGCTGAAATTCCGGACCAGTTACGGGCAGAACGTGTTGAAACATTCCGTGGAGGTCGCTCAGCTGGCCGGGCTGATGGCCGCGGAACTGGGATTGGACGTCAACCTGGCGCGGCGCGGCGGGCTGTTGCACGACATCGGCAAGGCCGTCACCCACGAGGTGGAGGGCTCCCATGTCGAGATCGGCGTGGATCTGGCGAAGCGTTACAAGGAGCATCCGGTGGTGATCAACGCCATCGCGGCGCACCACGGAGACGTGGAGTTCTCCTCTCCGGTGTCGGTGTTGGTCGCGGCGGCGGACGCGATTTCCGCGGCGCGCCCCGGGGCTCGGCGGGAGACGCTCGATATCTACATGAAGCGCTTGGAGCGGCTCGAGTCCATCGCGGAATCCTTCGACGGAGTCGAGAAGTGCTACGCCATTCAGGCCGGCCGAGAAATTCGCATCATGGTCAGGCCGGATCTGGTGGACGATGCGGAATCGGTTCGGCTGGCGAAGCAGATCTCGAAGAAGATTGAAAAGGAATTGGATTACCCTGGCCAGATCAAGGTCACTGTCATTCGAGAAACGAGAGCCGTGGAATACGCAAAATAGAGTAGCCGTCGGGCTACTCTATTTTTTCCTGCGCGGCGGGGCGGAGGGGCGAAGGTGAGGGTACTTTTTATCGGAGACATCGTCGGACGGCCGGGCCAGGATTATGTGCGCGAGGTGCTGCCCGGTTTGTTGCGCGCCCGGCGGATTGATCTCGTGATCGCCAACGGGGAGAACGCCACCAACGGGCGCGGCATCAACCGGCTCGCGTGCGAGGCGCTCTACGATGCGGGCGTCGAGATCATCACCCTGGGCAACCACACCTGGGACCAGAAGGATACGCCCGCGCTCCTGGAGGAGGATTTGCGCATCGTTCGCCCCGCCAACTTTCCGGAGGGGACCCCGGGGCGCGGACACACCGTGTGCCGGGTGGCCGGCAGGCCGTTTCTCGTCATCAACCTGATGGGGAGGACGTTTTTGAGCCAGCTCGATTGTCCGTTCCGCGAAGTGGATCGCATCCTCGGTGAACACCCCGACATCCGCCACATCCTGGTGGACATGCACGCGGAGACGACCTCGGAGAAGCTGGCGATGGGCTGGCACCTGGACGGGCGCGTCTCGGCCGTGGTGGGAACGCACACGCACGTGCCGACATCGGATGAACGGGTCCTGCCGAACGGGACGGCGTACATCACCGACGTCGGGATGGTCGGGCCGAGGAACGGCATCCTCGGCATGGACCGGCATCGGGTGATCCGGAAAATGCGGACGCAGATGCCGGTCAAATTCGAGGTGGCGAGCGGGGCCCGCCAGTTCTGCGCCGTCGAAATTGAGTTGGACGACGAGACCGGGCGGGCGACGGGCATCGAGCGGATCTTTCTGTGCGAAACCGGGGAATGAGTTCGGTTCCGGGTGGCCTTCGCGAAGGAATAATCGGGGGGGCGGCGAATATCGATATAGTGTGCTAGTCCAGTCCCGAGGTGTATTCAAGGAGGTTGCCCGAGCGTGGACGTCTTAAAGGTTTCCGCAAAATCGAATCCGAACTCCGTGGCGGGGGCCCTCGCGGGGGTGCTGCGTGAACACGGCACCGCAGAGATCCAGGCCATCGGAGCCGGAGCACTGAACCAGGCGGTCAAGGCTGTCGCCATCGCGCGCGGGTTCGTGGCCCCGAGCGGGGTTGACCTGATCTGCGTCCCCGCCTTCACGGACATCGTCATCGACGGGCAGGAGCGCACCGCCATCAAGCTGATTGTCGAACCTCGGTGACTTTGTTCGGCGGAGAGGAGCGATGTCGTGAGCGCGCATCGAGTGGCGGACGCCCACGTGGATGTCCTGTGGCGCATGCTGGAGGAGGGCGCCGCCTTTTATGGAGATTCGGAATTGCGGGCGAGTTATGATCGGCTGCGGCGGGGCGGGGTGGGCACGCAGGTGTTCGCCCTGTTCGTCATGCCCAATCGGTCGAGCACGGAGCAGCTGGAAAAGGTCCTGGCGTGTGTGGACCTGTTCTACCGCCGGGTGGTGTCGGACGGATTGGTGATGCCGGTGCGCTCGGCCGAGGAGCTCCGGCAGGTGCGCGCCCGGGGCGCGCTCGCCGGCCTTTTATCGCTGGAGGGTGGCGGTTGCCTGCGCGGTCAGCCGTCGCTCCTGCGGGTGCTGTTCGATCTCGGCGTGCGCGGCGTGGGCCTCACCTGGAATCACGCCAACGAACTGGCGGACGGCTGCCGGGAGCCGCGCGGCGCGGGACTGACCGACGCGGGACGGCGGGTGGTGCGGGAGATGGCCCGCCTCGGAATGTGGCTCGACCTGGCGCATCTGTCCGACGCCGGGATGGCGGACGCGCTGCGCGTGACCGACGGTCCCGTGATGGCCTCGCACGCCAACGCCCGCGCCGTGTTTGAGGACGGGCGGAACCTTCCCGACGAGGTGATCCGCGAGATCATCGCGCGACGGGGTTGGATGGGACTGGTCTTTGAAGCCAGCTTTGTCGGACCGGTCACGGAGGCCAGCGCACAGGATGTGTTCCGCCACCTGGATCACGTCCTGAATTTGGGCGGCGAGGACTGCGTGGGGTTTGGCTCCGACTTTGACGGGGCGTCCCACCCGCTCCCCGGGCTGTCGGACGCCTCCGACTACGCCGCCTTTGCCGACGCGTTGGTGGACCGCTACGGCCGGGACCTTGCCGAGAAGATCCTGTGGAAGAATTTTGAGCGCTTCCTGCTCGAGGCGCTGCCGGAACGCTGAGGCACGGAGAGCGGGTGCGCTGAAGTCGGTGTACGGACGTGTTTCGCGAGCCCCCCATCGGGGGGCTTTTTATTTTTTGCGTGTGAATCTGCGGCGAGGTGGTGAAGCCCCTTCGGACGAGCCCGATTCTGGGTGATGGCCCGCGGGCGAATGACACCGTCGGTGGGCGATGCATACGATGTGGCGAGGTGCGCGGGCTGGGCGCACCGGCCTGTGGCGCTGGAACCAGCGGCAGGGTCCCCGCATACGGATGCATCACATCGGGCCTGGGCGAAGGCGCGAGGGACATCGCCCGGACCGAGAAGGAGAGAGGAGGTTGGCGCATGGTGCTCTCTGGCAAGGACCTCAGCTACCGCGAGATCGTCGCCAACGCCGTCGTCGGACGCGGGAGCAAGTATTCGCAGACGACGTACACCATTCGCCCTGCGAATCGACCCACCACCATCGGTGGTTGCTGGATCATGAACCACACGTACGACGCGGAGCTGGTCGGCGACTACGTCGAGGTGCACGGCCGCTTTGACATCAACGTGTGGTACTCGTACAACGGCAACTCCGAGACGGCCGTCGCCAAGGACACGGTGTCCTATGTGGAGCAGATTGCGCTGCGTGACCTGGACACGACCGCGGACCGCGACAGCCGGGAGGTGCACGTCAAGGTGGTTCAGAATCCCAACTGCCTTGACGCCACGGTCACCGGCAACGGTTCCGAGATCCTGGTGCGCTGCGAAAAGGAGCTCGCCGTGGAGGTGGTGGGCCGCACCAAGCTGTGTGTCGTGACGTGCGAGCTGGCTGAGAAGAAAGAAGAGGATTTCCTTGAGGACGACGAAGAGATGCTCGAGGAAGTGGACGTCGAGGATCGGTGACGGGCCCGACCGGCGGGCCGTGCCGGCCGGTCACCGGGCCGGTCCTTCAGGGGGCGGAAACGCCCCTTTTTTGTTCCACACCGGCGGATTCGCGGAGGAGGCGGCGAAGGACTGGGTGCGCCTGGGGCTGTATGCCAGCTTGGAACCGAACGTCGTGCGGCCGTTCGGGGAACAGACGCGGATGTTCGCCGATCTGTGGCGAATCGGGCAGGGCCTCGGGGTGGAGGTCGTCGTCCTCGTCCCCGGATATGCCCGCACGGGCCGGGGCTACCTGTACGATCACGCCGCCGACCGGTGGCGGCCGGACTCGGTCCCGCTGCCTTCCGTGGTCTATCGCCGCTCCGGCTCGTTTCGGGCGCCCGCGGCCTTGGTGCGGGAGGACCTCGCCCTGTTCCACCGCCGCGGCGTCCTGCACACGCTGCCGCGGGCGGTGAGCAACAAATGGACGTTCTACCGGTTGCTCACCGCGGATGCCGCGCTGCAGCGGTATGTCCCCTGGTCTCGGCTCGCCAGCGGGCCGCAGGACGTGTATCGCGCGCTCCTCGAGGTGTCCGATGTGTATGTGAAGCCGCTCGGCGGGGCGCAGGGGATCTCGGTCTATCGCCTGCGGTGGAAGGGAGCCGAAGGGGAGGCGCGCTGGGAGGAGCGGATCGTGCCGCGGAGAACGGAGCGCATCACCCAGAGGTTCCAACCATTCACCCGGCTGCAGCTGCGGCGCTTCCGGACGCCGGCGGAGTTTCGGGCGTTCTGGGGGACCACCAAATTGGGACGTTGTCTGGTGCAGGAGACCGTCGAGCTGCCGCGCACGCGGGATGGACGGCCGTTCGATTTCCGCTGGTTGATCCAGTACGCCGACGAAGCGCGGGTGCTGGCCCGTGTGGCGCGCGTCGGAAGACCCGAGGCCGTGACCACGAACATCCACACCGGCGGCCAGGCGGTGCCGGCCGACACCGCCCTGCGCGGGGCCGGCATTCCGCACCCGGACGGCCTTCTCGGCCAGCTGGACGCGGTGGCGCTTCTGGTCGCGGACAGACTCCGCCGAAAGTACGGTCCGTACGCGGAGGTGGGCGTGGATCTCGCGCTTCGCCCCGATCTCACGCCGGTCGTGTTCGAGGTCAATCCCACGCCCGGTAGGCGGATGCTGAGATCGCTCGAGCGGCATGTCCGGGAGCTGTCACTGGAGACGCTGATTGAATATGCTATCAGGGCGACGAGGGTCCAATCACCCGGTACAACGCGGAAAGGGGAATCCACCGATGAAGGATGGTGACCAGATCCTCATTTCGGTATTCCCACACCCCGAGCGGTTGATCCGACTCCATCCTTCCCACGGCCCACTCCTTTCCACCCGTTCCGGCCAGTCTCTGTCCGTCATCTGCGGGCTTCGGCGCACCGACGCGTCCGTCTGGTTCGATCCCGCTGTTCCCCCGAACCGGGTCTTTGTGAGCAGCGGGGTCTCCCGGAGCGTCCTGCTCGGCCTGCCCGTGGAAACGGTGAACGCCCACCTTCAGGAGGGCACGGTGCACGTGGGTCCCACCATCGGGATCCTGTGCAATCCCGTGTGGAACGAGAAACGACACACCCTGCGTTGGACAAAGCAGGTCCCCGCGCTGGAGAAGCTGGTTCAAGCCGGGCAGCGCCTGGGTGCCTTCGTATACGTGTTCGGCATTCAGGACGTGGATTTCAATCGGGGGACCGTTCTCGGCTACGTGTTTCGCAACGGCGCGTGGCGGCCCGCTCAACTGCCGCTGCCGGATTCGATCTACGACCAGGTGGTGTCCCGGCGGTTGGAGCGGGACAAGAAGTATCAGGCCAAACGGGCGAGATTGAGCAAAATGTACGCCAACCGCATCTTCAACGACGGCTTCTTCGACAAATGGAAGGTGCACGAGTGGCTCTGGCAGGACCGTCAAACCCGGAATCTGGTCCCGTATTCGGAACGATTCACGACGGAGGGCCAGGCCATCGCGTTTATAAAACGGCATGCCGTCACTTTCATCAAACCGGTGCACGGCAGCCTTGGGGTCGGCATCGTCCGGGTCACCCGGGAGGCGGATGGTTCGTACCGTTACGAGGTTCGCCACCGCACCGGGCGGACCCAGAACCGTGCCGCCACCGCGGAGGCGGTGGTGGAAGCGCTCCGGCGCCGGTTGCGCCAATCCCCGCATCTGTTGCAGCAGGGCATTCCGGTGGCGCGTTACCGGGAGCGGCCGTTCGACATCCGGATCGTCCTGCAGAGGGACGGATCCGGGGAGTGGAAGCGGACGAAGATGTTCGCCCGGGTGGCCAGGTCTGGGGAATTCACCGCGAACCTCGCCAGCGGGGGCGAGGCGCTGCCCGTCGACGCGGTGCTCCGTGAGGCGTTTTCGGCCCCGGAGCGCCGGCGCCGGGCCAGGCGTCTCATCCGCAGAGCCGCTTCCCTGGTCGCCGCCGCGATCGAACAGCAGTGCGGAAAGCCATTGGGCGAACTGGGGGTGGATCTGGCCGTCGACGAATCCGGATCGGTTTGGGTCCTTGAGGTGAATTCCAAGCCCTGGAAAGCGTCTTCCACCGACAAAGGGCGGCAGGACCTGGTGGACCTGTCCTTCCTCCGCCCGATGGAGTACGCCATCCGGCTGGCTCAAGAGCGCTAGTCGCCGGCAGGAAAGGAGCGTTGGCAATGGCCTACTATCTGCTGCACGCCGGGCAGCCGTCCGCCCAACGACTGGTGCGCCGGGTCGCGCGGCTGCGCGAGTACACGTCCGTCTCCGCGGTCAACGCGGGGGACGCGGTGATCCGCTGGGGGGATTCGGCGGAGTCAGACCCCCCCATCGGCCGGGTGCTCAACCCGCAGAACGCGGTGGTGCGGACACGGTCAAGACCGGCGATGGCGAGGTTCCTGCGGCGCGTCGGAATTCGGGTGTACAGCCGCGACAAGTCGAACGAGAACACGACGCTTCTGCGTCAGTATCGGATTCCGGTGTTCGATCTCAAACCGCTGGCCTGTTTCCGTTCGGACCGGGCGCCGGTTTGGCTCAATCAACGTCTCCAACAGGTTCAATCCTCGTTTCGGGAGGTCCCGTTGGACGAGGAAAAGGTCACCGCGCGCGTTTTGCAGTTGGCATGCCGAGCGCTGCACGCCCTCGGGCTGGATCACGGCATGGTCAGCATCGGCATGGCGCCCAAGGGCGTCCTGTACGTGATCGACGTGACGCCGGCTCCGGTCCTGCGCGGGCGGCTGTTGGATCTGTTCGGCCAGGCCGTCGAACAGTACATCGAGCGCGAGGAACAACCGGCCGCCGTGCAAGGGAATGTGCTGCTCGGGACGGACGTGGAGCTGATGTTGCGCAATGCCGCAGGCAAGATGGTCCTGGCCAGCCGGTTCTTTTCGCGCAAGGGCCGTGTCGGCTGCGACGACCGCAGCGTACAGTTCGACGGGCAGCGGCTGCCGCTGATGGAGCTGCGCCCGGACCCGGACGCGGACCCGTTGCGATTGGTCGCCAATCTCCGGGCGGTGATGGTCGAGGCCTCATCGCGCATCGGGGTGCCCGGGATTCAGTGGGTGGCGGGCAGCATGCCGTTTCGGCCGTATTGCACCGGGGGGCACATCCATTTTTCAAACGTGGCCTTCTCCAGTCACTTTGTGCGCGTCCTCGACAACTACCTGGGGTTGCCGCTGATGATGGTCGAGGACCCGAGGACGAGCCGGTTGCGCAGGCCGCGCTACGGATTTCTGGGAGACATTCGCCACAAGGACCACGGTGGGTTTGAATACCGGACCCCGGCCAGCTTCGTCGTCAGTCCGGAGGTGACCACGGCCGCCTTTTGCATCGCCCATCTGCTGGCCCATCATCACCGGGAACTGCCGGTGTTCGACCTTTATGAAGAAAACCTTCAGCTGGCTTTCTACCAAGCCCGCAAGGAGGTTTTGCTGCCGATTGTGGAGCGCAACTACGCCATCCTGCAGAAGGTGCCCGGATTCGACCGGTACCGGGAACAGATTCAACCGCTGTTCGACATGATCTTTTCCGGACGGATCTGGGATGAGTCGGTGGACGTTCGCACCGCGTGGGGCATCCCCGCAAGGCGGCGGCAGGCGGCCGGCAGGGCGGGCGGGCAGCGTTCTCTGGCCAATGCGTGACGGGATGCGGCGCCGAGGACACCGACGCCAAGACGGGAGGTTGACGACGTGAGGACAGCGACGAACGGAGAGCTCATCTGGGTGCACGCCGACGGGCGAGTGCGGGTGGCGCTTCACGTGCCATCGCTCACCAAACTTCGCACCGCGCCCCAAACCGCCCGCGTGGCCGGGGTGTGGGTTCCGGTGATGCACAGGGTGCCCCCGCGGGGGGTGTTGTACCGGCACCCCGTTCGGGTCGTGGAACGCGACGGCGAATGGACGGCCGGTCCGGTGTTCGCCATCCTGGCGGCGGCCGGAGGACACCCGTTTCGCGGCGATCGCGCGGATTTCCGGGCCATCACGGCGGCCGGCCGCGCCCGGCGTGCGTTCGTCTATGTCCTCCCGACCGACGGGATTCGTGAGGGCGGTTGGTGGAAGGGATTTGTCCGGATTGGCCCCGGCCGTTGGCTGGCCCTGCCCTGTCCGGCGCCGCAGGCGGTGTACAATCGGATCCCCAACCGCAAGCTGGAGCGGCTTCCCGTATCTCAGCGCGCCAAGCAGATGCTGTCCGAACAGGGGATTCCGATGTTCAACCCGGGGTACTTCGACAAGGCGGTGATCTATGAGATCATCCAACGCGCCGGATTGAGCCGGTACCTCCCGGAGTCCGCCACCGATCTTGACGCGGCGACCCTCCACCAGATGCTCCAGCGCCATGACGCGGTGTATTTGAAACCGGTCGGTGGCAGCATCGGCCACGGCATCCTGCGCATCGACCGCCAGGGCAGGGGATTTCGCGTCGCGGTGCTGAAGCATCGGCGCTGCGAGGTCCACCTGGCCGCCGGCTGGCCCCAGGCCTGGCGCCTGGTGTGCCGCCATCGCCTGCGCAGCCGGTACGTGGTGCAGGCGGCGGTGCCGCTCATCCGGCATCAGGGGCATCCGTGTGATTTTCGTGTGCTGTTGCAGAAACGCGACGGGGCGTGGGAGGTCGTCGGCAAAGGGGTGCGCGTGGCGGGGCGCAACGCCATCACCACCCATGTGCCCAACGGTGGCCACATCGCCCGTGCGGCGGAGGTGCTCGAGGAGGTGTTCGGCGAGCAAGGGGACGACGTTCATCAGTCGGTGGATGAGATGGCCCTCCAGTGCGCCCGTGCCATCGACGCACACTACGCCCACCGGCTCGGCGAGATGTCGATGGATATCGGGGTGGACGCGGATGGACACCCTTGGTTTTTCGAAGCCAACGCGAAGCCCATGAAATTTGACGAGCCGGAGATCCGGCAACGGTCCCTGGCGGGTGTCCTGGACCAGCTCGAGGCGCTGGCCCGGCGGGAAGCCCGGTAGGACCGGGACTCGGGACAAGCCCCTCCCATCCCCATCCAACGGCGCCGTGACTGCAAGTGTGGTATGATGATCGGTAGGCGATCGCCCACTCTCCGGCCTTGGGAAGTCAAGGCCGGGTTTCGATAGAAAGCGTGCGGGTCAGGAGGTGTGAAGATGGAGAACTTGATCCATAAACTGCGGGAAGGGCGGCTTCGGCCCGGCGAAGGCATCACCTTTGGCACGCACCGCCCGAATCCGGTGGAGCGCGTGCGTTTCGACGTGCGGGCGCTCACAGAGGGATGCCAGATCGGCCGCAAGGCGTCCGGGGAACCCTACCGGTTCGTCATCAAGACGTACGGTTGTCAGATGAACGAACACGACACGGAGATGATGGCGGGCCTTCTGTCCGCCATGGGCTACGAACCGGCGGAAGCGGACGAGCAGGCCGATCTCATTCTTTTCAACACGTGCGCCGTCCGCGAGAACGCGGAGGACAAGGTGTTCGGCGAGGTTGGGCGCATTCGGCCGCTCAAAGCCCGGAATCCGGAACTGTTGATCGGTCTGTGCGGCTGCATGGCCCAGGAGGAGGGTGTCCAGAAGATGGTTCTGGACAAGTTCCCCTGGATTGATCTGGTGTTCGGCACGCACAACATCCACCGGCTTCCGCAGTTGGTCCTGCGCGCCCGGCAGAGCCAGGACACCGTTCTGGAGGTGTGGGACCGGGCGGCCGTCACGGTGGAGGACATCCCGAAACTGCGCCAGGATCGGGTCCGGGCGTGGATCAACGTCCAGTACGGGTGCAACAAGTTCTGCACCTATTGCATCGTGCCGTACACGCGCGGCCGGGAGCGCAGCCGCCTGCCGGAGGACATCGTGGAGGAGGTCCGGTCCCTCGCGGCCTCGGGCGTCCGGGAGGTGACGCTGCTCGGCCAAAACGTCAACGACTACGGGGTCGATCTCGGCGATATCACCTTCGCCCGACTGCTCCGGCGCGTCAACGAGGTTCCGGGGTTGGAGCGCATTCGCTTCACGACGTCCAACCCGTGGAATTTCACGGACGAGCTCATCCAGGCGATCGCGGAGTGCGACAAGGTGGTCGAGCACATCCACCTGCCCGTGCAGTCCGGGAACAATCAGATCCTGAAGCGGATGAACCGGAGCCACACGCGGGAGTTCTACCTGGCCCTGGTGGACAAGATCCGCGCGGCCATCCCGGATGTGTCTCTGACCACCGACATCATCGTCGGGTTCCCGGGTGAGACCGAGGCGCAGTTCGAGGACACCCTGCGCCTGGTGCAGGAGGTCGAGTTCGACAACGCCTTCACCTTCATCTATTCTCCGCGCGAACACACGCCCGCCGCGGGTTGGGCGGACGATGTCAGCCTCGCGGAGAAAAAGGAGCGCCTGAAGCGATTGAACGAGCTGCAGGCGGCCATCAGCCTGCGCAAGAACCTGGCCCTCGCCGGGAAGACCGTGGAGGTGCTGGTCGAGGGGCGGAGCAAGACGAATCCCGACGTATTGGCGGGCCGCACGCGTTCCAACAAACTGGTCCTGTTCCCGGGGCCCGCGGCGTTGACCGGTCAGCTTGTCCAGGTGCGCATCGAGCAACCCCAGTCCTGGACGCTGCGCGGGCAGCGGTTGGAGGCGGCGGAGGAGGCGCTGGCATGAACCGGGACGCCCTGCTGAAAAAAGCCGACGCGATTGCCGAGATGATTGGCCGGTCGGACGTCGCGCTTCGATTCTGGCAGGCCCGGGACAAGATGGCGCAGCATCGGCGCGCCCAGGAGTTGTTTGAGACACTCAAGCTGAAGACCAACCATCGCATCGGCCTGCAGGAGGCGTATCCGGCGGACCACCCGCGGGTCCAGAAGCTCAGTTCGGAGATCCGGGAGCTCGAACAGACCCTGTACGAGATCCCGGTCGCCATGCAGTACAAGGAGGCGCAGGCGGAATTGAACGAACTGATGCAGGGTGTGATCCACCTGTTGCTCGGCCGGTTGTCCGACCGGTTGCCGGTGGAACTGGGCCCGCGCCTGGGGTGCGGGCACGGGCCGGATGGGAATGGGTGCAACTGCGGGGAGCGCGATTGAGCGAGGCCACAGCGGGTGGGCCGAACGGGCGGTGGACCGTCGTTCGGGCAGCCCCTGTGGCCCGCCTGTCTATTCGTGGTATTCTTGGCACATTGGACAAGCGGTCGGCCACGGCGCCGCGGGACGGGAGGATGCGACGTGTCTCTGACGCCGATGATGAAGCAGTACCTGGAGACGAAGGCGCAGCATCCGGATGCGCTGCTGATGTTTCGGCTCGGCGATTTTTACGAGCTGTTCATGGACGACGCCGTCACGGCGGCGCGGGCGCTGGACATCACGCTGACCGGGCGGGACGCCGGCAGTCATGGCCGGGTGCCGATGTGCGGAGTGCCGTACCACGCCGCGGACCAGTACATCGCCCGGTTGATTGAACAGGGGTATTCGGTGGCCATCTGCGAACAGATGGAAGATCCGAAACTCGCCAAGGGTCTGGTGCGGCGGGAGGTGGTGCGGGTCATCACGCCGGGCACCCTGGTGCAGGACGGGGAGGCCGCACCGCGCCATCTCGCCGCTCTCCTCCAGCGGTCAGGCCGGTGGGGGTGCGCCGTGATCGACCTGTCGACGGGTGAGGTGTGGTCTGGCGAGCTTCCGACCGCGGAGGCGGTGTTGGACGTGCTGGATCAGTGGGAGCCGCGCGAGCTGCTGGTCTACGAGGCGCAGGCGGCTGACGAGGGGTTGGAACCGGTGGTGTCGTGGGCCGCGGCGCGCCGGGTGCGCCTCACGCTTCGGCCAGAACCGCGCCGGGCGGAGGCGGTGCAGACCGAGCGGGTGTGTGAGCAGTACCGGACGCCGACGCTCGTCCCGCTCGATCTCGACGAGCGCCCACGCGCCGCCGAAGCCCTCGGCTTTGCGCTGGCCTATGTCCGGGAGACGCAGCGGCAGCTGGTGGCGCATCTGCGCACG
>NZ_JAIMAV010000139.1 GCF_023511815.1 Alicyclobacillus sp.
GGGACCCGCCGCGCCAGGAGTTGTTGGGCGATGTGTTCCACGATGACACTCGTCTTGCCGCTTCCGGGCGCCGCGTACACCACCGCGGAGGCGGGTGGCCGGTCAATCGCCCGCCACTGCTCATCGGTCCAGCGCAAACCCGTCCCCCCTTTGGCTCCGATTCTGGCCGATCCGGCGTCAGCACGCCACTCCTCCGGGACGGAATACTCGCCCATCCGATCGCAGGCGGGCGCCATTGGAGCGCATCCATCCGGCGTGCTATCATCGGAATGCAGAAAGGGGCATGGGCATGGCACTCTTTGCAATCGCGGATCTGCATCTGGCACAGGCCGTCGACAAACCGATGGATGTCTTCGGACCCGAATGGGACGGACACCCGGAGAAGATCCGGGAGGCCTGGTGTCAGATGGTGTCTGACACCGACATCGTCCTCTTGCCCGGTGACATCTCGTGGGCGATGACGATGGACGAAGCCCTGCCCGACCTGCGGTGGATCGGTGCGCTTCCCGGCATCAAGGTGATGATTCGCGGAAATCACGATTATTGGTGGAGTGGGATCGGAAAGGTTCGGCGGGTCCTCGGCCCAAACCATTACGCCATTCAGAACGATGCGCTGGCCCTCGGAGACTGGGCCATCTGCGGAACCCGCGGATGGCTGCTCCCCTCCCATCCGAAGTTCACCGAGACGGATGAGACCATCTACCGGCGCGAGGCGAATCGGCTCAAACTCTCCCTCGACGCCGCGAAACAACTCGGACGGCCCATCGTCGCCATGCTCCATTACCCGCCCTGCGGTGAGCTGGGAGAAACCACAGTGTTCACGGAACTGCTTGTCGAATACGGCGTGCAGCTGTGCGTGTACGGACATCTGCACGGACCGGCGCACCGTTTCGCCGTGGAGGGCCTGGCGGACGGGGTTGAGTATCGACTCGTGAGCGCCGATTACGTGGGATTCAAGCCGGTGCCCCTCCTGACATGACGAACGGCCCCTCCAAGGGGCCGTCCGTCATCTGTGGACGGGACTGGACATCCAAAGACGGTTACCGCGGCGTGTCCTCCGAATGGCGCTGATGCGCCTGGGCCTGGTATGAGCGCGCATGCCGGGCCGTGTCCGCCAACTGGGTGAGCGCCTGCACCGCCGTACCCGCTTCCTGTTGCAGCCGCTGAAGCTGCTCCGCCTGATGGGGGGAATCGTTGTCCACCGTCGTCAGTTCGTCCTGCGTCATCCGTGCGATGTTGTCGACGGCCTGCTGCGCACGTTGAGCCAACTGGCGCAGCGTGTCGAACCGGCCGGATTGTTCGTTCCCCATGCAACCGCCTCCTCACGGAGTTGTCGGTTGTACGGTGCCCGTTGTGTCCCGCTTCTATGCCGGTTTCCGGCACAGAAACACCGCGTATCCCAGACTCTTGTGGTACAGGTCCATCCACTGCGCGTTCGCCTGCAGAACCGCCAACACCCGGGGGTTCTGGTATGCGGTCGGCGAACCCATCCACTCGTCCGCGCCGTCTCCGGTCATCATCTCCTCGGGCCGGACCGCGCGCGATTCCAACACCTCGACGGCGGTGAATCCGGCCTCTCGGTACAGACGCCGCCACCCGGCCTGATCCGGCACCATCCGTACCCCGTACACCTGTGCGGCCGCCTGGCGCCACGCCTCGTCAACCGGCATGCGGATGAACATCTCGACGTCCACATAGTACCCGTCGGGTTTGAGCACCCGCCAATACTCCGCCAGCGCACGCCGGGCGTCCACAAACACGTTGACCGACTCGGTGATGACGACGTCGAAATGTTCATTCGGGAACGGCAGGTGCTCCGCCGATCCCACGCGCCACTGTGCCCGCACCCCCGCTCGGGCGGCCCGCCGGCGCGCGTGTTGGATCATCTTTTTGCGCACGTCGATCCCGGTGATCTCCACCCCGTACCGCTGCGCCAGGGTGACCAGAGACCTCCCCGTCCCGCATCCCACGTCCAGCACGCGGAGCCCGGGTGTCCACGGGATGGCCTGCATCCATCGTTCGGTGCTCCGCCACCCGCCGGGATGCGCCACCCCAGCGCCGACTTCCGCCAATGCATCCTGGTAATCCACACCGATCCCTCCGTCCGGCCGGGTCCAAAGGCCCCCCTGGCCATGGTATGACGGAGCGGCGTGTCTTGCCTTCGACCGATGAGCCGTGTACAGTGGGTTGCAGATGAGAGGGGTGGCGCCGTGGAGGTTCGGTTGAGACGAGTGTACCTGCTGTCGGTTGAGGAACCGGGGGATTATGTTTTCACCCCGGAGGGCGTCGTCGTGTTGCTCGAGAACGGCCACTTCCAATTGTACTGCCCCAGCGCCAGTCACAATCGGTTCCGGGCCGCCCTCAACCGCTTCTCCTGGGACGAGCTCGAAAACGGCGTGGTCTACCGGGACGCGTCGATGCGTTTGACCGACATCACCGCGGACATGGCCCTCTGCGGATGGACGGATCCATCGAGTGTGCCGGCCATGTTGAGACACCTGTACCGGCAGAATCCGAAACACCTGCACTTTCTGCGCCGGGTCGTCACCGGCCGTGCCACCTGATGCCGCTTGCCGCCGCGGCCCAAAATGCGGCCCAAAACGCGGCCTGAGCGATAAAAAAGGCCCGGCCCCGGGTGAGATCCATCCCGGCACCGGGCCTGTGCGCAAAACCCGCTTGCTGGAGACAAACCCGTTCCGTCAGTTCTCGGTGACGAGGTCCCCGTCCCATGCCAGCATTCCGCCGTCGAAATTGGCCACCCGGTCAAACCCGGATTGGCGAAGAAATTGCGCCACCTTCTGCGAGCGATTCCCACTGCGGCAGATGAAGACGTACGCCTCGTTCGGGTCCAACTCATCCATCCACTCGGCCACGCGCTGCATCGGTTTGAGAGGCACACCGGGGATGTGTCCGTTGGCGTACTCCTCCTCCGTCCGCACGTCGATGACCCGCGCCGTCCCGTCGCGCAGGATCCGCTTCAATTCGTCCGCCGAATACTGTACAATCCCTTCCCGTTCGTATGGCATCCCGGTCACCTCGCTGGGGTCTGTATCCCTCCACATACTGACACGCCACTCCAGCGAAGTCAACGGGACCCGCGTCAGTACAGAGGCCGCCTCGCCCCCACAAACCGTTCGCGGAAGTACGGAGCGTCGATGTGACTGACGATCACGCCGGTTCGCGCGTTCAAGGCCTGCACCATCAACCCGTTCCCCACGTACACCGCGACGTGCGACGGGCCGCCGCTGGTGTCGAAGAACATCAGATCCCCGGGCCGCAGCGCCGACCAACCGATGGCTCGCCCGACCTCGAATTGCTGATAGGAGGTCCGCGGAATGAACACCCCGGCCTTTCGGTACACGTACTGCACGAAGCCGGAACAGTCAAAGCCGTCGGGTCCCGTCCCTCCCCACACATACCGGGCGCCCACCAGACTCAGCGCGATCGCCGCAATCCGGACTCCGGCGTCCATCCCGAGCGGCGTGTCCGCAGAACGCGAGGACAACGCCTGCCCCCTGCGAGCGGAGCGGGAGACCTGCTGGCTTTCAAGTGATGCGGCGCGCCCGTGGGAAGCACCGGCCGATGCGGTTGTGGATGAGTTGACCGAAGGTGCGGTCGGCGGTTTGGATGCCGCCTGGGCCCGTTGAGATTGGTACACCATGGCGCGCAACAGGCGCGGATCCTGCCACAACGGCACCATCTCCGTGCCATGCACCGCGTAATGCAGGCGAGCCAACCGCCGGTCCAGCACCATGTCCGGGAACTGCGCCGGCGTCCGATGGACCGTCGGAAGGCGGCTCGGCAGCGATCCGGACA
>NZ_JAIMAV010000140.1 GCF_023511815.1 Alicyclobacillus sp.
ACGGTTCGTCGCCCCCGTGACGGCGGTGGTGGCGGCCGTCGCCATTCTGATGCCGAACGAACTGGTCGCCGAAGCGTGGACGGAACGACTCCTGGTCCCGCTCAGCTGGGTCATCCTCATCGGGTTTCCCATCACCGCCATCCTCATCCTGCTCATCCGCCGGACGCGCTCCGGATGAGCCGGGCGATGCTGCGCGCGGCGCGCTCCAGGAGCGCCGTTGCGTCCGCCATCGCCTCCTCTACCGGCATCGGCCGCGGCACTGCGGCGTGGACGCTGACGAAGGCGGCGAACAGAGCCTCCGATCCCGCACCCAGGCTGCCCGACAGAAGGATGGGCCGTGCCCCGCACCTTTGCGCCAACTGGGCGACATAATACGGAACCTTCCCGTGCAGCGTCTGATGGTCGCTCTGCCCCTCGCCCGTGATCACCCAATCCCCCGCCCGCAGCGCCTTCGTCAGACCGATGGTCTCGGCCACGATGGCCGCCCCGGACGACAGCCGTCCACCCAGGGCCATCAGGGCGAATCCAAGGCCTCCCGCGGCCCCCGCCCCCGGGGCTTCGGCGATCCGCTTGCCGCACGCCGCCTCGACCTGTTTGGACCATGCGGACAGCGCCTCGTCCAACCGCGCCACCAGCTCCGGCGTCGCACCCTTCTGCGGGCCGAAGACCGCCGACGCGCCGCGGGGCCCGCACAGCGGGTTGTCCACGTCGCTGGCCACCAGGATGTCCGCCTCGGCGATGCGCCCGTCCAACCCGCTCCAGTCCACCGCCGCGACCCGTTCCAGCTCGCCGCCGACGGGGCGAACCGGCGTGCCCGAGGCGTCGAGAAACCGGACGCCGAGGGCCTCGAGCATCCCCATGCCGCCGTCGTTCGTCGCGCTTCCGCCGAGCCCCACGATGAAGCGTCGATAGCCCTCATCGAGAGCCGCCTTCATCAGCTCCCCCAGGCCCCGCGACGAGGTGTAAAGCGGGTTTCGATCCGCGGGAGGCACCATCGTCAGGCCAGCCACGTTCGCCACCTCCAGCGCCGCCGTCCGCCCGTCGCCCAGCTCCCCGTACGCGGTCTGTACCGGGGCCAGAAGCGGCCCGGACGCCTCCATCCGCCGCAGCCGCCCGCCCGTCGCCGCCACCAGGGCCTCCACCGTCCCCTCGCCGCCGTCCGCCATCGGGAATTCCAACGCCTCCGCCCCCGGGATCTCCTCCCGAATCGCCCCCGCGATGATGCGCGCGACCTCCGATGCCGTCAGGCTGCCCTTGTACGAATCCGGCGCCACCACAAAGCGCATGCCGCACACCCTCCTCGTCCGAACCTCGTCCGGTGCGGTTCTCACCGCACCGTGGTGATGATTCACGGTTCGTAGATCATCCGTCTGGTCATGCCGCCGTCGACGACCAGGTTCTCCCCGGTGATGAAATCGTTGTTTGGGTCGCACAGAAACAGGCACACGCGCGCAATGTCTTCGGGGCGTCCGACGCGGCCCGCCGGGTGCTGCGCGTGATCGACCGGGCGCAGCGCGCTGTAATCCCCCGTCTCAATCCACCCGGGGCTGACGCAGTGCACCCGGATGCCGGAAGGCCCGAGGGACACCGCCAGCGCGTGGGTCAACGCGACCAGTCCGCCCTTGGACGCCGCGTACGCCTCGCTGTTGGGTTCGGACATCAACGCCCGGGTCGATGCCATGTTGACGATGACACCGCCCGCGCGCATTCGCCGCGCCGCCTCCCTGGCGCACAGAAACGCCCCGCGCAGGTTGGTGTTGAGCACCTCGTCCCACTCGTCGACGGTCAGGTCGAGCGGGGATTTCCAGCGCGAGATCCCCGCATTGTTGATCAGATTGTCGACACGGCCGTGCCGCTCGGCCACCGCGTCCATGGCGCGCACCACGTCCGCCGGCCTGGACACGTCCGCCTCCACCGCCATCACCTCGGCCCCCGTCTTTGCGAGCGCCTCCGCCGCCTCGGCGAGCGCCGCCCCGTCCCTGTCCAACAGGACCACCCGCGCCCCCGCCGCCGCAAACATGGCCGCCACCGCCCGGCCGATGCCGCGGGCGGCGCCGGTGACCACGGTCACCCTGCCGTGATGTCCCATCATGCGTCCTCCTTCGCAAAGCGTCTACCGTGATTATCCGGTTGCGTCCCGCCGGTTTCAACGCATCCAGGCCCCCCGACTCCCGGTTCGCCATTGCGTCTGGTCAGGCCGCCGTTGTCATGCTATTGTTATCCTTACGTGGATTTCGCCGCGCCGGACGGCCAGCGCCTTCAGGGCCCCGTTCCGGGCGGCGCATACCGACAAAGGAGCGGTCCTCTGTGAACGTGATTGAGTTTCAGGACATCGTCTGGCGCCGCGGCACCGACACCATCCTTCAGCACGTCGACTGGACGGTGGCACCGGGCGAACACTGGGCCATCATCGGCTGCAACGGCTCCGGGAAGACGTCGCTGTTGCGCATGCTGTGCGGATACGTCTGGCCGACCTCCGGTTCCATCACCGTGCTCGGCCACCGCTTCGGCACCGTGGACCTGCGCGAGTTGCGCAAGTCCATCGGCCTCGTCAGCTCCGCCTTCCAGGAGCAGCTGCAGTCGTTTCATCCACGCGAGACCGCTCTCGACGTGGTGCTGAGCGGCAAGTTTTCAACCATCGGGGTGTACGACGAGGTGTACCAGTCGGATGTCGATCGCGCCGCCGGCCTCCTCGCCCGCTTCGGCGCCGAGGATCTGACGGACCGGACGTTCAACACCCTGTCGCAGGGAGAGAAGCAGCGGGTGCTCCTCGCGCGCGCCTGGATGGGTCAGCCGCGCATCCTGATCCTCGACGAGCCCTGCACCGGCCTCGACGTGCTCGCACGGGAACACCTGCTCGGCGCCATCCAGGTGCTCGCGGAGGCGGAGGACGCCCCCACGCTGCTGTACGTGACGCATCACATCGAGGAACTGTTGCCCGCCTTCACGCACGCCCTGTTGCTGAAACACGGCCGGGTCGTCGCGAGCGGCGAGAAGGCCCGGGTGATCACCGAGCCGCTGTTGACGGAGACGTTCTCCATCCCCGTCGAGATCACCTGGCAGGACGACCGGCCGTGGCTGCGCGTCAGCGCCGGCGCGCACGCACTTTGAAGTAGACGTAGACACCGATGAGCACGACGGCGGCCACGGCCACCACCGCGGAGTACTGGTAGATCAGGTGGTGGTACCGGGCCCATTCCATCTCGATGTAGCGGCCGAGGATGATGAAGGTGGCCGCCCACACCAGGGCCGCGGCGATGGTGTAGACGGTGAACAGGATGAGCGGCATGCGGTTCATGCCGGCGATGTACGGCACCAGAATCCGGATTCCGGCGATGAACTTGGAGAACAGGACGACCGTCGCCTGGTACTTTTCAAACGTGGCGTTCGCCCGATCCAGCCGCTCCGGCGTGATCCCGACGTAGCGGCCAAACCGGAGGATCACCGGCCGCCCCAGGTAGCGTCCGATGAGGTACGCCACGAGCGATCCGACGATGTTCCCGATGCTCGCCGCCAAAAGAAGCGGCAGGAGGGCGAAGACGCCGTTCGACCACGCGATGCCCGAGATGGTGAGTGTGGTCTCGGCCGGGAACGGGATGCCGATGGGCTCCAGAAGCAGAATCAGAAACACGCCCGCGTATCCGTAATGCTGCAGCAAACTCTGGACGTCGAAGTCCATCGCCATCTCCTCTCGACGCGCATTCGTCCCCAGTGTAACGAAAATTGGCGC
>NZ_JAIMAV010000141.1 GCF_023511815.1 Alicyclobacillus sp.
GGCGTCAACCAACGCTCCAGCCGGCCCATGACAAACTCGGCGACAAACGCCATGATCACCGCCGGAATGGTGCCCGCCAGCACGATGGCGTTGTCCGCCATGCCGAGGCCCTGCAGGATCAGGGACCCGAGCCCGCCGGCCCCGATGAGCGCCGCCAGCGTCGCGAAACCGATGGACGCCACCAACGAGGATCGGACCCCCGCGATGATCACCCGGAGCGCCAGCGGCAACTCCACAATCCAGAGCAACTGCCACTTGGTTGCCCCCATGCCGATGGCCGCGTCCTTCACCTCCGGCGCCACCCCGGCGATTCCCACGTACGTGTTGCGGACAATCGGCATCAGGGCGTACACGAACAGCGCCACCGCCGCCGGCACCAGCCCGATGCCAAGGCCGATGGTGATCATCAGCACCAACAGCGCCATGCTCGGGATGGTCTGAAACGCGTTGCTGATGCCAATCACCCACGGATACAGCCGCGGCACGCGCGTCGCCAGGATGGTCAGGGGCACGGCAATCAGGATGGCGGCGCACATCGGGATGGCGACGATGTACAGCTGCTGGACCGTCAGGGCCCACACCTCGCTCCCGTGCGTCCAAAAGTACTGCAACAGTTCATGCCACATCGGCCTCACCTCCCCTTGGACTTTCGCCTTTCCATCACTGCGCCTTGGCCAATGGCTCCGCCGACGTCACCCGCAGGGCGTCGTCGAGCACCCCCGCGAGGGCGCTTCGGGTCACCAACCCGGCCAAGCGGCCTCCCTCGTCCACCACCGGGACGGCGTCCACCCGGTACCAGAGCATCTGGCGCATCGCCGAGAGCGCGGGATCGTCCGGGTGCACGCAGGCCTGCGCCAATCGGGCCAGCTCGCCCACGTGTGCCTGCTTGCCCTGCTCCAATAGCCGCGTGACCTCGTCCAACCGCGCCACGCCGAGGAAACGACCGTCGGCGTCGAGGACCATCAGGCTGTTGACGCGCCGTTGGCGCATGCGTTCGAGGGCCTGCGCCAGTCCGATGGAGGCCTCGGCCGTCACCGGGTTGTCGAACATCACCTCGCGGACCGCCACCTCGCTGGCCTGGCGGAGCATCCGGTGACGACCGATGAACTCGGCCACGAACGCGTCCGCGGGTTGGCGCAACATCTGTTCCGGCTCCGCCGCCTGCACGATGCGCCCATCGCGCATCAGCACGATGCGATCCGCGATTCGAAGCGCCTCGTCCATGTCGTGCGTCACAAACAGGATGGTCTTGTGCACCGCCTTCTGCAGCCGCTTGAGTTCGTCTTGGAGCTGTTCCCGAATCAGGGGGTCGAGAGCACCGAACGGTTCGTCCATGAGGATGATGTCGGGGTCATGCGCCAGGGCGCGGAGCACGCCGATGCGTTGCTGTTGCCCGCCGCTCAATTCGCGGGGGTATCGGTCCAGGTACTGATCGGGGTCGAGCCCGACGAGGTGCATCAGTTCTTGGGCCCGGCGCCTTCGCTGCTTCGGAGGCACCCCATTGAGCCGCAGCACGAAGGCGATGTTCTCGGCGATGGTCAGGTGCGGCATCAGGCCAATCTGCTGAATCACGTACCCGAGTCGTCGTCGCAGCTCCACCGGGTGGTACGCCCGATTGTCGCGTCCGTCCACCAGAATGGTGCCGCCGGTCGGTTCCACCAGGCGGTTGACCATCCGGAGCGTCGTCGACTTCCCGCAGCCCGATGGGCCAATCAGCGCGACCAGCTCTCCCCGGCCGACGTCCAGCGTCAGGTGATCCACCGCCACGGTGCCGTCCGGGTACTCCTTGCACACCGCTTGAAACGATAGCATGCGAACACCCCTCCTTTCGGATGCCGAAAAACCCCGCAGGCGTGCCTACGGGGTTGTGCGCATGGCGCGAGAACGCATCCGCTTGGTCCATCCAAGCAGTCTCCTAAATGCTTACGAAGTTAGCTGTCGGGTTCGGGCTTAGGAGATTGCCCGTCCGCGCCCTGCGGCGCGGATTCACCCCAATGATTGGTTCCCCCGTTTCCCTTTCGGGAATTCAGCATGTTCTGCTATGGAATTGTATGGTTTATTGTAACAGATGGTGACGACCACGTCAAGCGTTGGGCGAAACGGGCGTCACACCGGCGCAGATGAGGCCGAAGTACGTCGGCACCTCGTAGGACAGCACTTCGGTCCTGCGCCACCCCTTGGGGATGGCCCCCGCCAGGATCAGCGCCTGCCAGATTCCGTCCGGCTTGGCGTCGTCGACGAAGCGCGGATCGAGTCTCGCGAGGGCTTCCAGATCATCCGCCTTCAGCGCGTTGACCACGAGCTCGTCGAGCCGCGATGCGGCCGGATGGTACCCGTAGGGGCCGTCCTCGCGATGGGCGTGCGCCCAGTCGCAACTCGCGATGAGTCCGGCACGCCGGCCGGATTCGCCCACCGCCCTGGCCAGGGCGGCACCGAAGCGCAGCTGGTCCGCGAAGGAGCGCTGGCGTGTGGGCGTGATGACCACCACGGGAACCTCCGGCATGAAGGTCAGCGGGACAATCGCCCCCCAATCGAGCGGGAGGCACGACAGAGGGCCCTTTGCGGTGGCGAAATTCACGCCCATCACGGGCAGCCCATCCGCCCGCGCCGTCTGGACAATCCGGCGCGCCAACACGCGATCCACCGGCCGTTGCATGCCAACCGACGCGCCGCCATCCTCGACGGACCCTTCCATGCGCTCACAATCCGACACCGCGAACGCCTCATCCAGACGAACGCCGTGTGGGGTCAGGACCACCAGGACCTCCGGGGCCGCCTGGCGCATCCTCGCGCCGAGCGACTCGAGGCTCGCGCGCGTGCGGGCCATCAACTCCGGGCGCCCGCCGGACAGGGTCTCGATGATCTCCGATCCGTGCGGAACAATGCACGCGAAGACAAACGGATTCACTGCAACTCCTCCTCGGTGGGCGGCACCGCGGCCGTCAGGTCGTCCGCCGTGTACACGCGTCCGTACGCCGGCATCAGGCGCGGCACGCTGGTCAAGCCGATGCGCCCCGGCTTCAGGGAATGGATGGGCATCAAAACGCGCGGTTGGATGGTCTCGACGATGGACAGGATGTCGCCCCGCGAACCGTGTCCGGTGGACCCGACGAACTCCAGCCGCAGCCCGAAGGTCTCCAACCAGTGCAGCATGTTGTTCCACGCCGGATCGTAGGGACCGAGCGGGCTGCCGTTGGAGTGGATGAACACGCCGCCTTCCCGGGCGTCGATGTCCAACCAGTCGACAAACCGTTCGTACCCAAGCTCGACGGCGTACATTCGTTCCCGTCCACGGATGGCCTCCGGGTGCACCACCTCGAGCCCCCGATCCCGGACGAATGCCCGCGCCGCCTCCGTCCAGGTGTCGTGCCCTCCGCCGTAGATGCCGATGTCCGTCAAGTCCCCGCCGAACCGCTCGTACAGATACGCGCTCGGCGCCGACAGGAGCAATCGCCGGCCGCACTGGCGGGCCGCCGCTCGAAACGGATCAATCCGCTGTGGATGCCTGGGATAGAAGGTGAAATACACGCCGGCCTCGGACGTCCCCATGACCTCGGCCGCCCGTTCCGCCAACTGGTCCTCGTACAGGGTGTGGGCGTTGTCCTCGCTGTCCGCCCGCGTGCCTTCGATGAACAGCACGTCCGGACGAAAGGCCCGGGCGA
>NZ_JAIMAV010000142.1 GCF_023511815.1 Alicyclobacillus sp.
CAAATCCACCCGGCCCTCGTCCAGATGCCACAGCTCGTACGGCAGACCGAGCTCCTCCAGCCGGCGCGTCAGGTGGAGGGTCCACTCGTCATTCTCGTGAATCACGTAGATCTTCGCCAAGGCCAACTCCCCTCCCTCACTCGCATTCATAGTACAGGATGATCGAGCGGAATACCAGGCTTTGCTTGGCTTCACGGATCCGCCCAAATCTTACTTGTTTCAAGTGAACCGAAATATGTTGCCTAGAGATATGACTGCGATACGAAACGCCGATAAAGCCAATGTAATGATTAACGTCATGATGCTTCTGAATCGAGCAAAGAAATGATGTGCGCCTGCAAGCCCGAGCACGCCGAAGGGTAACGTTACAATCGAACCAATCAACACCATGAACCACGGATTCACACCAATCTCCTGGATGATGAACGACTTAACAGGACCAGCGCACGCACACAAAAACAACACAAAGCACAGGATGAAAGCCACAAACGCCCACCGGTTGACCCTAACCATTATCGTCCCCTTCCTGGTCGCTTTCCTAATCTTTTCTGCAGTACCGAATGATCGAGGGGAATACCACGTTTGCATCGTATCGCAAAAATTCCAAAATCTTACTTACCCCGATCACTGAGGTCTCCAAAAGTACGTCTGCCCCCTTGCAATGTTGAGTACATGCCCGTTAATGGACACGGTATGATTGTCAACCCAGAACACATCCGCCCTGTCCTCATGGTATTGCCAGTAGATGTTCCGTCTATGGTGCGTACCCTCGTCTTCCAGTTCCCCGCGAATGCCGAAGTCGACCGTAGCACCACCGTTCGTGAGGTAAATGTTGACCTTGTACCGGTGGTCCGGAGACTCGACGCTCTTCATAAGCGTACCTTTTGGGAAACGATTCGGAGAATAAAACAGCTCATATATTGGAACGGCAATGACGAATACGCCCGCAACAAGGAACGCGAATAAAATCGAAAATATTCTCCTCATCATTCCCGACCCTTTCCCGGGGCGCAACGTCTCCTGTAAACGCCCCGCCGGCTTTTCCAACGGAATGCTTCGCATCTAAATTCTACACAAAACATAAGTTTTACAGGGCGGTTCCACCCCGAGGCGGGAGGGGAATCCCGGGAAGGGCGCGAAATTTTATGGAAGAGATGCGAGACGCGTACGTGGACCTCGGGGCACCGGGGCCCCGACGAAGAGGAGGCCGGAGTGCATGTGGGTGGTGGCGCACCGCGGCGGCGCGGAGCTGTATCCGGAGAATTCGATGACTGCCTTCACGAAGCTGGCGGAGATGGGCGTGGATCTGGTGGAGTGCGACGTGCATCTGAGCCGGGACGGCGAGCTGGTGGTGATCCATGACGATAACCTGGTGCGCACCGCCGGTTTGGACAAGCCGGTGAACGAGCTGACGTTGGCGGAGCTGCGCCAGATCGACATCGGCGACGGGCAGGGCGTACCGTCGTTGGCCGACGTGATCGACGCCATCTCCATCCCGGTGGCGGTGGAGCTGAAGACACCGCAGACGGTCGAAGCCCTCGCCCGACTGTTGGCCGGGCGCCCTGCGCTGATCGAGCGCATCGTGCCGCTGTCGTTCTTCCACGACATCCTGCTGCACCTCATACAGTCCTTCCCCGGCCTGCAGTGCGGCGCGCTCCTAGCCGGTTATCCGGTCGATCCGGTCGCCGTCGCCCGCTCCGCCGGCTGCACGATGCTCTCGTTGCACTTCGAGGGCGTGACAAAGACTTACGTCGACCGCTGCCACCAGGGCGGCATTCTGGTGTCGGTGTGGACGCCGAACCGCGAGGAAGACATCCGGCGGATGGTGGAGGCGGGCGTGGACGCCATCGGATCGGACCGGCCCGACCTCGTGCTGAAGTTGGTCGGGAGGCACAGCGGATGAGCCGGCCGTCCCTTCCGTCCCAGACCGCCACTACACCGCCCCGAGGGCTCGTCCACGTGCTCGGCATGGCGGGATTGGCGCGCAACGTCGGGTTTGCCGCCAACAAGGTGTTCTCCGCCGCCATGCTGGAGTCGTTTCATGCCTCTCAGCCGGTCATCGGCTTCGTGCTCGCCCTGGAGGGCCTGTTCGGCCTCGTCCTGAACCCGTTGACCGGATGGATGAGCGATCGCACCCTGCGCTCCGGCTGGCGCCGCAAGGCGTACGTGCTCATCTGCCTGCCCGCAGCCGCCCTGCTGTGGTTGGTGTTCGCGTACGCCCACTCGTTTTTCCTCGCGGCGGCGGCCCTGACGCTGTTCTATGTGTTCCAGCAGAGCTGCGCGAGCCCGTACCACGCCTGGATGCCGGACGTCGTGCCCCGGGAGCGGTGGGGCGTGGCCTCCGGCTATCTGAACCTGTGGTGGCAGCTCGGCAACCTGCTGTCGTTCCTCGTGATCCCGCTGGTGTGGACCGCGTCGCACGCGGCCGGGTTCGTGATGACGGCCTTGCTGATGGCGGTCGGCGGGTTGTGGACCGGGCTAGCCGTTCCGGAGCGCGCAGTATCCCAACCGGAGGCGGCAACGGAAGCGTCGGGGGCCGCTGCGCACGGCACCGCTCCTCACGGCGCCGACGCTGCCGAAGCCGCTGCTCCCGTCGCCGGCGCTGTCGGCGCACCCGGCGCTCCCGAGAGCGCCGCGGGAGCGGTCCCTTCCCCCGGAGGCCATCCCTACCGGCGGCTGCTGCGCGGAAACCTCCTGCTCTATTTCGTCTCTCAGGCGTTCGCGTGGCTCGCGTTCGAGGCCATCGCGTCATTTTTCACCCTGTTCGTGACCCACGTGGCGCACGGCACCCTGCTTCAGTCGGCCCTCGCCATGTCGGTCTTCACCGCCACCGGCATGGTGGCCGCCGTGTGGGCGGGGCGATGGTACCGCCGACGGACCCCCCAGCGGCTGATCGCCGTCGTGATGACGCTCTTCGGGCTGCTCGCGCTGTGCGGACTGGTGGTCCACCACATGGTGTGGGTGTTCATCATCGTCGCCATCGAGGGCGTGT
Organism: Alicyclobacillus sp.; assembly: GCF_023511815.1. Taxonomy (GTDB): domain Bacteria; phylum Bacillota; class Bacilli; order Alicyclobacillales; family Alicyclobacillaceae; genus Alicyclobacillus_H. The sequence goes on from NZ_JAIMAV010000142.1 coordinate 2,993, forward strand.
TCTGGTCAGCCAACCTGACCGTGGCCTACGCGCTGGCCACCGACCTGCTGCGCGCCGAGGCCGGGGACGATCTCGCTGCCCGCATGCGCGGCGGGCTGTACGGGTTCGGCAACTTCGTCCAGTCCATCGGCCTGATGGTCGCCGCCCCGGTGGCGGGTTTGGTCATCCGGGCCGCAGGCGGCAACTACGCCGGCATGTTCCTGGTCTCCTGCCTCGCGGCGCTCGTGTGCGCCCTGCTGGCCCTGTGCATCCGAACGCGGGTGCACGCCCCGGCTGCGGCCGATCGCGCCTCGGGGCCTCACGCCTGAGCCTCGCCGGGCACCCGCGCCTGACCCTCCCCGGCGCCCGCCCCCCGCGCGGGCGCCGGATTCCGCTTCCGACACCCCGCCTGCGCATCATGGGCCTGCGTCCTCATCGCCCCGTCAACCTCTCGGGGCGCTCCGGTCCTTCCGGCTCACCGTGCCTGAGTCCCGGCCGAGTTCACCTGCGTGCCGCTCGCCGTCCGCCGAAGGCTGGGGCCGAAGGGGGAGTAACCCTCTTCGCCGGGTATC
>NZ_JAIMAV010000143.1 GCF_023511815.1 Alicyclobacillus sp.
CCCTGCTGCGCGACTGGGTCAGGGAGACCGGGGCGCCTGTTCGAGTGCTCGAGGTGCCCATGGGAAGCGGCGAGGCGGTACGGGGCCTGGCCGAAGGCATTGTCCACGTGGCCGGGGTGCACGGGCGCCGGTTCGCGTCCATGGCGGGGGTGCGAGAGAACGTTCGGCGTCTTGGGGACATGACGGACCCCGGGGCCAGGTTGGTCCGCGTTCACTTTGCCCGCTGGGAGATCGGGGTCGCGGTTCGATCAGGGAATCCCCGGGGCGTGCGGGGCCTGGAGGACCTGGGGCGGCAGGACCTGCGGTGGGTGCGCCGGCCGGCAAACACCGCGATCGCGTCGGTGTACGAGGCGGTGTTGGAGGGCGGGATCGACCGGGTCCGTTGGACCCCGGTGGCGGCCGCGGATCACCTGCAGGCGGCGGAGATGATCGCCGTCGGCCTGGCGGACGCAGGGCTGACGACGGCCTTCGCGGCCCACCAACACGAACTGGATTTTCAGCCGGTCGAGGATCACCGCTTTGACTGGATCTTGCCGATCCGCCGCCTCTCCGACCCGGCCGTCGCAAATTTGATGGACACGCTTCGGACGGGCGCCTTCCGGCGCCAGCTGGAGACGCTGTGGGGATATGACGCGGCGGGGCTCGGGGACATCATGGAAGTGGAAGGGAGCGCTTGGGATGGTGATGGATGAGAAGGCGCAAAGGGGGGGACGGGCAGGTCGGGATGCGGTCGCCGTCCCTGAAGACCGCATTCCCGGTGGTGAGGCGCGCAAAGGCGGCGTCCGCACCGGGCGGCCGCTGAGACGGGCGCCACGTGGTCGGGGGCAGGTCGAAGATTTCGCCCTGCGGGGCGTCCGCACCGGGCGAACACTGGGACGGATGCAACGGTTGGCGCGCGCCGCGGCGCCCGTCGCCTGCGCCCTCGCGCTGTTGGCCGGGTGCGGTGCCGGCGGGAGCACCGCTGCCGGCACGGGTACGGCCGCAGGCGGCGGGTCGGCGGCCGAGCGCGGTGCGGGCGGAGGCGCCGCGGGTGTGAACCGGGAATCCGTGACCCTCACCGTGGATGCGGCCGCCTCGCTGACGGGGGCGTTCCAGCAAATGGGCCGGGCGTTCGAGAAATTCCACCCCGGCATCACCGTACGGTTCAATTTCGCGGGCAGCCAGACGCTGGTGACGCAGATGGAGCAGGGGGCGCCGGTGGATGTGTTCGCGAGCGCGGACGAGAAAAACATGGACCGGCTGGTACAGGCGGGATTGGCGGACAAGCCCGCCATCTTTGCGAAAAACCAACTCGTGATCATCACCCCCGGGGACAACCCGGCGGGGGTGCACAGCTACGCGGACCTGCCGAAAGCGCGGCGCGTCGTGCTGGGCGTGCCCGACGTCCCCATCGGCGCGTACGCCCGGCGGTCCCTGCAACTGGCGGATGGGGTGTACGGGCAGGGATTCTCGCAGCGGGTCATGGCGCACGTCGTGTCGCAGGAGACCGACGTCAAGCAGATTGTCGGCAAGGTGGCGCTCGGTGAGGCGGACGCGGCGTTCGTGTACCGGACCGACTCGATGGGCGCAAACCGGGACCAACTGCAGGTCGTGGAGGTCCCCGATCAATTGAACGTGATCGCCACGTACCCGATTGCGGTCATCCACGGCGCCCCGCATCCGGACCTCGCGCAGGCGTTCGTGCAATTCGTCCGCTCCGCGCAGGGACAGGCCATCCTGGCGGATTCCGGATTCTCCCCCGGAGGAGGCGCATGAGACGGCAATCCGGGCACTGGCTGTCCAGGGCGCAGTGGGCGGTCGGCGGTGTGTTGCTGCTGTTTCTGGCGATCCCGTTGGCGGGCCTTCTCACCGCGGTCACGCCGGGCGAATTTCTCGCGTCGTTGCGCAATCCGCTGGTCCGAGACGCGCTCGGGTTGAGCCTGTGGACCAGCGGGCTGGCCATCGCGTTGGTGGTGGTGTTCGGCACGCCACTCGCGCATCGGTTGGCGGTGGCGGGCCCGTTCCCGGGGCGGGCGATCCTGGAGGCCCTGCTTCAACTGCCCTGGGTCACCCCGCCCGCGGTGGCGGGTCTGGCCCTGTTGATGGCCTTCGGGCGAAACGGCTTGGTCGGCCGCCATCTCGCGGATGTGGGCATCACCCTGCCGTTCAGCAGTGCGGCCGTGGTGATCGCACAGGCGTTTGAGGCGACGGCGTTTTACGTGCAGACGGCGCGGCAGGCCTTCGCGGGGGTGGATCCCGGCTTGGCCGAGGTCTCTCGGACCCTCGGTGCGGGGCCGTGGCGGACATGGGTGCGGCTGGAGATCCCATTGGCATGGCCGGGACTGCTGACGGGCGCTGCCATGGGATGGTCGCGGGCGTTGGGAGAGTTCGGGGCGACGATGCTGTTCGCGGGCAATCTGCAGGGCGTGACGCAGACGATGCCGCTGGCCATCTACACGGTGTTGGAACAGGACGTCCACGCCGCGGTGGCGCTGGCCATCGTCCTGATGGCGTTCGGGTTCGGGCTGCTCTGGGTGTTGTCCCGATTGCGCAATCGGGCGCAGATGATGGGCGTTTCCGGCGGTTGACGCTGGCGCGGCGACCGGGCTGCGGTTGGCCCGCGGGCGGACCCGCCAACTGGCCTGACGCTGGCGCGGCGACCGGGCTGCGATTGGCCCGCGGGCGGACCCGCCATCCCACAGGACCGACTGGTCCGACCCGATCGCGGCAACGGGGGTCGCGGTTGGCCCGCGGGCGGACCGCACGCAACCGGGCCGTGCGCGGACGGGCCATACGGTGTTCCGGAGGTGACGCAGCGAATGGCGGGCCGAGGCATGTCGGACGGGGAAGGGCTGATCTTCGACATCCGGGTGGCGCTCCCCAATCTCGACATCGTGATGCAGGGTCAGGCCCAACCCGGGGTGACGGCGGTCGTTGGGCCCAGCGGATCGGGAAAGACCACCCTGCTGCGCGCGGTGGCCGGGCTGGTGGCGCCGGATGACGGGCGGATTGTGCTGAATGGCCGCGTGCTGTATTCGTCGGCGGACCGAATCCATCTGCCCCCGGAGCACCGGCACGTGGGCTACGTCCCCCAGCATTACGCGCTGTTTCCGGGGATGACCGTGATGGACAACGTGATGTACGGGCTGCGGGCGCGGCGTCGGCCGCGGGCTGACGCGGTGCGGCGGGCGAAGCAGATGCTGTCCCGCCTGGGGATTGAACACCTCGCGGCGCGACGGCCGGCGCGGTTGTCGGGCGGGGAGGCGCAACGGGTGGCGCTGGCCCGCGCCCTGGTCGTCGAGCCGGACATTCTGTTGCTCGACGAACCGTTGTCCGCGCTGGATCCGCGGACCCGCCAACAGGTCCGCGGGTTCCTCCGGGGGGTGCTGGCGGAGGCGGGCTGTCCGGTGCTGATGGTGACGCACGATCCCGACGACGTCACGGCACTGGCGGACAGGGTGTTGGTGGTCGAGCGAGGGCGGGTGGTGCCGGGGCGGC
>NZ_JAIMAV010000144.1 GCF_023511815.1 Alicyclobacillus sp.
GGGTGGGCGGTGCCCCGGCCCCGGGCGATGGCCGCAACGGTCCAGTTCACTGATTGCGGTTGTTGTCGCGGGTCCACTTTCGGTTCCGGTTCCGCGTGTGTGGAAACGAATCCCCCTTTTTCAGGTACACGCGGTTCGGGTTATGGATGTTCTGGCTGTCCGGATGCTCCCCGATCTCCACGTACCAACCGTCGTTGGGAACTTCCCACCCGGGTTCAAAGACATTGTTCTGTCCCATCTCACCACCCCGGATGATAATATCCGCGCCGCGTGCGGGCCCTATACCCGTCCGATCCCATGGTGCCGGCGGTGCGGAACATCCAAATCCCTCCGCGAGGTTGGGTCCGGCGGCGGGAAAGGCCGAAACCTCCATCACCTTGGGTTCGGCGGCGGGGAAGGCCGAAACCCTCCATCGTCCTGCGTTCGGCGACGGGTAAGGACGAAAGGCGCCATCCTCCTGGGTCCGGCGGCGGGGAAGGCCGAAACTCTCCATCGCCCTGGGTCCGGCGATGGGCAAGGCCGAAACCCGGAATCTAAATACAAAACCCACCATCTGCCCCGGTGGCGTTACGCGATGGTGACGTCGGGGCACAGGTACACGTCCTGGATGGCGTTGAGCAGTTTCACGCCTTCCTCCATCGGACGCTGGAACGCCTTGCGGCCGGAGATGAGGCCCATGCCGCCGGCGCGTTTGTTGATCACGGCGGTGCGCACCGCCTCGGCGAAGTCGTTCTGGCCGGAGGGACCGCCCGAGCTGATGAGACCGATTTTGCCCATGTAGCAGTTGGCGACCTGGTAGCGCGTGAGGTCAATCGGGTGGTCCGTCGTCAGCTGCGTGTAGATGCGCTCGTCCGTCTTCCCGTAGTTGCTGCCCTCCATGTTCAGGGCCTTGTATCCGCCGTTGGTCTCCGGCAGCTTCTGCTTGATGATGTCCGCCTCGATGGTGACCCCGAGGTGGTTCGCCTGGCCGGTGAGATCGGCCGCGGTGTGGTAATCGACGCCACCCTGCTTGAAGCGCGGGTTGCGCAGATAGCACCACAACACCGTGAACATGCCGAGCTCATGGGCCTCCTGGAACGCCTCGCTGACCTCCTGGAGTTGGCGGGTCGACTCCTCGGATCCGAAGTAGATGGTCGCGCCCACGCCCGCCGCCCCGAGCTCCCACGCCTGGCGGACGCTGCCGAACATCACCTGATCGAACTTATTCGGGTACGTCAAAAGCTCGTTGTGGTTGATCTTGACGATGAACGGGATCTTGTGGGCGTATTTGCGGGCGGTCAGGGCGAGCACGCCGAACGTCGAGGCCACCGCGTTGCAGCCGCCTTCGATGGCGAGCTTGACGATGTTCTCCGGATCGAAATAGGCGGGATTTTTCGCGAACGATGCGCCCGCCGAGTGTTCGATCCCCTGGTCAACCGGCAGAATCGACACATAACCGGTCCCCGCGAGACGGCCGGTGTTGAAGAGCTGTTGCAGACTCCGAAGCACCTGGTTGTTGCGGTCCGAATGGGCGTACACGGTGTCCACCGTCGTCGGGGAGGGATGGGTCAAGGCCTGCTTGGGAATCGTCCTGCACTCGTGGCGGAGCAGATTGTCCGCGTCGTCGCCCAGATAACGGACGATGTCATCCATGGTCAGCATACGGTTCACCTCTCGGGATGAGATCCTGGCCGGAACGCCGTCGGGACGCGAACCGGCGGTCGGGACGTGCTGAAAACCCGTCATTAATGTAGCAGATTGAGGCGCCGAATGGAAAAACGATTTGCGGTATAATGGGCGTGCAACAGAAGGCGAGGGATGAAGATGTTTCATCGAACGCAGACGCGCCCGGTGCGTGTCGGCAACCTCACCATCGGCGGCAACAACCACGTGATCATCCAAAGCATGACCACCACCAAGACCGCCGATGTGCGGGCGACCGTGGCCGAGATCCACCGCCTGGAGGAAGCCGGCTGTGAGATTGTCCGGGTGACGGTCAACAATCCGGAGGCCGCGGAGGCCATCAAGGAGATCAAGAAGCAGATTCACATCCCGCTGGTGGCGGACATCCACTTCGACCACCGGCTGGCGTTGAAGGCAATAGAGAACGGGATCGACAAAGTGCGGATTAACCCGGGGAACATCGGCAAGCGCGATCGCGTCGAAGCCGTCGTGAAAGCCTGCAAGGAGCGGGGCATCCCGATTCGTATCGGCGTCAACGCGGGATCGCTCGAGCGGCACATCCTGGAGAAATACGGGTATCCGACGGCGCAGGGGATGCTCGAGAGCGCCCTGCATCACATCCGCATCCTCGAGGAGCTCGATTTTCACGACATCATCGTGTCGATGAAGGCGTCCGATGTGCCGCTCGCCATTGAGGCGTACCGGTTGGCCGCGGAGTCGTTCGATTATCCGCTGCACCTTGGCATCACCGAATCGGGGACGCTGTACAGCGGGACCATCAAAAGCGCGGCGGGGCTCGGAACGCTGCTGTCGATGGGCATCGGCAACACCATCCGGGTGTCGCTCAGCGCCGATCCGGTGGAGGAGGTCAAGGTCGCGCGCGAACTGTTGAAGACCTTCCATCTCATCTCCAACGCGCCGACGCTGGTGTCCTGTCCGACCTGCGGGCGCATCGACATCGATCTCATCTCCATCGCCAACGAGGTGGAGGAATATTTGCAGCACGTCAAGGCGCCCATCAAGGTGTCCGTCTTGGGGTGCGCCGTCAACGGCCCTGGAGAGGCGCGTGAGGCGGACATCGGGATCGCCGGGGCGCGGGGCGAAGGTCTGCTGTTTCGCAAGGGCAAGGTGATCCGCAAGATTCCGGAGGCCGAGTTGGTCAGCGAGTTGAAAAAGGAGATCGATCGCATGGCCAAGCGTTACCAGGAGACGGGATCGCTGGACGAGTGAGCCGCAGTCTGTCATCACGCCGTGGCGCCCGAGGCGCGATGGGAAGGCAGGGAGGAGCACCGTGACGATGACCATCCTGTCGGTGCAGGTGGGGCTTCCGCGCGACGTGCGGACGGAGGCGGCCGACGGAAGGCCGGCCACGTGGCGGTCGGCCATCTGGAAGACGCCCGTGCAAGGGCCGGTGTGGCTCGGCGAGGAGAACCTGGCCGGGGATGGGCAGGCGGATCGAAAGAACCATGGGGGTCCGCACCGTGCGATGCTCTGGTACGCCGCCGCCCATTACCCGCACTGGCGCGCGGAACTCGGCCTTGAGACGCTGTTGTTCGGCTGGTTCGGCGAGAATCTCACCGTCGAAGGCCTGGACGAGGCTTCGGTGTGCATCGGCGACGTCTATCGAATCGGGGGACCGGACGGCCCGGTGGTTCAGGTCTCGCAGCCGCGCAAACCGTGCTGGAAGCTGGCGCGGCGGGTTGGCGTGCCGGACCTGGTGAGCCGCGTGGAATCGACCGGTCGATCCGGCTGGTACACGCGCGTCCTGAAAACCGGGTGGGTCGCCCCGGGAGAC
>NZ_JAIMAV010000145.1 GCF_023511815.1 Alicyclobacillus sp.
CATGCCGAGCCCGACCAGGATCATGACGCAGGTGAACACCCACGCCGGCGTGGACAGCCCCGCGCCGACCAGGACCAGGGTGCCGCACAGAATACAGACGGCACCCGCCACCGCGGTCGTCTTCGACCCAATTTTGTACATCACCCGCCCGGCCACGGTCGATCCGATGGGCCACGCCAACGACATCGGCAACAGGGTGATGCCGGAGCTGGTCGCGCTGAACCCGAGGATGCCCTGGATCCACATCGGCAGATAGGCGCTGACGCCGATGAGGACACAGGCGGTGAAAAAGCCGATCAGATTCGAGATGGTGATGACGCGCATCTTGAACAATCGAAGCGGCAGCATCGGCTCCGGCGCCCTGGACTCCACGACCAAAAAGGCGGCCAGGCACACCAGCGCGATCGCGAACAGCGAAAGCAGGGTCGGCGATGTCCATGGATAGGTGGTGCCGCCGTTGAGCGGCGCGTACAGCAGCGCGGAGATGCCGATGGTGAACAGCACCGCGCCCGCGTAGTCGATTTTCGGCCGGCGCTGGCGATGGAACGTCTCATGGAGGAACAGCCACACCAGCAGGATGGAGACGATGCCGACCGGCACATTGATGTAGAAGATCCAGCGCCACGACACCTGGTCGACGAAGAAGCCGCCGACCAAAGGGCCGATGAGCCCGGCGATGCCCCAGATGGAGCTGAACAGCCCCTGCATCTTGGCGCGCTGTTCCCCAGGGAAAAGATCCCCGATGATGGTGAAGGTCACCGGCATCACGGCACCGGCGCCGACGCCTTGAAAGGCGCGGAACCAGATCAGCTGCGCCATCGACTGGGACAGGCCGGACAGGGCCGAACCGGCGAGAAACAGGATCACGCCGATGGTGAAAATGATTCGGCGGCCGAACAGGTCCGCCAATTTTCCATAGATGGGCGTGGTCACCGATGTGGTCAGCGTGTAGACGGCGAACACCCAGCTGATGAGGTTGAGGCCCCCGAGATCGGCGACGATGCGCGGCATCGCGGTCCCGACCACGGTGACGTCGAGCGCCGTGAGCAACGTGGCGACCATCATGGCGATGGTAACGGCCACTCGGTTGGTCTGTTTGTGCATGGGTCTCCACTCCCGGACGAAATGAGGCCCGCCCGCGGCCCGAACCTTCCTGTGGGCGGGCGGCCGACAGCCTCATGATAGCAGACGCCGAAGGGGAGCGCATGGGTTGAAATGTTTGCAGGAATCGCGGGATGGCGATGCGAACTTCTTGGGGAACCGCGCGATCCGACCCAGGCCGTGTGCGCTGGGACCGCGACCGGTGCGCTGGGCCGGCGCGCGAAGATGAAGCGAAGGTGAATCGCATGACGTGGATCACGGACATTCACGCGCATGTCCTGCCGGGCGTCGACGACGGCCCAAAGGACCTGGAGGCGACGGATCGCCTGTTGGCGGCGTTTCGGGCATGCGGAACGGACCGCGTATTCTGCACGTCGCACCTGCTGAGTCCTCATTTCGAAAACAGCCCGGAGGAACTGCGCGTCGCCTTTGCGCAGGTGGAGGAACGCCACACCGGTGAACCGGCCCCGGAGCTCGCGTTCGGCGCCGAGCTGCGGATCACCGCGTCGCTGGCCGATCTGCTCCGCCAGGGCGTCGTGCCGGCGCTCGGGGACACCCGGTACGTGCTGTGCGAGTTCCGCAGCGATCACATCTCCGCCCGGGCGCTCGAACTGATCCACGAGCTGGTGGTGCGCGGCTATCAGCCCATCATGGCGCACCCCGAACGAAACCTCGAGGTCCAGCGGCATCCGGAGCGGCTGGACGAGCTGGCGGCACACGGACTGCTGTTCCAGGTGACCGCCCGCTGTTACGAGCCAGGCCCGCGCGACGAGCACCCCGGGCAACGCCTCGCCTGGCGGATGCTGGAGGAGGGGCGCGTCGCCGTGATCGCGTCCGATGCGCACGATCCCGCAATCCGCCCCCCGGGCCTTCGCGCGGCCTACGAGGAGATTGCGCGCCGAGCCGGCGACGGGGTGGCGGAGCTGTTGATGGACAACGCCAACGCCATCTGGGCGAACGAACCGGTCCGGGAGCTGGCGTTGGCCCGGCCGAGGCGGGGCCTGCTGAGGCGGTGGTTCGGCTGACCGACCGGTGGCGAAGCTGGGTCCGGCGGCCACGACGCAGTCCCTCGGCTCGCTTGGCTTGATGACTCACCGGCGGCCAAAGCGCCGCCGTCTGGAGCCGGCGCCCACCGGCGCCGCCCCGTGGCGGCCGGCCCACTGCGCCCGAAGCTCCGCGATTTTGGATTGAAGTTCCTGGGATTCGGCGGGATCGACCGCGGTGCCCACCAGCGTGAAGTCGCGCCGGCCCGCCCGGCAGTACGGGCACACCCCGCTGTGCTCGTAGGTGGCCGTGTCCCCTCCGCACGAGTGGCAGAAGAAATAGAATACTTTCGTCGCCATCGCACGTCCCCCTTTGTCTATGTCTGTCCTGTACACCCCTGTGTCTCTCTCTATCATACGACAATCCGGCTGTCGAAAGTTGTCGCCTGTGGAAATTCTCCTCGATTCTCTCTACAATTGTCGTGTACGAGAAGGTTGTCTGCAAAACGCCCGTTCCCTCCGAACCGGACGCCGGGGGATCCCCAGGGAAAGGAGGGTGCCTCATGACCCTCTGGCTGCGCACCGTCCAAGCGAAATCGTCTCTGCCGCGCGATGCGCGCGAGTATCCGTTCGGTCTGCCGCTCGTCCGGACCCTGGACGCCATCGAGTTCACCGCCCCGGTCACGCTCCTGGTGGGGGAGAACGGCAGCGGCAAGTCGACGCTCCTCGAGGCCATCGCCGCGGCGGCGGACGCCATCACCGTCGGCAGCGACGGGGTGGAAGCGGATCCGGACCTGCAGCCGGCCCGCCGCCTCGCGCAGCACCTGCGGTTGGTGTGGAGCCGGCGGACGAGGCGGGGGTTTTTCATGCGCGCGGAGGACTTTCTTGGTTACGTGCGCAGGCTCCAGGCGCTGCGTGAAGCGCTGGCGCGCGACGCGGACGAGATGTCCGCCCGCTACGCGGGGCGCGGATTGGCGGAAAAACTGGCGCGCATGCCGATGGCGGGGTCGCTTGCGGCCATGCGGGATCGCTACGGGGAGGGCCTGGAGGCCCGTTCGCACGGCGAGAGCTTCCTCGATCTCTTTCAGGCCCGGTTGCAACCGGGCGGATTGTACCTGCTCGACGAACCGGAGACCCCGCTGTCCCCCATCAAGCAGCTCTCGCTGCTGCGCCTCTTTCACGA
>NZ_JAIMAV010000146.1 GCF_023511815.1 Alicyclobacillus sp.
GTTCAAGAATGACGGTCACCGCATTCGGTCGTGCTCATCGAATCCTTTCTGACGAGTAGTGAACAGCACTCCACGTGGCTCGTCTGGGGAAACATGTCGACGGGCTGCACCGCCTCAACCCGGTAACCGCCATCCGCCAGGATGCGGACGTCGCGCGCCCACGTCGCCGGATTGCAGGAGACGTACACCACCCGTCGCGGCCGGGCCTCGAGGATGGCGTCGAGGACGCGGCGGTCGCAGCCGCGCCGCGGCGGATCGAGCAGGGCGACATCGAACCGGCGCCCCTGCTCGATCCAGCGCGGAAGGACACCCTCCACCACCCCGGCGACGAATTCCGCGTTGTCGATCCCGTTGTGCGCCGCGTTCACCCGCGCGTCCTCGACCGCCGCGGCCACCGCCTCAATCCCCGCCACGCGCTTCGCGCGGCGCGCAAACAGAAGCGCCAGCGTCCCGGTCCCGCAGTAGGCGTCCAACACCTCATCCTCCGGCCCGACGGCGGCAAACGACAACGCGGTTTCGTACAGACGGCGCGCCTGCAGCGTGTTGACCTGGAAGAACGAGCGGGGGGAGATGAGAAACTCCAGTTCTCCGATGCGCTCCGTCAGGTGCCTCTCCCCCGCCAAAACCTCCACCGTCCGCCCCCACACCGGCCCGTGCCGGTTGGGTTGCACCGTCCGCACCACGCTGACCACGTGTGGCAGACGGACAATTCGGCCGGCAACTCCATCGAGGGGCAGATCGGCATCGTCAACGGCCAAAATCACCATTTGTGCACCGGTCGTGAACGATTGCCGGACCACCAGGTGATGGACCGCCTCCGCTCGTTGCCCCAGCGCATCGGACAGCAACGCCGCCACGCGGCGGACGGTCTCCTCCATCTCCTCCGGTTCCAGGTGACACCCGGGCACCGGCACGAGCGCGTGGCTGCCCGGCGCGAAAAACGACGGGGTGAGCGTGGGGCCGGCGGGATCGAAGGAGAGCGGAACCTGAACCTGGTTGCGGTATCGCCAGGGTGACGCCATCCCAAGGGTCTCCTCCACCGGGACGCCCTCCATCCGGGCGATCCGCCGCAGGGCCTGCACGACGACCTCGCGTTTGTGCGCCAGCTGCGCCTCGTACGTCAGGTGCTGCAGCTGACAACCGCCGCAGGCCCCGAAAACGGCGCACGGCGGCGCGACGCGCGTCCGCGCGTCTCCCCGCCGCTCAACCACCCGACCGCGCGCATACCGCCGCTCCACGCCGGTGATCTCAATGTCCGCCGCCTCCCCCGGAAGCAGGCCGGGCACAAACACCGTCAGGCCCTCGACGGACGCCACGCCGTCTCCGTCGTCGTTCAGGCGCAGCGCCGTCACCGTCCGCCGATCCCCGGGGCGCACGGGCAGCTCGCCGCCGCGGCCGGAGGCGCCCCGCCCGTTCACTTGCCGATTCGCTCCAGGATCATCTTGTTGACCACAGCAGGGTTCGCCTTCCCCTTGGTGGCCTTCATGGTCTGGCCGACCAGGGCGCCGAGCGCCTTCTCCTTCCCGTTCAGGTAGTCCTGCACCGACTTCGGATTGTTCGCGATGACCTCGTCGATGATGGCCGCCAGGGCCCCCTCGTCGCTGATCTGCTCGAATCCGTGCTCGCGAATCACCGTCGGTGCGTCCTTGCCGGTCTCACACATGATCTTGAACACGTCGCGCGCCTGTTTGATGGAGATGGTCCCCTTCGCCACCTCCGCGATGAGGCCCGCCAGCTGAGCCGGGGTCACCGGCGCTTCCGCAATGCTCTTGCCCTGCGCGTTGACGTAGCCGAGCACGTCGGTCATCACCCAGTTGCTCGCCGCCTTCGGATCGGCGCCGGATGCGACCACCGCCTCGAAGTACGACGCCACCCCGATGTCGCTGGTGAGGACCCCGGCGTCGTACGCCGGCAGGTTGAACTCCCGCTCGTATCGATCCCGCTTGGCCAGCGGCAGCTCCGGCAACCTCTCGCGCACACGTGCCAACCACGCGTCGTCCACCCGCAGCCGCACCAGGTCCGGCTCCGGGAAGTAGCGGTAATCGTGGGCCTCCTCCTTGGTGCGCATCGAGATGGTGGTCTGCGTCGCCTCGTCGAAGCGCCGGGTCTCCTGCTCCACCCGGCCGCCGGAAGACAGGATCTCCGTCTGCCGTTCCACCTCGTATTCCAGCGCCCGCTGGACGAACCGGAACGAGTTGATGTTCTTCAGCTCCGTCTTCTCGCCGAACTTCGTCTCGCCCACGGGACGCAGGGAGATGTTGGCGTCGCAGCGAAGGGACCCCTCCTCCATCTTGCAGTCGGAGACATCGCAGTACTGCATGATGGAACGGATCGCCTCCAGGTACAGCCGCGCCTCCTCCGGCGAACGGATGTCCGGCTTGGAGACGATCTCAATCAACGGCACGCCGGTGCGGTTGTAGTCCACCAAAGAGTGCGACCCGTCCGGCGCGTGCATCGACTTCCCGGCATCCTCCTCCAGGTGCACGCGGACGATGCCGATGCGCTTGCGCTCCCCGTTGACGTCAATCTCGACCCAGCCGTCCTCGCCGATGGGCTGGTCGTACTGCGAGATCTGGTACCCTTTGGGCAGGTCCGGGTAGAAGTAGTTCTTGCGATCGAACTTGCAGTCCTGGTTGATGCGGCAATTGAGCGCCAGCGCCGCCCGCAGGGCCAGCTCCACCGCTTGGCGGTTGAGCACCGGCAGGGTGCCGGGGTGTCCCATGCAGACCGGGCAGACGTTGGTGTTCGGCGGCGCGCCGAACTGGGTGGAGCACCCGCAGAAGATCTTCGTCTGCGTCTTCAGCTCCACGTGGACTTCCAGGCCGATGACCGTCTCAAACTGCGTCGTCATGACTCCACCCCCGGCAGCGGCATGTCGAATCCGCGCAACTGCTCGTACGCGTGCGCGACCGCCAGCAACGTCTTTTCGTCGAACGCCCGGCCGACCAACTGCAGTCCCACCGGCAGCCCGGATTCCGTCAGGCCGCAGGGGACGCTGATACCCGGCAGCCCGGCGAGGTTCGCCGGAATGGTGTAGATGTCGTTGAGGTACATCTGCAGCGGATCGTCCACCTTCTCGCCCAGCCGGAACGCGGGCGTGGGGGCGGCCGGCGTGGCGATGACGTCGCAGGTCTCGAACGCCCGCTGGTAATCCTCGCGGATGCGCGTGCGCATCTTCTGCGCCCGCAGGTAGTACGCGTCGTAGTACCCGGAGGACAGGGCGTAGGTGCCAATCATGATGCGGCGCTTCA
>NZ_JAIMAV010000147.1 GCF_023511815.1 Alicyclobacillus sp.
AGCAGTCCCTGCGTCGTGAACTGCGTGATCATGGGGCCGTAGTTCATCTGCACCACGTCGGGAAGGTTCCCGCCCGCGGCCTCCGTGGTCAACTTCTGCGCGTAGTTCGCGTAACTGGTGAACTCCGGCTGGATCTTCACATTGGGATGAAGTTTCTCGTACAGGTCAATGACCTGCTGCGTGATGGTCGCGCGCGTCTGGTCTCCCCACCAGGAGAACCGCAGGGTGATGGTCTGATTGGCCGATCCCGTCGTCCCGTTGGACGCCGCGTTCCCGGCCGGACTCCCGCCGCCGCAACCGGTGGCGATCAGGGTGGTCAGAGCAACCGGAACAAACCAGGCCGCTGTCCGTTTCATACCGGCACCTCCCACCGGGGTCGCATGTGCCACCGGTCCGGGTGGCCACCCGGACCGGCTCATGCGTGCTTACTTCAACAACGCCTCGGCTTTCTCGCGGAACTCTTTGGCGCCCTGCTCCGGCGTCTCCTTGCCGAACAGCACCTTCTGGTCCACGTCCTTGAGGGTCTGGTTAATCTGCGAGTACTTCGGCGGGTTGTCCGGGTCAATCGGGCTGCTGTGTTTCGAGACATAGTCGATGTAATCGAAGGTCTCCTGGTCCAGCGCGCCGAGGGTGGGCTTCAACTGTTCGCGGATGTCGGAGGACACCGGAACGCCCCGCTCGGTCTTGAGGATCTTGGCCGCATCCAGGTTGTTGATGAAGAAATTGATGAAATCGGCCGCCTCCGCCTTATGCTGGGACGTCTTGCTGATGGAGAAGAACATCGAGGGCTTCAGGTACATGCCCTTGTCGGCGTCGGGCCCGGGCAGCGGCGCCAACTTGAGCGGCAGTTTGCCGCTTCCCGACAGCGCGGTCAGCTGGTTCGACCAGCGCAGGTCAAACGCGGCCTTCTGCTGCGCCAGCGGTTCCTGCTCCAGCCCCTGAATCTGCTGGATCTTGTCGATGGTCGGCGCGGCTCCGTCCTTGATCAGCTTGAGGTTGATCTGCCAGTAATCCGCCAACGTCTGATCATCGTATCCGAGCGCCTTCTGGTCCTGGGAGAACAGGTGCTGGCCGTGCTGGCGGATGTAATACTCCGGCGTGAAGGTGTAATCGAGCGTGCGCGCCCCGTAGATCCCGAGTTTCTGATGCACGGTTTCCGCCATCTGGATGAAATCGTCCCAGGTCCAGTCCGGTTTCGGGTCACTGAGGCCCGCCTTCTGGAGCAGATCCGGGTTGTACAGGACCGCCAGCGCATTTTCCGCCAGGGGGATGCCCAGCTGCTGGCCGTTGATGACTCCGGTGCCGAGCAGTTGCGGATCCACCTTGCTGACGTCAATCTTCTTGCTGTCGATGTACGGCTTGAGGTCATCCAGCAGGCCCTGGGAGGAGAACTGCGAGATCATCGGGCCGTAGTTCATCTGCATGATGTCCGGCAGGTTGTTCCCGGCTGCCTCCGTCGTCAGCTTCTGCTGGTATCCGGAGTATCCGGTGAACTCGGGTTGAATCTTGATGTTCGGGTGCGACTTTTCATAGAGATCGATGACCTGTTGCGTCAGATTGGCGCGGGTCTGATCTCCCCACCAGGAGATGCGCAGCGTGATGGTCTGGCCACTCCCGCTCGCGCCTGTATTGCTGTTGCTGGCGGTGTTCTGCGCCGTGCCACCGCTCCCGCCGCCGCATCCGGTGACCGCGACCAGGGCCACCGCGGCCGGGACGAGCCATTGCGCCGCCCGTTTCATCATCCGGAACCCCCCTCTGAATCTCCCGCGGATGAAACCGCTTGCAGGATGTCTGTATTATAGAAGTCGGCCTGTACGGGCCGGAATCGAAAAATCCGCAGGGAGTTGTTCAAAAATCCGAAGTCTGATAGTTTTCCGTTTGCAACATTTTCAGGGAGGGCATCGTCTATTGGAATGAACGGCGCCCCGGGGTCACCGGGGCGCACCGGGGTTCGGAATCGAGGTGTCTCCCGCATGGGCGCAGGTTTCCTCTTCTCGGTCGGCGTGCTCGCCGTTCTCCTCGGGTGGTTCGCGCGACAGGCGCTCGCCGGATCCGAAATTCAGCCACCGTCTCCGGAGGGCGCGGACCCGTCCGCCGGCTCATCCGCCCACTCGTCCGCCACACCGGACGGGCCCCACACCCACGCCCTGTAGCGCGCGCACAACGCCCGGATGCGCGCCGTGTCAAAGCGCGCATCCGGCAACGGCGGCGCATCCCCCTCCACCGGGACACCGGGGTCTTCCTCCCGCGCCCAGGGGGGTGTCTTCGCCCGGTCATCGGCACTCCAGGGCGCATCCGGCGGCGCCTCCGCCGCGGGACCCGCACCCACCCCGTGCGGCGGCGCGTCCGCCGCGTTGGCCGCGAGCCACTCGGCGGACAGCGCATGCACGCGGCGGAACAGCACCTCCGGTTCCAGGCCGACGTAGACCAGGGCCCGCTGCGGCTGCGCCGACACCTCCTGGGCAATGCCCTGAACGAGCGCCGTCACGTGCGGACACCCCCGCTCGCCGCACTGGTCGCAGCGCGCCCCCGCGGCCACGCGTTCCGCCACCGCCGCGTCCGGAAGCAACCAGCGTCCGCGCGATGCCAGGTGCTCCAACAGATCCGCCGGCCAGAGGCCGGTGCGCAGGGCCGCCGACCAATCGGGCCGAAACACGAACCATCGCGCCACCGCGTCCAGGTGGGGCGGCCACCAGTCGGGACACGGCACCACCACCGCCGCATCCTGTCCTGACCAGCCGGAGATCCGCGCGCGAATCTCCCGACACGCCACCGACCACTCCCCGACGCGGTTGAGCCGCGGTGCACGGCTTCGCCTCGCCGCGGGCCGCAGACATTCCAGGACCAGGTCCCATCCCCAGGGTCCCGGATGGGCCCGGTGCAGGTTCATCCGTCCACCTCCCCCACCGCCGCCGCCTCATCCAGCGTGAACAGACCCCTGAGCGTCTCGTCGTCCAGCTCCGTCAGCCACCCTTCGCCCGATCCCACAATCGCGCGGGTCAGGGCGCGCTTGTGGGTGATCATCTGATCGATCCGCTCCTCCAATGTCCCCGGACACAGGATCCGATGCACCTGCACCTGCTGCGATTGGCCGATGCGAAAGACCCGGTCGGTCGCCTGATCCTCCAC
>NZ_JAIMAV010000148.1 GCF_023511815.1 Alicyclobacillus sp.
TCGTCTGGAAAATGGCGTCTTGTTCTGTGACGCCAAAGACGTTGGACGCCAAGCCCTCCTGACGACCGACAAGGCTATTGAGGAAGACGGTCTTCCACGTCAACTCATAGAGGGCATATCCCTCGGGATGCGGGTTTTTCCGGTCTAACAGCTGGGCGTTGCTCTGCCCAATCTCCAACCGATTTGAGTCCGCCCCCCCGACGTCCGCGTGCAGGATGAACAGCAGGTCGGAGCTGCCTGTGCGTCCCAAGATCTCCTCCGTCACATCTCGAGAACGGAGATCCAAGTGACACGTGTGAATCATCGGCGCAGCGTGACCCGTCCGCCAAAGATGGCGGGTCACCAGCGCCAGGACACGCAATACACCGCGCGTCTTCTGGAAATTCTCCGCAGTCGCCAGCTTCTCATTGAGAAAATCGACCAGTGTCGGATGGAATGGGTAGGTCGCGACCATTCGCGCGTGAAACCCGTCCTGGACCGCCTCGTCTGGCAACAGGGACTGGTTGCGCCGATACAACTGCATGTACTCGTCCGCTACTGCTTGCGCCGCATCTCTGTCGATCCGCACGAACAATCGCTTCGCGAATACGGACGTAATCTCGTGCGGCATCACCGGCGTCACCTGGACTGCGTCCCGCGCCGTGACACTCATCACGTCTTTGTGTGCACGTTCACCGATGACCACGGCGTCATCCTCACGCACCGCGTCCCCGCGGACCTGGCTCAACAATTCCACCAATCGCTTCGTCTGCCTCGAGAACGCGTCCGTAGCACTGGCCAGGGTCACGATGACGGCAATGCGGTCATGCGTGCGGACATACCCGTTTAGGCCCATCAAGAACGCGGCCAATTGACTCGCACCATCCGGGCGGGCGGCTTCCAACCGTGCGGCGTACTGCGCCAGCTCATCCAACATGAGCAGAACGCGCCGTCCGCCAAACACTCGTTCAAAGTACGGCTGACCCGGCGCCGCGTACGAAGTGGCCTCCGCCTCCACCTCACGGTACAGGGCCTCTCCCCCAACCTGATAGGCGATCTCGCCCCACAAGGTATAGGGAACCAATGTCGTTCCCTGCGACCGGTGAACAGGGATCTCATCCCCCGCCACACCGACTACTGTAACAGAGCCTGGCTCCGGGAGGAGAGCGGGGTCCAACACACCCCGCACCACACCTTCCAACTCGCGCCCACGGTAGGCGACGTGCGTGCAGGCGATGAGCGTGTGGGTTTTGCCCCCGCCAAATCCGGTCTCTAACCGATGAATCGCTGGGACCCCCATGTCTCCCTGGAGACGGGCGAAGACCTCTCTCAATGTCGTGCGCAAGCCATCCGTTGGATACGTGGCATCACGGAAAAACGCCTCCGCATCCAGATACAACGCATCCAATCGGCGCTCACCCTTGCGATAATAGGCCAGTACCGGCCCCAGGGACGCCGTAAACACCTCGGGATTAAACGTACCCGCAAGAATTTCTGGGCGCGGCGTACAGCTATCCAAAATCGTGGGCAAGTCAGACCCTCCTCCGTGTCTACTGGTGTTGCCCCCGCTCATTGGCCCGATACAAGATTCTCTATGTGCTACGAGTTCTCCTTGTAGAGAAGAAAATTTCTGGGTGGAACATGTTTCAGCGCACGGGACAGCGGCCTATTGACTGCCGAAACCATCGACGAACCCGTCAGACATTCATCCTTCGCTCGGAGCTTCCCCCCCAAACATCGCCCGCATCACCTGGTCCTGCACGCTGCGGACGTCAAAGGGCACGAGCACCTGGCGCGCCAGGTCCTGCTTTTCCTCCAGCAGGGCGTGGATGTGCTCTTCCACGGTCCCTTTCGGGAAGTTGGCCGGGTCCTTGGTGATGACGTGATACACCGTCACTGGACGGGTTTGCCCGATGCGGTACACCCGGTCGGTCGCCTGGTTCTCCACCGCTGGATTCCACCAACGGGTGTAGTGAATCACATGGTTGGCGGAGGTCAAGGTCAAGCCCACCCCGGCGGCGCGCGGAGACAGGATGCATACCCGAAAGCCGGGCGCCGCGTTGAACTGGGTCACCATCGCCTGACGATGGGTGGACTCCCCATTGATGACCGGCACCTCCGGGACGCCGTAGCGGCGCATGAGGGCTTCCACCAAAAGGGCCTGCACGCGTCGGGATTCCGTGAAGATGAGCGCCTTTTCTCCACGCTCCCGGACGGCATCGAGGATGCGAAGCACCGCCTCCAATTTGGGCACCCGTTCCGGCGGCAATCCCGCCAGCCGCTGGGTTACGGCGCCCGGATGGGCGTACAGCAGGCGCAGGCGCGCCAGCGCCTGCAGCGGATGGATGCGCTTGTGATGCACTTCGGTCACAATGGCTCGGGCGTAGGCCTGCTGTTCCGCCGACGAATCCACATACATCACCTGCACGGTTTTTTGCGGCAGTTTGTCCGCCAGGACCTCTTCCTTCGTGCGCCGCAGGTAATGCGGGCGGATCTTCTCGAAGAGTTCCGGCATCGCCTGGCCCCTCCCGTAGGTCTCCCGAAACGCCTTGAGCGAGCCCAAGCGCCCGGGTTGCACGAAATCCATGATGGTCCACAGTTCCTCGAGCCGGTTCTCCACCGGCGTCCCAGTCATCGCCAACCGCAGGTGCCCCTGCATCGCTCGCAGAGCGTGGGAGCGCTGGCTGCTGTGCGCCTTCGCGGTCTGCGCCTCATCACAGATGATGGCGCGGTACTTCACCTTCCCAAACAGCAGTTGATCCCGCCGCAACGTGTCATAGGTGGTCAGGGTCAGAGGTTGGTGCTGCAACCATTCCACGTTGCGCACGCGGCCCGGCCCTAGATGCAGATACGGTCCCGGCAGCGTTGGCGCAAACTTGGCCAGCTCCTCACGCCACGTGTCCATCAGCGCGAGGGGCACCACGAGCAAGGTGGGCGCCAGTTGCCCCTGCTCGTGAAGGTGGGCGAGCAGCGCAATCACCTGCACCGTTTTGCCCAGTCCCATGTCGTCGGCGAGTAGCCCCCCCGCCCCCTGGTCCCATTGTCGAACCAGCCACCGAAAGCCGCTCAACTGGTGATCGAAGAGGGTGGCCTTCAG
>NZ_JAIMAV010000015.1 GCF_023511815.1 Alicyclobacillus sp.
CCATAAGACCTGGCGTCCCACCATCCGCTGCCCCCCGGCGGTCATCCGGATCACCGCGGCCAGCCGGATCGCAGCGCCCATTCGGATCACGCGGCCACCCCAAACCCGGCGGCCTCCGGATCTCGCCATCGGGTCTCCCGCGAACTCGACGGCGCCCTCTGTCGGCGTTACAGCTCGGCGCCGAGCGCCCGCAGCGCGGACAGAAAGTCCGCCTCGTCCCAGATGGCGAGTTCGGGTGCCTGTCCGCTGTCCACCAGCGCTCTCGCCTTGTCCAATTTCGATCCCGCCTTCTCCCCGGCCACCACGACGCTGGTCTTCCGGCTCACGCTGCCGGCGACGCTGCCGCCGAAGCGTTCAATCCAGGCGGCCGCCTCCTTCCGGTCCATCGCCTCTAGCGTTCCCGTGAGCACGAACGTCCGCCCGCTCCAGGGCAGATCGCTTCGCGCCCCGGGCCCGTCCGCGCCGAGGTACTGCGTGTTGACGCCCGCTTCCTTGAGGCGCTGGATGAGCGAGCGCGCCCCCTCCCCCCGGAAGTAGGTGACGATGCTCTCCGCCATCTTCGGCCCAATCTCCCGGATCTCGGTCAGGGTGTTTTCGTCCGCCGCCATGAGGGCGTCGAGATGACCGAAATGGCGCGCCAGCGTTTTGGCGGCCTTCTCCCCCACCAGCCGGATGCCGAGGCCGAACAGGAGCCGTTCCAACGAGTTGCCCTTGCTTCGCTCAATGGAATCGAGCAGGTTGCTCGCCAGTTTGTCCCCCATCCGCTCCAGCTGCAGCAGCTGGGGCTTGGTCAGGCGGTACAGATCGGCCGCGTCGCGCACCAACCCGTGTTCGAGCAGCGCGTCGATCCACTGTTCGCCGAGGCCGACGATGTTCATCGCGTCACGCGAGGCAAAGTGAATCAGGGCCTCGCGGATGAGCGCCGGGCAGGCGGGGTTGATGCAGCGCCACGCCACCTCATCCGGCAGGCGGTGCAGCGGCTGGTCGCAACGCGGGCACCGGTCGGGCATGCGGAACGGGACCTCATCCCCGGTGCGCCGCTCCGGCAACGACCGAACCACCTCGGGAATAATATCCCCCGCCTTCTGAACCACGATGAGGTCCCCGATGCGGATATCCCGCTCGCGGATCAGGTCCTCGTTGTGCAACGATGCGCGGGTCACCGTCGTGCCGGCGAGAAAGACCGGATCGAACACGGCGGTCGGCGTCACCGCCCCCGTCCGGCCGACGCTCAGCTCGATGGTGCGCAACACCGTCTCCGCCTGCTCGGCGGCGTACTTGTAGGCGACGGCCCAGCGCGGGCTCTTGGCCGTGGCGCCGAGGGTCTGTTGAACAGCCAGCGAATCGACCTTGATGACCATGCCGTCGGTGGCATAGGGGAGCTCGTGGCGTTTCTGCGCCCACGCCTCGATGTGCCGGATGACCTCCTCGATGTCGTCGTACACCGCGAAGGTCGGATTGACCGGCAGCCCCAGCCGGGCCATCCATTCGAGCGCCTCGCTGTGGGTGGACACGGGGGCGGGCGGGTCCGCCTCCGCGAGGGCATAGGTGAACACGGACAGGCGGCGGGAGGCGGCGACCCTCGGATCGAGCTGGCGGAGCGATCCCGCCGCCGCATTGCGCGGATTGGCGAACAGCGGCTCGCCCGACGCCTCGCGCTGCTCGTTGAGGCGCGCGAAAGCGGGCTTGGGCATGTACGCCTCGCCGCGCACCTCGATGGTCACCGGTTGCCTTAGGACGAGCGGCACGGCGCGGATGGTGCGGATGTTGGCGGTGATGTCCTCACCGATTTCGCCGTCTCCACGCGTGGCCCCGCGCACCAGCCGGCCCGCCTCGTAGCGAAGGCTCACCGCCAACCCGTCGATCTTCAGCTCGCACACGTACCGCACGGGCCCGCCGGAGGATTCCCGCACACGGCGGTCGAAATCGCGCAGCTCGTCCGGGCTGTACGCGTTGGCCAGCGACAGCATGGGGATCTCGTGGCGCACCTTGGCGAACCCCTCGGCCGGTTGGCCGCCCACGCGCTGTGTCGGAGAGTCCGGCGTGACCAGCGCCGGATACGCCGCCTCGATAGCGGCGAGCTCACGCATCAGCTGGTCGTACTCGGCATCCGAGATCTCCGGCTGGTCCAACACGTAGTATTGGTGGTCGTGATGGCGAATGGTCTCGCGCAACACCTCGGCGCGAGCGCGCGCCTCGGCCTCGGTTGCGGGCACTGCGATGGTCATGCGGCCTCCTCCTTTGCCTTCCGAATCACCGGAGAGGCGAATCCGCTTTTCGGATGGGAGCAAATCGCGCCGCCAGCCGTTTGATCCCGGTGGGAGCCGGAAAAGCGACGGTCAGCTCCTGGTCCTCCTCGGGTCCATGCACCTCGACGACGGTGCCGCGGCCCCACTTGCGATGCTCCACTTTGTCTCCCGGGCGGTACCGGGCGCTCCGATCCGGCGAGAACCCGTCCGCCGCGGCCACCCCGTCCCCGGTCGGGGTTGGGCTCCCGGCCGCCCCGGCAGCTTGCAGGGGTCCGCCCCCGGCCCCCCGCGGCCCGGACCGGGTGTCGGCCGGAGTTTCGGCGTCCGTCCTGCCGCTCGAGCCGGGCCTTGGCGCCCACAGAGTGCGGCGGCCGGCGGCGGGGTTGTCCACCTCCAGGTGCTCGGGCGGCATCTCCGCGAGAAACCGCGACGCGACACAGCTCCGGAACTGTCCGAAGATGGTGCGGGTCGCGCACGCCGACAGGTACAGCTTCTCCCGCGCGCGGGTCACACCCACGTAGCACAGGCGGCGCTCCTCCTCCATCTCCTTGGGCGAGTCGAGCGCCCGTGTATGGGGAAACAGCCCCTCCTCCATCCCGGGCATGAACACGATGGGGAACTCCAGTCCCTTGGCCGCGTGCAGTGTCATCAGCGACACCTTGTTCTCCTCGGTGCCGGAATCCGGTTTGCCCTGGTTGAGATCGGTGTCTGCCAACAGCGCCACCTCGGCCAGGAATTCGCCGAGCGGATTGTCCAGGCCGAACCCCGAGTCAGCCGGCGGATCGGAAACCGGGCCGGCCAACGGGGCGGTCGCCGGATCGGCCAACGGATCGGAAAGCGGGCCTGCCGCCGGGCCCGAGCGCACCGATTCCCGGCGAATGTCGAACTCCCGCGTGACCGACAGGAACTCGTCCAGGTTCTCCACCCGCGCCTCCGCCTCCAACGTCCGCTCGGCGGCCAGCGCGAGGCGGTACCCGGTGCGCTCCAGCACCTGCTCCGTCAGCTCGGTGACCGACAAAAAGGGCTGCATCTGGCGCAGCTGGTCCAGGGTCTCGACAAACTGTCCGATGGATTTGAGCGCCTTGCCCGACACCCCCGCCTCCGCCGCCCGGCGGCACGCATCCAACAACGGGGTGCCGTGCGCGGCCGCCCACTGCTCAAGCTTGTCCACGGTCCCTTCCCCGATGCCCCGCTTGGGCACATTGATGATGCGCCGCAGGCTGAGATCGTCGGCCGGGTTGTAAAGTAGGCGGAGATACGCGAGGATGTCCCGGATCTCCTTGCGGTCGTAGAACTTCACGCCACCGAAGATGCGGTACGGGATCCCCTGCTGAAGCAACGCCTCCTCAATCACGCGCGACTGCGCGTTGACACGGTACAGGACCGCCATGTCGCTCCAGCTGCGCCCCTGCCGCCGATACGCCTCCATCTTGGCGACGATGTACTGCGCCTCCGACCGTTCGTCCGGAGCGCGGTACACCGTCGCCGGCTCACCCTCCGGGTTGTCGGTCCACAGGTTCTTCTCCTTGCGCTCCAGGTTGTTCTGGATGACCCGGTTGGCGATGGCGAGGATGCGCTTGGTCGAACGATAGTTCTGCTCCAACCGGATGACCGCCGCGTCCGGGTAGTCCCGCTCGAACTGGAGGATGTTCTGAATGTCCGCGCCGCGCCAGCCGTAGATGGACTGATCCGAGTCGCCGACCACGCACAGGTTGCGCCGCCCGTCGGCCAGCAGGCGCACCAGCCGGTACTGGGCGTGGTTGGTGTCCTGGTACTCATCCACGTGAATGTATTGAAAACGGCGGTGGTAGAAGGCCAACACGTCGGGCGCCTGCTCAAACAGTTGCACCGTCCTCAGGATCAGATCGTCGAAGTCCAGCGCCTGGTTGGCCTTCAGCCGCCGTTCGTACTCCAGGTACACGTCCCCCGCCGCCCGTTCAAACGGGCCGGCCGCCGCGTCGCGCGCCTGGGCGGCCGTGCGCAGCTCGTTTTTCGCCCTGCTGATGAACGACAGCACAGCCCGCGGCTCATAGCGCTTGCTGTCGAGGTTGAGGTCCGCCAGGATGCGCTTGACCGTCGCCAGCTGATCCCCATCGTCGAGGATGGTGAACCCGCGCTCGTATCCAAGCCGGTCGATGTCGCGCCGAAGAACCCGCACGCACATGGCGTGAAACGTCATGGCCCAGATGTCCTGCGCGATGGGCCCGACCAACCCCTCGATGCGATCCCGCATCTCCCGCGCGGCCTTGTTGGTGAACGTGATCGCCAGGATGCCCCACGGCGCCGCCCGCCGGGTCCCGATGAGGTACGCGATGCGCCGCGTCAACACGCTCGTCTTGCCGCTGCCCGCCCCGGCCAGGATCAGCAGCGGCCCCTCCGTGTGCTCGACCGCCCTGCGCTGCATCGAGTTGAGCCCGGCGAGAATGCCGTCGACCTCCGGCGTCGCTGTGAACACAAGCATTCCACCTTCCGCGGTTGTGGATCCCACGCCTTTCTCATTATAGGACATCGGCCAAAAGACGGTCAGGCCTCCTCCGCCGCCGTGTCCGGGTCGGGCGGCAGAAGGCGCGCCGCCTCCTCCGCCGGCAGTTCCTGCACCCGCTCGAGGCGGCGTTCAATCGTCCGCGTGCGGCGCGTCGCCGTTTCAATGGAACGGCTGGCCTCCTGCAGCTTCTTCTGCGTCTTTTGCAAGAGCTCCCCGAAGGTCCCGAACTGCGCCTTGATGGCGCCGAGCAGCTCCCACACCTCGCTCGAGCGCTTCTGAATCGCCAGCGTCCGAAAGCCCATCTGCAGGCTGTTGAGCAGGGCCGTCAGCGTGGTGGGCCCGGCGAGAACCACCCGGTACTCGCGTTGAATCGCCTCCGCCAGCCCCGATTGGCGCAGGACCTCCGCGAACAGCCCCTCCGTCGGCAGGTACATGAGCGCGAAGTCGGTGGTGTGGGGCGGTTGGATGTACTTGTCGTGGATGGACCGCGCCTCCGCCCGGATGCGCTGGTGCAACGCCCGCGCCGCCTCCTGAAAGGCGGCCGCGTCCCCCGCGTCCTGAGCGTCGAGCATCCGCTGGTAGTCTTCCATCGGGAACTTGCAGTCGATGGGCAGGTACACCGCGTCGGCCCCTCCCTGTCCGGGCAGACGGATGGCGAACTCCACCCGCTCGTTCGATCCCGCCCGCACCGCGACATTCTTCTCGTACTGCTCGGGCGACAGCAGCTGCGCAAGCAGCATCTCGAGCTGCACCTCGCCGAATGTCCCCCGCGCCTTGACGTTGGTCAGCACCCGCTTGAGATCCCCCACGTTCGCCGCCAGCGACTGCATCTCGCCAAGCCCTCTGTGGACCGCTTCGAGCCGATCGCTGACCTGCCGGAACGACGCCGCCAGCCGCTGCTCGAGCGTGGCGTGCAGCTTCTCGTCGACGGTTTGGCGCATGCGCTCCATCTGCCGGCTGTTGTCCTCCTGGAGTTGGCGCAGCCGCGCGTCCACCACCTGACGCACCGCCTCGAGCCGCTGCTCGTTCGTATCGGCAAGATGCTTGAGTTGCCCCGCGAATGCCTCCAGCAACACCCGCTGTTGCTCTCCCATGCGATGGAGCTGATAAGCGGTCGCCTCGTTGACCTGGCTTGTCATCCGGCCGAAGCCCGCCTGCGTCGCCTCGGACAGGCGCTGGATTTGCCCGGCCAGCTCCTCGCGCAACAGCTTGGCCTGCGCGGCGTACTCCTGGCGCACCCCCGCGACGGCCCGCTCGATGGCGCCGGCCACCTCCGAACGCAGAAGATCCAGTTCCCGCCGCATCTCGCCATCCAGCGCATGCCTTCCCGCCGGTTTCCCGGCCATCCGCACCCACAACGCCACCTGCAGGACAATGACCACCCCGAGCAACGCCCACTGCACCGTGTTCATCCATTCCCCTCCCCGTCTGTGCCCAGGACAAGACGAAAACACCCGCCTCCCGGAGGAAGCGGGTGTTCTCCCATTGGTCGGAATGACAGGACTCGAACCTGCGGCCTCACGGTCCCGAACCGTGCGCTCTACCACCTGAGCTACATTCCGTCGGCTGCGCCGGACAGAAGCTAATATACCATCGGTGGCTGCGAGCGTCAACCGTCTGCGGCTGGAAATCTTTCACCGGATGCCACCGGACAAAAGAGCCCGCCCGAAGGGAGGCGGCGGACACCCGGTTCCGCACATCCGCCCGGGGCGGGCGCAAGCCTTTCAAGTCGGTAGCCGTCACGCGTTGGCCTTCCCACCGGTGCTGTGCCCATTGGCCCCTTCCCACATGGTCCACAGGTTGAGCACCGCGGTGACAATGCCGAGGATCACACTGGTCCACGTCTCCCCCGCGTTGCCGGAGAGGGGCAGGACAAACGGCTGCAGGATGAACCACACGCCGGTCAGGAAGGACACCCAGTTCTGCCAGGTGCGCCAGCTGGGCTCCTCCACGTAGGCGGCCCAGACGGAGGCAATCACCTGGATGGCGCCAAAGATGACGCTCGTCCAGACGGCTCCCGCCACATCCGAGACGCCGAGCACCCAGGGCGCGATGATGAACCAGACACCGATAATGGCATTCAACCAGTTCCGCCACTTCATCTCGCGACACCTCCGGAGATTTGATGATTTACTTACGGATTGAAAGTAACGCTGGGACACGGTGTACGTCAAAGTTCGTCAACGGCAACTTCAACCGGTTTACATAAACCAGGCGCGATCGCGCGCAACCATCCCGCCCCGCCTCCAAATCCCGCCACCGCTCGCCCTCAATCTTCCACGCCGCCCCCGCGCCTCGACGCACCCTTCCCATGTAAAGAGGCGGCTCCTCGTCAGAGCCGCCTCATCGCACAATTCCCGCTTCTCAACCGTTTCGTGGCGTGCGGCGGACGGCTTGGTGGTTCACCGTCCACCGCCCGCTCCCCCCGTGGACTTAGTGCACGCCGGCCAGCTCCCGCACCGGCGCATACGTCTGGCCCAGCCGCTGCATGTACGTCGCCGGCGCCTGTTCCGTCGGGTAGTACCCCTTTTTGATCATGTACTGCGACACCTCGTACGCATGACGGCAGCACATGGTGAAGGCGTCCTCGAGGAACGTCCGCAGCTGCGGGTCCGTGCACTCCATCGCCGCCCAGGCGTAGTCGCGGCCCGCGCGCTTGAGGGTCAACAGGTAGGACGTCGCAATCGCGCGGTCGTCCAATGCCGTCATCTGCGGGTTGGGGGTCACCGGCTGCGCCAGGTTGTGCGTGCCACCCGCCGTCGCCTGCGGCATGGCGGGGACCGCCAACTTCTGGTTGCTGGTCTGTTTGGTGGCCCACTCGACCTTCATGTTGTAGTCCTGAATGTGCGCCGCCATGTGCTTCTCAAGAATGCCCTTCAGCTCCTGGCACCGCACCTGGCTGAGGAACAACCCCATGCTGTTGATGGAGTTGACACAGCTCATCAAAAGCTCGTTCAGTTCACACGCCTCGTGGATCATCAAAGGCATGATCACAACCTCCCTCTCCTTGGTGGAACGCTTCTCATCTTCGCCCGGGCATGGCCTTCGCATGCGTGCCCGGCGAGGGACCTGCAACCAACCCGGCCAATCCCCGCCCGGCCCGCATAACCCGTGTCCCCCCGCGCAAGATCTTCCTTGGAAGACCCGAATCCTCAGCGAAAGGGGCCATGACCGTGACCGCGCACCGCGCACGTCTGGCGGAGGTCTCCCTCCGTAACGCCATCGCCAAACTGGTCCTCTTCTCCCTCGTGCTGTCCGCGGCCCGCGTCCTCTGGCCCGATTTGTACCCGTCCGCGTGGCCGCTTGTCCTCACCGTCCTGGTGCTGACCGTCACCGGCGTGATCGGCGACGCCACGCTCGTGGTGCGCTACGGCAATGTGCCCCCGCTGCTCATCGGTTTCTTCGGCATGACCGCCATCCTGTGGGGGGTGGCCCGGCTGTGGCCGGCAACGCACATGACCCTCGAACGCGCGGTGACCGTCACCCTCGCCCTCGGTGTCGTGGAGTTCTTCCTCCACCGCTACGTCCTGTCCGCCATCCGGACGCCCGCTCGCTGAACCTATCGGAATTTTCCCAATCGGAAGTGTCACAAAACCGCCACCGGCGGCGAATGGTATAGAAGACCCACACCCGCCTGTGAAGGGAGGTACCCCCGTGAACCTCGTGCAGTCGTTGGAAAGGGCCGTCCTCCGGGATCCGGACCACCCGTGCCTGATGCACAAGACCGACGGCCGGTGGCAGGTGATGACCTACGGAACGGTCTGGGAGCACATCCAAGACTTCGCCGCGGGCATCCGGAAGTGCGGCGTCCGGCGCGGAGACCGGGTCGCGCTCCTCGCGACCAACCGGCCGGAGTGGGCCATCGCGGACTACGCCCTGCTCGCCCTGGGCGCCGTCGTCGTCCCGGTGTATCCCACGCTCCCGCGCGACCAGGTGCTGTACATCCTCGAGAACGCCGAGGTCAGCCACATCATCCTGGAGGACGCCGCGCAGTACCAGAAGGTGATGGATCCCTGGCCGGAGCGCATTCGCCTGTCCGTCGTCATGCGCCACGAGACCATGCCGCGAACCCCGAATCGGCGCTGGCTGCCGTTCTGGGACGTGGTGCGCCTGGGCCAGCCGCCGTTCACCACGGAACCGGTCAATCCGTCCGTCATCCCGGACGAGGCGTTGGCGACCATCGTCCACACCTCGGGGACCTCGGGCCATCCCAAGGGCGTCATGCTCTCCCATCGCAACATCGTCAGCAACGTCGAGGCGTGCCTGCAGATCCTGCCGGTGGATCCGAACGATGTCTCACTGTCCTACCTGCCCTTATCCCATATCTTCGAGCGGACCGTCGGCCAGTTCGCCGCCCTCTCCTCCGGAGCCACCGTCGCCTACGCCGAGTCCATCGACGCCCTGCGGCAAAACCTGACGGAAGTGCGCCCGACCATCCTGATCACCGTCCCGCGGCTCTTGGAGAAGGTGTACACCGGCATCCAGGAGCAGCTCGGCCGGCTCCCCGCGCCCGTCCGCCGGGTGTTGCGAGCGGGTCTCGATCGCGACGAAACCACGGGCCTGACCTACCGACTGGTCAATCGGCTGGTGTACGAAAAACTGCGCCAGGGGCTCGGTGGAAGGCTGCGCGTCATTGTCTCCGGCGGTGCCGCGCTCAGCCCCGAGATCGCAAGGTTCTACACCCGTGCCGGCATCCCGGTGCACGAGGGGTACGGGATGACCGAGGCCGCACCGGTGATCGCCGCCAACCCGGCGGATGCCAACCGGCCCGGCACGGTCGGCGTGCCCATCCCGGGAGTGGAGATCCGCATTGCCGAGGACGGAGAGCTGCTCGTGCGCGGCCCGAACGTCATGCAGGGCTACTACCGGGCGCCCGAGGAGACGGCGAAGGCGCTGGAGGACGGTTGGCTGCACACCGGAGACATCGCCGTGCTGGAGGACGGGTACCTGCGGATTGTCGACCGCAAGAAGAACATCCTGGTGCTCGCAACCGGCAAGAATGTCGCCCCGGCACCCGTGGAGACCGCCATTGCCCTCAGCCCGTACGTCTCCAGCGCCGTGCTCATCGGGGATGGCCGCAAGTACGTCACCTGCCTGGTCTCCCCGGACCTCGGCGCCCTCACCCAGCTCGCGCAGCGGCTCCACCTGACCGGAGGCCCGGCGGATTGGATCGCGACCCCGCAGGTGCGCGCTCTGTTTGCACAGGAGATCCGGCGCGCGGTGGAACCGTTTGCGTCGTTTGAACAGCCCAAACGCGCCCTGCTGTTGCCGGAGGAGTTCTCCGTGGAGGGAGGGCAGCTCACCCCGACGCTCAAGGTGCGCAACCGCATCATCATGCAGCGGTACGGAGACGCCATCGAGCGGATGTACGAAGGCACGGAGGGGATTCCCATCTTCGATCCCGACGTCCCCCGCGCCCCCGCCCCACCCCCGGGCACGGGACACCGCAGTGGACCGGGGGTCCCCGCCGCCGCGGTGGCGGGCTCCGCGCCGCCAGACATCCGTTTCGCGGAAGACACCGCACCGGGGTCCAACACCGCTGGCCCTGGGACCAACACCCCCGTGCCCGGGACCAACACCGTCGGACCCGCCAACTCCGTCGCGGAGGCGGCGGACCATCCCGTCGCGGAGGCGCCTGCCGCGAGCGCGCGTCGCCGGCGGCGATGGGCGGTGGCCGGCGGGATCGCCCTGTGCGGTGTCGCGGCGGCCGCGGCGGTGCAGGCGGCGGTCCACGGTCCGGCGGCCCTGTGGAACATCCCGGGCTTGGTGCGGCAGATGGCCGGAACCAACGACGGCATCAACGGAGCCAACCGGGACATTCTCAACCACCTGCGGGACATCGACCAGCTGGCCGGGCGGACCGGGGACATGGTCGGGTCCCTGCAGCAGGTCAACACCAGCGTCGCACGGGATCAACAGACGCTCGCCCGCCTGAACGACCTGAGCCGTCAGGAGGTCGACTTGAGCCAGCAGTTCCTCACCCTCGCCCGCGCGATGCAATCGGACATGAACCGCATCGGAGCCGCATCAAACACCCAGGCCCGGAATCTGGGCACCATGCGGACCACCTCCGGCCAGGTGGTGTCGGCCGCCGCGCAGCTCACGGACGTCAATCGCACCATGGCCGGTAAACTGGACGAAGCCGACCGGCGGACACACGCCGTCAACCAGTCGATTCCCTGAGGACGGGAGGGATACACCATGCCCATCCTGCGCGTGTTGGGATACGTCGCGAGCGCCGGGCTCGCCGCTCTGCTGGCTCAACAGGTGGTCACGACCTACTACGTGGCCAGGATTGACGCCGGGCTGCGCACGAGCCTCAACGCCACTCGTCAGCTGGGAGATATTCAGGCGGCGGTGATTGAGAAAAACGGCGCGCTGAAGCAGATGCAATCCACGTCGGACGCCGCCCTGGCCCAGCTGAGGGCGACGCTCCAGGTGACCCAGGCCATCGATCAAAACATCACCCAAATCGACCAGCTCAACGCGTCGACCCGGCAGATCAATGATCAACTGGCGGCGGCCGGACGCACCGGCCAGGCGACGCTCGGCGACATCGCCGGCACGCTGGCTCAGTTGAAGGACACCCTCGGCCAACTGGGGCCGCACGTGGGGGACCTGCAGCAGATGGTCCGCGCGGACGCGGGCAACCTGGCCGACATGCGGGAGCAGGTTCATCAAATGGATCAGAAGATTCCGGGCCTTCTTCGGTGAGGAGGCGAATCCATGAAGGCAGAATTTGTGCGCGCGGGACTGCGGCGCGCGTTTTCGACGCCGAAGGTGCTGGTGGTGGTGTGCCTGGCGGGGCTCGGGATCAACGGGCTACTTCAGGTTGGGCTGCAGCACGACATGGCCGCGAGATCGGCCGAACTCCAGCAGCAGGTGGCCCGGGCGCAGGGGCAGAGCGGCCAGATGAAATCGAGCGTCGCCGGCCTGCCGCATCTTTCCGCGACGACGGCCGAGATGCAGAACGTGCTCGGGCAGATTGAGGCGACGACGGCCCACATGGACCAGGGGCTGATGGTGCTCGCGGACACCGTCGCCGGGATTGAGAAGGACGCCGCGGCGCTGACGGGATCGACCCAGGCGTCGGACGCCCAGATTCGCCAGGCGGCCGCCACGGCACAGGCCCTGCTGGCGCAGGTGCAGGACCTGCAGCGGATGAACGCGGATGTGGTGGCGCAACTGCGGTCCATGGCATCGGATCAGGTGCAGATCAACCGCGACCTGGAGGACATGAACGCGAAGACGGCGTTTCTCCCGTGAGCGTTCAAGCGTGAGGAGGTGAAGTGTGGATGCAGCGGATCGTGATGACCAAACCGGTGGCCGTCGGCGCGGTGGCTGGACTTCTTGCCGTCGGCGCCGTCACGTGGGCGACGACCACCGCCGCTCCCGTTCGCGGTGTGGACGCCTTGGCTCCGCTCAAGCAGGTGGCGACCCTGGCGCAATCCACGCAACAGGTGTACCAGAGCACGCGCCACCTGTCCGACGCCGTGTCTTCGGTGGCGACCGAGTTGCAACAGCTGGATGTTCAGGCAAATGTGCTGCAACAACAGCTGGAGACGGGCCGCGCCCTGGAGGACGCGTTGACCGAACAGGCCACCCTGACCGCCCAGGGGGTCTCGGCCATGCGGGACATCCTGGCGCGGCAGAAACAAACCCAGGTGCTGACCCATCAGGTGGCGGCGGCGGCCGAGGCCGTCGCGCCTTCGGTGGCGCAGAGCGCCGCCGGCATGACGGCGCTGTTGGGTGCGCTGAACGATGCGAACCGGTCCTCCGCCTCCCTGAACACCCGCCTGGACGCCCTGCTTCAGGAGCTGGCGGCGGCGCAGCAGTCGTTCCGACTGCTGGGGCAGCTGCAACACCTGTTGCCGGGTGGATCCGGGTTGTCCTCGGTGCTCGGCGGCCTGACGGGCGCGACGCAGCGCCTGGGCGGGCTGACCTCCGGCCTCGGCGGCGCCGGCTCGGGGCTTGGGAACCTGGCGGGCCTCGGCGGGGCGGGCACCTCGTCCAACACCGGGCAGACCGCGCCAGGGCAGGGCGCGACGGCGGGATCGACCGGGGATCCCGGCGGCGATTCGAGCGCGACGGGCGGTCCGTCGACGGGCGGAACGGCGGGAGGCCTCGGGGATCCGCTCGGATCGGTCCTGGGCATGCTTCCGTGACCCGGCGGCATGCCTCCGTGACCGGCGACTCCCCGCAGAGCACGGCGATACGGAACGGAACCATGCAGGAGAGGAGGAGACGGAATGCGCGCCATCTGGATCAACGGATTGCTGTGGGCCATCGGCCTTCTGGGCGCCGGGAGCTTCGCGTACAGCCTCACGCAGCAATCGAATTTACAAACCAGGATGAATCAGACAATGGTGGAGATTGGAACCTCCGTTCTTGCAACCTCCGGACTGGTTCAGGAGACGGGAGACGCCCTGGCGCCGCTCGGCGAGCTGACGCAGACCCTGCAGCACATGCAGGCGTCCCAGTCGCGCACGGTGACGCACCTGAAGGCGATGAACGGAAGGCTCGAGGCCATCGGGCAGACGGAACAACAGATCATCCGCGACCTGGACCGCCTCAATGCGGCGACCGACCAGGTGCGTCAACACCTGACGCAGATGGCCCCGGTCACGGCCGGATTGCGGGACGCCACCGGCGCCTCCGCCGGTCAGGCGCGCCAGGAAGCGGGGTCGGTGGCCGCGATGGATCAGATGACACAACAGACGGTGGACGGGTTGCACCAGCTCAACCAACGGTTCGCCCTGCTGCGCGCCCTCCCGTAGCGAGCCGGCGCCTGGCGGGATGACTCAAGGCAGATGGGTCGGCGGGGCGCGGCATGCGTCCCATCATCTGTTCGCCGACTAACCGCTCCCGCCGGGGCGCATACTAGCCCCGTCGGATGGCCTGTGCCGTCCGGTACACCTCGGTGAAGGAGAGGTGCCGGTTGAACAGCATTCCGGATGACGCGCTGGCCCAGCTGATGGCGGATGCCCGTCTGATTGCGTCCGTCGGGCTGGTGGACGACCCGAGCCGCCCCAGTTATCAGGTGGCGATGTATCAACAATCGCAGGGATACAAGGTGATCCCGGTCAATCCGAATGTGGACTCCGTGCTCGGCCACAAGGCCGTCCCGAGTGTGCAGGCCATCGCCGAGCCGGTGGACATCGTGAATGTGTTCACACACGGGGATCAGGCCCCCCGCATCGTGGAGGACGCCGTCGCCAAGGGGGCCAAGGCCATCTGGCTGCAACCGGGTGTCGAGAGCCCCGAGGCGGAGGCCAAGGCCCGCCAGGCCGGCCTGCAGGTGATCTCCCACCGTTGCTTCAAGACGGAACACCAGCGCCTGCTCGCCAACCGGCCGATGTGACGACCGGAACCGGCCACTGCCCCGGGGCGTCCCGCGGAACCGCCGGGAGGCAGGCCGCCTTGTGGAACGAGCATAAAAGTGGATCTGGCTGGGTTTGCCTGATCGGAGGGCTCCTGTTAGAATGCGGGTGAGATCACCCGTGCGGAAGGAGCCCCCCTGCATGCAACTGTTCCTCGCCTCGTTGGACGAGTTGTGCATCCTGGCCAGCGCCGTGGTGATGGCCGTCGGCTGGCACCAGATCCGGCATCGCCGGGTGGAGTCGCATCGCCGCCTCATGTTGGCCGGTGCGGTGCTGGCCGTCCTGTTCTTTGTGACCTATGTCCTCAAAACCATCGTCGTCGGAGACACTTCCTTCGGCGGCCCGGCGGCATGGCGTCTGCCCTATCAGGTCTTCCTGCAGATTCACTCGGTGCTGGCGACCATCGCGGCCATCCTCGGCATCCTGACGCTCCGGGCGGCGTATCGGGAACGCTTTTCAGCGCACCGACGGCTCGGTCCGTGGACGCTGGTGCTGTGGTTCATCACCGCGGCCAGCGGTCTGGTGGTCTTTCTGCTGCTGTACATCATCTTCCCGCCCGGTCCCACCAAGAATCTGTTTCACGTCTGGACAGGGCACTGAGAAAGAAGCCCCTCGATATACAAAATGAAGGTTCGGATTCCAAATTTGTCATTGGGGAAAAAGGAATTTCCCGGTTTTTGTAGAATCCTGAGGTCAGCGACCATCTTCACTCTATCTTCTGAGGAGCGTTGACCTCATGAACGAATCATCCGGATCCCTCTTCTCCGTCTTTCGCATTCGGGATTTTGCCATCTTTTTCACCGGCCAGGCCATCTCGCGGCTCGGCGACAGCATGTTCACCATCGCCATCGTGTGGTTGATGCACACCTTGACCAACTCTTCGCTCTGGATGGCCCTCGTTCTGGCCGCGGGTGTGATCCCCCGGGTGGTGTTCGCCCCCTTCTCAGGCGCCTTCGTCAACCGTTGGCCCAAGCGAGGAGTCATGATTCGAACGGACCTGGTGCGCTTCGTGCTGCTGACCGCGCTGACCGTGGCGGCCGCGAGCCACCTGAGCACCCCCTGGTTGCTGGTGTTGGTGAACTTCCTGGTGTCCATCGCGGGCACCTTCGCCAGCCCCGCCTACGTCGTCCTGCAGAAGCGATTGGTGCCGGAGGATCAACTGTTGCAGGCCAACTCGGTGAGCCAGACCGCGCTGAACATCACCCAGGTGCTCGGCTTCGCCGTCGGCGGCACCCTGATTGGGTGGCTTGGCGCTCAGACCGCCTTCGCCGTTGACGCGGTGAGCTTTCTGTGCTCCGCGGTGACCTCGGGAGTCATCCGTGTCGACGAACCCGCCCAGGAACGCGGCCCGCTCACCGGAACGAACCTCCTCCTCGGCATCCGCAACGGCGTTCGTGTGGCTTTGCAATTCCCGCTGGTTCGCATGCTCACGCCCGTCCTGCTCGCATACACGTTCTTTGTCATCGGCGTGGAGAATCTCCTGTTGGTGCAGTACATCGCGAACACCCTGCACCGCGGATCCGCCGCCGTGGGGGCGGTCAACGCGTGCATGGCGATTGGCGAGCTGGCCGGCAGTCTCTCAGTGACCGCCGTCACTCGGCGCGTCCCGATGCCTCGGCTGCTCGTGATCAACATGATGATCACCGGTCTGTGCGTGAGTCTGACCGGTGTGATGCCATGGGTGGCCGGCATCGCCGTGTTGAGCGCGGTCGGCGGGTTCTGCATGAGCATGGTCAACGTCGCCTTTTTCACCAGCATCCAGAAGGCGATTCCGTCCGAATCGCTGGCCACCGTCTGGGGAATGGTGGGGTCGGTGTTCACTGTGGTGGTGCCCATGGGCCAATTGGTGTTTGGCGCCATCGGCGAAGCGGTTGCGCCCGGCCGGATGATCGCCATCCTCGGGCTGTGTGCGGCGGTGTGCGGCGCCGCGCCCGTGTGGTTGCCCGCGCTGCGGCGGCAAATGCGAAGTCAACACCTGCAAACCATGCGTCCATCGCTGTGACTTGTGGGGCACAGACTCGGGGCGGCCTGGGGGCATACTGACTTCAGGTAAGTGGGTGTGCTACACTGAAACCGTTAAGGAGTGACGCCCCATGGCATTTCCCCAGATGTGTCCCAAGTTTGAGGCGGCGTTCGAGTTGCTCGGCAAGCGCTGGACAGGCCTCATCATCCGTGCCCTGATGAGTGGCCCCAAGCGGTTCAAGGATATCTCCGAGATGATTCCAAACATGAGCGACCGCATGTTGGCCGAGCGTTTCAAGGAACTGGAGGCGGCCGGGATCCTGATACGCCGGGTGTATCCGGAAACCCCGGTCCGCATCGAGTACGAGTTGACCGATAAGGGAAAAGGTCTGGGTCCGGTGATGGACGAGGTGCAGCGGTGGGCGGACACCTGGCTCGACGCGGAGCGGAAGGCGGACTGAGCCCCCTGCCCGTTCAACTCGTGCCTCACCATCGCCGGGTGGCCTGACCTCCCCAATCGGGCCCTTCCCGGCCCGACGCGGTCGGCGCCCCTCCCCCATCCGAACCGCACCCCACCGAGATCCATCGGTTGCCGCGACGCCACGTGCCTCGGCGAAGCAAGACGCATCCCGATGTCCCGCAAACTGAGCACATAACCCTTCCGTCCGCATAATACTGTAGCAATGTCTACTCCGGGAAACCGGTTGGCGTTACCTTGGCCGGTCACCCGCCGACGGAAGAGGGCGAACCCCATGAGAAGGTTTGTGCGGTCCTGCGTTCTGGCACTCCTGGCGACCCTGATGCTCGGCGTGAGCGCGTGCACTCCCTCCGGGACCGCGCAACCGACCACCCTCAAACCGCTCCCAAATTCCGTGACAGGTTCGGATGCGTATGCGCAGCCGGGTATCGCCGTTCCGCCACCGTCCGGCGGAAAGCCATCCGACGCCGTCACCCCGGATCGCCCCGGCGACTCGCGCACCGTGCCGGATGCCGGCTCCGGATCGGCGACCGCGGGCACGGACAATCCATCCGTCGAAGTCCCGCTGAGCGCCCTCCCGACGCTGCAGCAGGGAGACTCGGGCCCCGCCGTCACCCGCCTGCAGCAACTGCTGGGTGAGCTGGGATACCTGCCGCTCGGCTTTCAGCCCGACGGTGAAGAACCCGGCACCCTCAACGCCCAGCGCCGCGCCGTGCTGAGCCCGCCGAGCGGGACGTGGAAGGTCAGCTATCCCAACACGCCCAGCGCCCTGACGGATCTGTGGGCCGCGGGGCAGTTCAACACGCTTGTGCGGGGCGCCGTGATGACCTTTCAGGAAGCCAAGGGGCTGGAAACCGACGGGGTGGTTGGGCCGAAGACCTGGGCCGCGCTGTTGACCGACGCGCTGGCCAAACGCGCCAATCCGTTCGGATACACGTTCGTCACCGTCAACACCCGCGTCCCCCAGACCCTGACGGTGTGGTGGAACGGAAAGACGGTCCTCACGTCGCCGGCGAACACAGGGATTGCCCAGAGTCCCACCGTGCACGGGACGTTCCCCGTCTATCTTCGCTATCGAAGTCAGACGATGAGCGGCGTGACGCCGTGGGGAGAGCGGTACTCCGACCCGGGTGTGCCCTATGTCAGCTACTTCTACGGAGGCGAGGCGGTGCACGGGTTTGAGCGTGCCAGCTACGGCACGCCGCAGAGCCTCGGGTGCGTGGAGCTGCCTGTGGCCAACGCCGCGGTGGCGTGGAAATACATGCATTACGGAACCCTGGTGCAGATCCGATGACGCGAGCGATCGCGCCGTCCAAGGTCCCCCGATTCCGGCGACAGCGCTGTCCTCCACGCCTTCGGCTCCCGGGGGCGGTGCCGCCCCATCCACGCCGCGGGCGCGGGGGGAACCCCCCCGCCCGCAACCGCGTATGGCTTGCCCTTTGGCGTCATCGAGCCTGAAGGAACCTCTCGATGTCCTCCCGCGACGGGATCCCCGTCTGTGCCCCCGGGCGCGTGACCTTCACCGCCGCCGCGGCGGAGGCGAAGCGCAGCGCCTCGTGCAGCGGAAGCGCGTCCCCCGCGCCCGGCGCGGTGCCGGTCCCCCGCACCGCCGCGAACGCCCCGATGAAGGTGTCTCCGGCCGCCGTCGTGTCCACCGGCTGCACCGGGAAGGCCGGAAAGTGGGCCGGGTCGCCGGCGGGATCTACCCAGACGCATCCCTGCGCCCCCAGGGTCACGAGGACCGCCTCCGCACCGCGGGACACCAGGCGCCGGCCCGCGTCCACAGCCTCCGCCACCGACGACACCGGCACGGAACTTGCCACCGACGCCTCGACCTCGTTGACCACCAACACGTCCACCAGTCGAATCTCCTCGTCGGTGAGCTCGCGCGCCGGGGCCAGGTTGAGGTACACCTGGCGACCGAGCGCCCGCGCCCGGCGCATCGCGTGCACCGTGGTCTCCCACGGGATCTCGTTTTGCAGCAGGACCACGTCGCACGCGGCCAGGGCCACCTCCGCCCGATCCACGTCCGCCGGCATCACCGATCCGTTCGATCCCGCCGACAGAATGATGGTATTCTCTCCGCTCTCGGCCACGGTGATGAACGCCAGCCCGGAGGTCCCCGGCCTGACCGAGACGTGCGACACATCGACGCCGGCCTGTGCCAACCCGTCCCGCAACTGGCCGCCGAATGCGTCGGACCCCACCGCGCCGACGAAGGTAACCGCCGCGCCCGCGCGCGCCGCCGCGATCGCCTGGTTCGCCCCCTTGCCGCCGGGGATGTAGCGCGTCCCGAAGGCGTGCAGGGTCTCGCCGGGCTTTGGGTGGTCCTTCACCGCGTTGACGATGTCCATGTTGATACTGCCCACGACGAGGACTTTCGTCATGTCATCCGCCTCCCGTCGCCGTGCCGCCGGCACAGCCCTGTGGCACCAGTGTACCACGGGCGCCGCGCCCGCCCTTCGGTCCACCTGCGGTCCCACCGGCGGGTCAGTTGAACGTGTTCACCTGCACGATGCCCGTCTCGCCCGCATCGTCCCGCGCCAACAGGTAGAACGGATGATGCCGCGGAATGGTGTACGATCCGGTGTCCCAAGTCGCCTCCCAGGATCCGTCGGCGCGCACCTGGGCCCGTGCCACGTGCTGCACGTTGCGGGCCGCGCGCAGCTCCAGGTGATCCCCGCGGTGAACGACGTTGTCGGACGGCAGGTAGTACACGTCCACGGTGCGCCCGTGCCAGCGCTGGCGGGAGAAGATGTGGAGCAACCGGCCGGTGCGGTACGCCATGATCACCGGCGGGAGCGCCTGCGGCGCCACCGCCAGCGTCTCCGGCCTGCCCGCGATGGATGTCGGCAGGACATCCTGCACCGAAGCGGACGGCGCGTCCGACAGGGCGCCGGCCCGCCGCCCGTACAGCGGCGTGCAGGCCGTCACCAGCCAAACGCAGGCCGCCAAACACAGCCACAGACGTCTTGGCATGGGCTCCCTCCTGTCCTTGGTGCTTGACAGGTAGTTTGCCCAAATCCGCCAATCCGTTCCGTATCACGCGCACCCGGCAAGCGGGCTCAGGCCAGATTCAGGTGAACCGTGTTCAGTCCAAAGCTGTCGCGCAGCGCTTGAGCGGCGAGCGTTTCTCCCCACGGCACCCACACGCGGCGGCCGCCCGTGACCACCCACTTCCCGTGGGCCCGGACCACCGCCTGCCATTCGGGCGTGAGTTCCCAGATGTAAGACCCCGCGATGGCCATGTCGCGCAGCTGGCTCCACGATTTCCACTGGCCGTGATCCCACGCGCCACCGGCCCGGTACACCGCGGTCCAGTAGTCGTTGAGCCAGGTGAAGTGCTGCCAGTGCAGGCGCTGATAGATGGAATGGCCAAACTGCAACGCCGCGAGGCCCACGGCCGCATCGCGGGTGGAGTAGCCGCTGACGCCGGAGTACGCCCCGCCGGTGTTGTCGTACCGGAACCCGCCCGTCCCGGCGTCGTAAAAGGACAGCAGGGCCGACTTCGGCGTGCCGCCCGGTTGGGTCCACGTCTGCGGGTCGATGCCGAGGCTGACCAAGGCGTCCACCACCACGCCAGTGGAGTCCGCGTTGCTGGTCTTGCCCGCGGTGCCAAATCCCCCGTCCTCCGCCTGCTGGGTCTTCAGAAAGGCGATCGCCTTGGCGATGGCCGGATGATCCGCCCGGTACCCGAGCAGCGACAGGGCCACCAGGGCGGCCGCCGTGTCATCCGCGTCGCTGTCGGCGTACTGCGACGAGAAGCCGAACCCGCCGTCCTCGTTCTGGTGCGCCAACAGCCACTGTGCCGCGGCCGCCCGGTTGTAGTCGACGCCCCCCGCGTCCTCGAGGGCGATGATCGCCCAGGCCTGGGCGTTGATGAGATCCGTCCCCGTACCATCCAAGTTGTCGGCGAACTTCCCGGCGTCCGGGCCGGAGGACAGCTGCGCATGCGCGAGTTTGGCGACCAGGTCTCCGGCCGGCGTCTGGTGCGGGTCCTCCCCGGCCGCCAGCGCTCCGAGGATGAAGCGGGCCGCGTCCGTCGAGGTGGACAGATTGGAAATCTCCCTGTCCAACGCCGGGTTCGCCTGCCGCAGGCCGGTCGCGGCGAAGTGGACGACGGCTGCCCAGTCGGGCATCTTGGTCCCCTGCTGCTGAACCATCCAGCGGGCGGCGGCCGCGAGGGCCGCCGCGGCCTGCGGCGTCTGCGCGGCGGCGGCCGCGGTGGAAGTAGTCCCAGCCGGTGCCCCGGCCGTCGTCGGATTCGTGGCGGCCAGCGCGGCCGGTGCGGCGGAGGACAACGAGATCATCGCGGCGAGGGCCGCGCGGGTGTGGTGTTTCATCGGGATCGCTCCTCTCCCAGGTTGAATTGTGCATCCGCCGGCATCAGCCGGCGGCGAAACCTGTCCAGAACCGACAGGGTCGGCCGCCCCGCCGCCGCGGCGAACAGGGCGTTGGCCAGCGCGTGCAGGGTGTCAAACCAGACGCTCAGCCCGCAGAGGGCGAGGTACGCGGGCCAGGACGGATGCCCGGTGCCAAGCAGTGACCAGGTGTTGAGGATCCACCCGAACAGGTACCCCCAGAGCACGCCGAACGGCATCAGCGCCCGCCAGGTGAGCCGCGGCCAGAACCGGCGGAGCCAGCCCGCCGAGGCCCCGGCCAGGCCCCACGCGGCCATCTGCCACGGGGTCCATCCGCCCTCGCCGAGAAACAGGTTCGATCCGACGGCCGTGAACGCCCCCACGGCCGCCCCGGTCACCGGGCCCAGCGAAAACCCGCTGGCCAGCACCAGAAACGTCGCCGGTTGCACCCCCGGGATCCCCTGCATGGCGGCCCGGCCGACGGAGGCCAGCGCGGAGAGCGTCGCGACCAGGGCGATGTACTTCGGGTCGGCCGCGTAGCGTTCGTACAGCTCCAACACCGACCACGCGCCGAGCACCAGCGCCGCCGTGGCGGTGGCATACCAGGGCCATCCCCACCACGCTCCGGCGATCACGACCCCCAGGGCCGCGACCCCGGCCACCGCGGCCAGCGCCCGTCCGCTCACCGCGCCCACCCCGCCGCCACGGCGTCCGCGAGACACAGGACGCCCGGGGCGGCGCCGCGCAGCGCCCGGGCAACGACCGGCGCAAACCAGAGGGCTTGTCCAAACACCTCCGCCGGAGTGCCCGCCAGGGCCACCCGGCCGCGGTCGAGAAAGAGGATGGCGTCAGCGAATTCGGCGACGAAATCCAGGTCGTGTGTCGCCACCGCCGCCGTCCGGCCGCTCGCGCGCAGCCAGCGGCCGAGGGACTGTTTTTGCAGCGGATCGAGCCCGCGCGTCGGTTCGTCCAGCAAAAACAGATCCGGCGCTGCGGCCGAGAGGGCCGCCAGGGCGACCCGCGTGCGCTCTCCGCCCGACAGGTCGCGCGGGTGCCGTCCGAGCCACTCCGTGATGCCAAACGCCTCCGCCGCCTGTGCGACGGCCTGCTCCACGCGGCGCCGGTCAACCCCCTGCAAACGCAGCGCCAGTCCCAGTTCCTCGGCGACCGTCTCCTGGCTCAACAGATCGTTCGGGTTCTGCGGCAGAAACGCGATGCGGACCGCGCCCGGTCCCGCCGGGACACCGGGCTCGCCCGGACCGACCGGACCGACGTGCCCCCGGGCCCCGGTGACCCGCCCGCCGGACAGCGGCACCGCGCCCGCCAGGGCGCGCAGCAGCGTCGACTTGCCCGCACCGTTTGGCCCGATGATGGCGGTGACCCGCCCCCGGACCAGCGCCGCCGTGCACTCGTCAAGGGCTCGGACCCCACCCGAATACACCACCGTCGCCCGGTCGAGACCGACCAGGATATCGGGTGTGGCGGGGCCTCGCGCCAAAGGGCCCGACCGGACCGACGGCGCGGTCGCCGGCGCGATGAGACGATTCGGCGGGGCCCCCGACTGCCCGCCGGGCCCATCGCTCCCCGGCGGTGGCGTACCTGCGGCCGGACCGATGCGTTGCCGCACCTCACGCACGGTCAGCGCGGGGGCCATGTCCTCCTCCGGATGGTCCGGTGCACCGGGCCGCGACCGCAGACGCGCGAGCACCGGCGCTTGCGCAGGACTGGTCCGGCACAGCCAGGCCGCCACCTCCCGAGGCGATCCGGTGGCGGCCACGCGGCCCGCCTCCATCACCGCCACCTGGTCCACCCAGCCGTACAGCCGGTCAATCCGGTGTTCACTCAGAATCAGCGTGATGGAAAAATCGTCCCGCAGGCGCCGCAGCACATCCCACAGTTCCTCAGCGGCCACCGGATCGATCTGCGATGCCGGCTCATCCAACAACAGCACCGCCGGCTGGTGGACCAGCGCGGCCGCCAACGCCACCCGCTGGCGCAGACCGCCCGACAGGGACGCCACCGCGTCCTCGGCCCGGTCCGACAGGCCGACCATGGCCAGCGCCTCGGCCACTCGCCACTCCATCTCGCGCGGCGGAACGCCGAGGTTCTCCAGGGTGAAGGCCACCTCGCGGGCGACGGTCGAGTGGACCTGCTGAGCCTCCGGATCCTGGTACACCACGCCGATCCGCCGCACGCGCTCGGCGGGCGTCATCGCCTGCGGGGAGCGGCCGCCGATTTCCACCCGGCCCGTGATGGTCCCGCCCGAAAACGCGGGGCACGCCCCCGAAAGGCATCCCAACAGCGTCGATTT
Organism: Alicyclobacillus sp.; assembly: GCF_023511815.1. Classification (GTDB taxonomy): domain Bacteria; phylum Bacillota; class Bacilli; order Alicyclobacillales; family Alicyclobacillaceae; genus Alicyclobacillus_H. The sequence goes on from NZ_JAIMAV010000015.1 coordinate 23,227, forward strand.
GCCCGATCCGGTCTCTCCGTGCAACAGCAGGGCGGAACCGGGCGGCACCTTCAGGGACACCCCGTTCAGGGCCGGCACGACCGCCCCCGGGTAGATGAACGTCAGGTCCTCCACAACCACATCAAGCAACGCGCCGCCCTCCCATCCACGCACCTGCGACCACAGGGATGGCAGCCGCCAGCCCCTGTTCCCAGCCGCTCGCCCGCCCCAGCCCCGACCAGACCGCCAGGGCCAAGGCCAGGGCGCAACCCGCCGCAACCCCGCTGTCCTGGCGGCGCCACCTCGGCGGACGATACTGCGTGCGGCCAGGTCCTCCGTATCCCCTGGTGTACATCGACTCGGCGAGCGTCCAGGCTCGCTCCAGGCCGTTCATCAACAGCGTCTGGTACACGACCGCCAGGTGCCGGACCCGCATCCGGATGCCGCCTGTCGGGTTGCCTGCGCGCAGTCGCAACAACGCCTCCACCCGTTCCCGCTCGCGCAACAGCTGCGGCACGAATCCGATGACCATCTGCACGGTCAGTCCCGCGCGCGCGAACCGCCGGCCGAGCCAGTGCGTGATGTCATCCGGGCGCACCACCTGGCCGAACCAGGAGAGAAAAACCAGCAGATTCCACAACCGCAGCCCCCGGACGAGCGCGGCCTCCAGGCTCTCGGGGCCGAGGACGAGGGTTCCGAGGCCGGGCAGATGGGGCCCCCGCCACCAGACGGTCTCCGAAACCGTCCCGAACAGGCTGCCGATGGCCACGTACAGGAGGAGAAACGGAAGCGCCCACCCGGCCGCCGCGCGCCCCGGGCGCGAATTTCCTCCTCCGTCGCGCCACTGCAAGCCCACCGCCCCGGCGCACATCAGGGCCAGCACGGGCCAGGACGAGAGGCTTTCGACCACCACCACCCAGGTGAGGGCGCACAGGCCGATCGCCAGCGGGTGCGGGGGCTGGCGCCGCGCGGATGGCCCTGCCATCAGCCGTACACCTGCGCCGGGTCCCAGCGGTGATAATCCCAGGTGTCCACGTCCCCCGATCGCGGCTGGATGTCCGCCGCCCCCACCTTGGCCTGCTGCCCATTCACATACAGAAACCAGTCCACCGGCTGGCGCTGGCCGGCCGGGACACCCGTCCATTGGGACCGAATCCCGTTGATGGAGACCATGAAGTTGTCCCCATAAGCCGTGACGATGTCAAAGTACTGATGCATGTAATCCATGAGCGACTCCCCCGGCACCACCGGCACCGTCTTCTTCGCGATGAGATGCGCACCGTTGTCCTCGCTGACGACGATGGTGAACTGGCCCGCCGGTTGCGGGGACGCCGGCGGGGTCCCCTGTGCCGTCTGCCGGCCCTCGCCGGTCGTCCCGCCGGAACCGCCACGCCCGCCGGAACCTGCGCTGCCTCCGGTCCCCGTGACGGCATCCCGTGCGCCTGCGCCGTCCGCCCCGGCGCCCCCCGCACCGGTGCCCGTTCCGGCATTCGGGCCGGCGGCGTGTGCCCCTGCGCCCGCCCCGGCGGTGGCAGCCAAGCCAGCGGCGATGGACGCCTTCGCAGTGCCGCCCGCCGCTTTTCCGGCCGCCGCGCTCGGATCCGCCTTCGCGGCATGGGCCGTCCCATCCCCCGCCCCCTGGCCTGATGCGGCAAAACCGGCGGCGTCCCCTCCTGAAGCGGGCGCCGCCAGCCCCCCGCCGGTGCGATTGCCCGCGGAGGTGCGCTCCGGATCCCCCATGGAAACGAGGTTCCCAACCCCTCCGCCGGTCGAATGAATTGCGTCAGCCTGTTGCGCTTCACCACCGGGCCGGTGGGCCGGGTGCGTGGCGTGCAACGCACCGTACAGCACGGCGACGCCGGCCAAACCGATGAGCCCCGTCCGCAACACCCAGCGGCGCATCGCGTCCACTCCTTGGGATTCCGACTTGCATGCGATTCAACAGGAGATGCCCCGTGACGCGTCGCGATCCATCGTGGCGCCCACCTCATGTAAAGGGCGGCCGCAGTCTTCCAAACCCACCACGGGATTGAAAAAGGCTCCCCGGAGGGAGCCTGACCGTCGCCGCGTTCGACGAATCGGTTTCGTGTCCCCGGCTTCCCTCCGAAGCCTGGACGCGTCGGGCTGCGGCTGGTCTCCTGACTCGTGACATGCCTACCGTCTCGCCTTCCCGCCTCGCGGCAGTGGCCCTGAGACTCGTAGTCACTTACAGTAGCGGGGGCTGTTCCGGACTTTCACCGGATTCCCATTTCACTCGCGCTTGCGAGACCGCAACCCATACTCGATGCGATTTTGACAGACAAAGTATACGCCAGATGGCGGTCGTCTGGCAACGCAGGCGGATGCAAACCACCCTTTCGATTCGTCCTTGCGACCCCCGTCGGCATCTGTTAGCATACCTCTGACGTCTGTGCACCGAATCATTCAATATCCTGAAGGTTGGGAGATGCAGGTTTGAGTCGATCCCGAATTTGGAACAATCGAGATTTTCGCTGGCTCATCTCCGGACAGACCGTGTCGGAGTTTGGATCGGCCGTCAGCGGCTTCGCCTTGCCGTGGCTAATGCTGCAAATGACCGGCTCCGCGTTGCAGATGGGCCTCAGCTTTGCGGTCGGCTTCGTCCCATACCTGCTGCTCTCGCTGCCCGCAGGGGTGTGGGCGGACCAGTGGGATCGAAAACGGATGATGGTGCTCGCCGACGGGCTGCGCATGGCGCTCATCGCCACCATCCCGGCGGCGTCCCTCGCCGGCGTCCTCACCGTGGCCCAGCTGTACATCGTCATGGCCGGGATGAGTGCCTGCAACGCCCTGTTTGATGCGGCATACGTATCCTGCCTGCCAAACGTTGTGGACCGGTCTGAGCTGCAGGAGGCGAACGCCGCGCTGCAGGGGACCGTCTCGGTGAGCCAAATTCTTGGACCCGCACTGGCCATGGGGCTCATTGGCTTTGTCGGCGCCGCGAACACACTGGTGCTGGACGCCCTGAGTTACCTGGTCTCCGTGGTGTCGCTCCTCTCCATCCGCCGGCCGTTTTCGGCCCACTCGACGGGCCGGATGGAACAAGGCATGCTCCGAAATATCCTGGAGGGGCTGCGCTACGTGTGGAACCAGCGGCTGATCCGCACCATCAGCCTCTTCACCCTCGTCGGCAACCTCGGCGGATCCGCCGCGAGCGCCCTGGTGCTGTACCGGCTTCACCACGACCTGCACGCGAGCGTGTACCTGTCGGGGCTGGCGATGGCCGGATTCAGCGCCGGATCGGTCCTCGGCTCGTTTCTTTCCGGATTTCTATCCAGGCGGATGCAACCGGGACGGCTGATGGCCGCATCCCTGTTTCTGTTTTCCATCCCGGACCTGGTGACCGCCGCGGCCCGGTCCCCCCTCGTCATCGGCCTGGCGAACGTCCTCATGGGGGTGAGCATCGTCCTGTGGAACGTGCAATCGGTCTCCCTCCGGCAGTCGGTCATCCCGGATCACATGCTCGGGCGGGCCAGCAGCAGCATCCGCATGCTGGTGTGGTGCTCCATCCCGCTCGGCAACGCCATGGGCGGTGTCGCCGGAGAATGGTTCGGCACCGTCGCGGTGTTCACGGCGACCGGGCTGATGCACCTGTTGGTCTGGCTGGCCGGATTCCGCACGCCGCTATACCGATGGTCCCGCACGACCTTCGATTCCCCGGCCGCCCGCACCCCGGCCTCCGGCTGAGGCAAGCCGGCCCCACGGGCCGAGGCGCGGCTCACGAATCCCGCCGCCCCCGGCCCGCATCCTGCGGCCATCCCCCCGAATCCGCCACCTCTTGCGGCACGAACAGATCCGACAGGCGGCACAGACGGTATCCTCGTTTCCCCAACGCCTCGGCCAACATCGGCATCAACCGGATCACCTGTTCCGGCGCACCCGCCTCGCTGCCCCACGTCTCGTCCGAATCGTGCAGGACCAGGATGGCCCCCGGATGCAGACGCCGCACAATCCGATTCAGGAGCACGCGGGCGCCCGCCTCCGGAGTCGCCCCAGCCTTTCGCCAGTCCCCCACCATGATGGACCAGGTGACCAGCCGCATCCCGCGCCGCCGGTGTCCGATCCACCACAGCGTGGCCAGGTTGCACAGGCCCCAGGTGGGGCGATACCAACGCACGGACACGCCGAACCGCTCCTCCAACCGATCCGCGGCCGTGAACACCTGCTCCGCCGTCCGACCCGGCGGCAGGGCGGGCACCAGGAGGTGGCGCATGCCGTGCACCTGCACCTCGTGGCCCTCGCGGATCATCCGCTCCACGATGTCCGGGCGCCGGAGCGCCTTGTCCGCAATGAGGAAGAACGTCGCCCTGACCCCGCAGGCCTTCAGCGCATCGAGCAGGCGCGGGGTGTAACCGGGGTCCGGGCCATCGTCAAATGTGAGCGCCACCCGGGATCCCGCGGCCGGCCATCGGCGCAGCGCGGTTTGCCGAAGCCACCGCGTCCACACATTCGGCAGGCCGCTGTACATCAACACGGCGGCCACAACCAGCAGCGCGGCCGCAGGTCCCCACCACCATCCTCGCATGACACAGACCTCCGGTTCTCGCATTCGGTATACTGGAGATGTCCGCCCCCGCAAGAAGGCGCAAAGGCGGGATTCCATCGCTGGGAGGGACCGGCATGAGCCGTTATGAGGAGTTGACGACGCTGGAGCAGTGGGCCGCGGTGTACGAGGCGTCGAAGAAGCGCCCCACGCTGGTGTTCAAACACAGCACCACCTGCCCCATCAGCGCAAACGCGCACCGGGAATTCGAACGCTACCTGGAGAACGCCCCCGAGGGGGTGGCCCATGTGCTGGTGAAGGTGATTGAGTCGAGGCCCGTCTCCAACCGGATCGCCGAGGACCTTGAGGTCACCCACCAGTCCCCGCAGGCCATCCTCGTTCGCGATGGCCGGGCCGTCTGGAACGCCTCGCACTGGGACATCACCGCCGCACGTCTCCAGGAGGCCATCACCGGCGGCGCGTGATGGACCGCCCGGCGGAAGACGTGAGGGGCCGGCGGCCATCCCATGGCCCCTCACACCCCACGGCAATTCCCCCACAGAAGGGTGTGCAACTGCGGCAGCACGCGCACCGCGACCAGCTCCTCGTCCCGCACCACCCGATCCACCAACCACGCCAACCGGGACAAAAGGGTCTTGGCCACATCCCCCGGCGCGGCCGGATCCGGATTGCCGACCGAAAGATACAGCGCGACATCGGGCCACCTCCGATGCACGCGCCGGGCGTATGCCAGGTCCTCCTCATCGAAGACGGGGATCTTGAAGGAGAAATTCACCTCCCCCGCCCGGAGCCGACCCACCATGTCATCGAGCGCATCCCAGTTGGTGGTCATTTGGGAGCTCGGGGGTTTCGGCGAGAGGGTCAAATCGTCGATCTCGAGGAACCACGGCTGCCAGACGCTCCCCTGCGTCTCGAGCCCCACCCGAATCCCCCGCTCGTGCAGAAGCCGAATCAGATCGGCCATCGGCTCCCGGATGAGCGCGGGATTGCCGCCGGAGATGGTGACGTGGTTGAACCGCCGGCCGCCCAGCGCCACAAGCTCCGCCCACACGGCCTCCGGCGTCAGGAGCCGGGCCCGCTCACTCCCGTCCCAGGTGAACTTCGAGTCACACCACACGCACCGGTAGTCGCATCCGGCCGTGCGAACGAACATGGTCTTGCGCCCAATCACCATACCCTCTCCCTGGATGGTCGGGCCGAAGACCTCGAGGACCGGGATGCGGCTCATGGCAGGTCCACCCCTTCACGCGGGCGGAACACCACGTAGCTGGTCGGCGTCTCGCGCACCACCACCTGCAGGCAGCGCGGGCGGTTGGGCTTTTGGTCGAGCAGCCGCTGAATCCGTTCCCACACCACCCGCGCCACCACCTCCGTGGTGGGAAAGCGATCGGGATCCATCCCGTCGAACGATTCCACATCGTCGTTGAGGAGGGTGTGATCCCAACGGCCGTGGACGGCCTCCTTCAATTCTTTGAAGTTGACGAGAAAGCCGGATCCGTCGAGATCGTCTCCGGCGACGGTGACATTGATGAAATACGTGTGGCCGTGCGTCCGTGCGCAGACCCCGGCGTCTGGGTGCGGGATGAAGTGCGCGGCCGCCAGCTGCATGTCCTTGTTGAGCTCGTACCGGTAGCGATGCGGCACCTGCGGATAGAACTGCTGCAACATGCCGGCCCCCCCTTTTCGCTCCCCAGTATACTCGCGCAAAGCCCGCAGGGCCAGCCGCGCTCACCGCCCGTGCAGCGCCGCCCGCCGCTCCTCAATCTGGGCCAGGTGATGGTACAGATGATCGGTCACCTTCTGGCACAACTCGGCGGCCGTCACCGGACCGTCCGTCTCATGCGTGCCCGTCTGCGTCAGCGCCGCCGGTGACAACCGGCGCAGCGTGTGGATGTGAAACGCGCGAATGGCGGAGATCACCGCAATGGCGTCCCGAACCGGAACCTTGGATGCGAACAGGTGATCCACCCACCGGTCCTGGTCGAAGACGGTCAACAGGCTCCCCGGCTCCGCAACCGCGCGGCGCATGCGGTGTGTGTACACCATCTCCGTGTCGGCCAGATGCACCACAATCTGCCGGATGGACCACTTTCCCGGCCGCGGCCGCCAATCGAGGGCCTCGTCCCCCAGTCCCTCGACCGCCTTCGCTAGTGCAACGGGCCCCTGCTCGTATCGCCGCAGCACCTCGCTCCACCGCTCCTCTTCCATGGGTGTCCTCCTCCACCACCGAAGTGAAAGTCAACCTCACGCTAATCCTGGTACGGGTGCGTGTCAACCCACGCGGTCACATGCGACCAAATAAAAAAAAAGGGAGCGTTCGCTCCCTCCCCCTGCGTTCAGGCGTTGCTCTGGACCGACGTGGGCGTCACCCCACCTGCGGCCGATCCAGACGAACTCCCCGCCGCCCCAGGGCTGGCGGCTCCCGCCCCGCTCGCCGGAGCCGAAGCCCCAGTTCCGCGGTCTTTTTCGAAACCGCCTTTGTGGTTGACAAAGTTTTGGATGTTCTGGTTCACCTTGTCCGTGACCGCCTTCTCCAGGTCGCTGGTCAGCTGATTGATATCCACGCCCTTCGTCTTGGCCACATCCGCGATGGACTGACCGTTCGCCAGATCCTTTCGCAGCTCGGCGACCGTGATGTTCAGGTCCTTGGCCGCCAATTGCAACAGGTCCACCCCGAACATCCCCTTTTGGCCGCGCGGTCCGCCAAAGGGCAGGTGCGTGCTCGACGCCCACGTCGACAGCTGTGCGTCCAGCTTTTGCTCCAGCGTCGCCTCCTGGCTCGCCGTCAGGCGCCCGGCCTGGACGTCCTGCTGCAACGCATCGTGCACCAGCGTCTTCAGTTCCGTCTGCAGCGCGTCCGCCGTCTTCCCGTGGGCCGTCGCCACATCATTGAGCGACTTCCCCGACGCCAATTCCTGATGGAGCTCGTCCTCCGTGATGCCAAAGTAATTCGCCAACTGTGGCATCACCTGTCCCAGGATGCGCCCCTCCGGACCACCGCCGCGATGCCCCATCGGCTCGTGCGCCTGGCCCGTTGCATCCGATCCGGCCCCGCCGCCGGTCGATCCGCTGGCCGCAGCACTCGCCGCCGTTCCAGTCCCCGCGTTTGTGCTGTCCGCGAACGCGTACACACCAAAAATCCCGGCACCCGTCAGAAATCCGGCCGCTGCGCCCACCAGCGCCGCCATCTTTGCCTTGCCCATCGGTGCCATCTCATCAACCTCCTCTGTCCTGGGATGGCATCATCCTACCCTGGGTTCCTTGAAACGGCATTGAAACCACCCGGCGCACGAACGAGCGGCAAATCCCGAGACACCGCAGACAGACCCGCACGGCCCCAACGTTGACGTTTACGTAAGTTTACAGTATATTCGACATCGACTGCATGGTGGAGTTTTACCCATCGAAAAAGGGGGGAGAACCGATTTCACGACGTTACACCATCACCGAGTTGACCCAGATGTTCGACGTTACTCCGCGCACCCTGCGGCACTACGAGGAGGTTGGCCTCCTGCAACCGGAAAGACGCGGAGGCCAGCGTCTGTACAATGACCGGGACCGGGTTCGCGTCCAGCTCATCCTGCGCGGCCGGCGGCTCGGGTTCAGTCTCGCCGAGATTGCCGAGATGCTCGAGTTGTACGACACCGACCCGACCGAGGTCGCCCAACTCCGCGACGTCCTGCGGCGCGGCGACCATCGGCTGCGTGAGATTGAGCAGCAGATGGAAGAACTGCAGGCATTGCGCGAGGAGCTGTTAGAAATGCGCGATCGGCTGCAGCAAGCGCTGAATGAAAAACTGAAAGGAAGCGACCCATCATGAATCCCATCTCCTACGCCTACGGGACGAACCACTTCACGCGCGACACTGTGCTCCAGGACGTGCTCCGCCGCTTCTGGCCGACCTACCCACAGCACGTCGACGAACTGGAGAAATTCGGTGCCTACGCCGGGCGCGAGGTCTATGAAACCGTTTACCATGTCGATCACGACGCCCCACCCACCCTCATCCACCACGACCTGGACGGCCGCCGCATTGACCGCGTCCGACTCAGTCCGCCGCACCGCCAGGTCCTGCAACCGTCGTGAAGCAGCGGGCGCACGAGGCCGTGCTGGAGGACGTGGTGGCACCGCTGGAGCGGTTGAATCAACCTGAGGCCAGGCGGGCAGCGACAGCCGCGCGCGTCGCCCTGAACCAGCTCGCCAGTCTGCCCAAGGATCGGGCCGAGTGGCACGCCAAAGGCAGTTTGCGGCTCGTCGCCGACGCGGCCCAGGCGGCCACCCTGTATCGGGTGGCCGAGACCGCCGGTGAACGGTACGAGAAACTGGCCACTCTGTACATCCGGCATTTCATGGACCATGAGGAGTATCCCGACTGGGCGCTATCCGATTCCGACATCTGGGGGGTTGGTTTGGATGCGGCACGCATTGGTTCCTGAGCTGCTGGCGGATGCCGCGTGGCAGCACGGCGACAACATGGTCACATGTCCCGTTGGACGATTGACTCAAACAGCGCGCAGCCGTTCGGCCGCGCGCTGTCTCTGTCCGGCGATGGAGCTGCCCGACGCATCACGAGCTCGACGCCATCGTCCTGGAATCGGCCATTACGCGCAAAGACTCCGCCTCTGAGTCGACCACCTCGTCCTCGTCGAACACCGGGCGCACGAGCGCGCTCCGAACCCCCCAGATGTAGGTCACCAATGACCAGGCCACGACGGCCACCTGGTCCCACGGCGCACCGAGCACGCCGCGTCCGCCGTCGAAGGTCCCGAGATAGGAAAGAAGCATCATTCCCGCTTCGTACACCACCAACCACAGGGCCGATCGCACCTGTTGCGCGAACGGAACGGTCCGCGGGGCGAACCGCCGGAACACCACGTACAGGATGAACATGACCAGTTGGGCACCGATGAGCAACGAATCCGTCTTCCAACCGGTCCAGTAGATGATGAGCGACGCGACGATGTAGGCCAGCGGCGACACCACGGCCATCCCCTTCAATCGGAACGGGCGCTCCAGGCCGGGAGCCGTCCGGCGAAACGCATGCGCCGACACCGGGCCCAGAATGTACGTCAGAACGGTCGCCGAGGACACCACGCCGACCAGCTTGTCCCAGGACGGGAACGGCAGGGTGAAGAAGATGGAAAGCAGGAATGCCAGCCAAAGCGCCGGACGCGGCACCCCGGTCCGCGCGTCCAGCCGCGTGAACGTGCGGAAAAATGTGCCGTTTTTTGCCCATCCAAAGATCACCCGAGCCGTGGCCGACAGGTAGATGTTGGCCGTCCCGCTCGGCGAGATGACCGCATCCCCGAGAATCACCGCCGACAACCAGCCAATCCCCAAGGCCGCCGCGACGTTCGCGAACGGAGAGGTGTAATGCAGAGCATCCCAACCGTGCGCGATGACGGCGGCGGGCACCGCACCGACGAAGCTCAGCTGCAGCAGGACATACAGACCCGCCGACAGCAACACCGCCAACAGGATGGCCAAGGGCACCGTCCGCTGCGGGTTTTTCGCCTCCGAGGAGAAGCCGACCGCCTGCTGAAACCCGAGAAACGCGAAGATGATCCCGGCGGTGGACACCGCCTGCTCCACACCCGAGAAACCGTACGGGGCCATCCCGTGCACGGTGAAGTTGGCCGGTTTCAGGTGCATCAACAACACCACGATGGTCAGAGTCGGCACCACAAACTTGATGGCCGTGAGGATGCTGTTGATTTTCCCGAACAGGTTGACCGACCAGTAGTTCAATAGGAAAAAGAGGATCAGGAGCAACAGCTGCACGAACCAGCCTAGCATCGTCGGACCATCCCCGCCCAGCGCCGGCCACCAGGTGTCCGCGTACTGCCGCATCGCCTCGGCCTCAATCGCGGCGACACTGGCGAACGCCACGATGGACGCGAATCCCGCCAGGTATCCGACGAGCGGGCCGTGCGAATAATCGGGGTAACGGACCGTCCCCCCAGCCCGCGGCAGAGAACCGCCCAGCTCAGCATACACCAACCCCAGAAGCGTCACAGCCAGGGCGCCGATGACCCACGAAACCCAGGCCGCCGGGCCGGCCACCTGCGCCGCCCGCTGAGATGCGAACAACCATCCCGAGCCGATGATGGACCCGAGACCGATGAATGTTAGATCCGCCAGGGACAGCTGGCGTCGAAATCCTCCCGTGTGCACGATGATACGCTCCTTCCACGCCGCGTCCTGCACAGACGCAAAATGCCGGTGCGTGAACGGACGCAGCCGGGTTGTTCTTGGATTGCGGTTGTTATTAATCTACAACAGTCGATTGTGAAGATCACCTTGAAATCGTTGGATTTCTCTCATTTCGACCGTCCATTCGGTCATCTCTCCGGTGGCATCATTCTCCTTGAAGCCGCCCGGCGTGTTTCGTATGCTGGTGCAGGCATCCCACCGGTCCGGCCTTCATACGGATTCTATGAAACCGTCGGCGAGACAAGGAGGAGGGGTTCAATGGAACCGCGCTTGCAGACCTATACGGATGTGGAGCGAGCCATACAGGCGGTGGTGGATGAGGCATTCTTTCACGGGGATTTTTTGCAGACGCTGGGGGCCGGCGCCTACACCGATGCGCAGATTCGCCACTTTGCCATCCAGTATTCGTACTACAGCCGAAACTTCCCGAGAGTCCTGGGCGCCGCCATCAGCGCGATGCCGCCCATCGACACGTGGTGGGTGCCGATTGCCGACAACCTGTGGGACGAAGCCGGACGAGGCGTGCCCGGGCGGGCGCACGAGAAGCTGTACCTGACTTTCCTGAGGTCCGTCGCCCCGGATGTCGAGTTGGACGACCATGGCATACCGAACGTTCCCATGTCCCCGGCGGTCGGCAAGGCCATCGACACGTTCATTCAATTCTTCCGGGAGGCAACGCCTCTGCAGGCGATGGCCGCGGTTGGCCTCGGTTCAGAGATGTTCGCGGGTGCGGTCATGGGCCGCATCGGGGCATCGTTCCAACACCCGAGGTACAATGAGAGCCGCGTGATCGACGTTCGTTTTTGGCAACTGCACGCCGACGAACACGAACCGCGGCATTATCAACTGTGCAAAAATGTGCTGGAGACCTTCACATCTCCCGAGGAGCTGCGGACGATGTATGAAACGGGCAAATTCATCGCCCTCTCGGAAGCCCAAATGTACCAGGAGCTGCACGAGGAGATGATGCGGTGGAGGGTTTGACGGAGGCACTGCGGCGCCCCCGTCGCGCCCCGGGCTCCTCACCTCATCCTGGCCACGCAGCGCTTTGGATCAATCGCGGCCATGCGACCTTTGGTGGCAGCGCAGCGTCCGCAGCCGGTTGAGGGCCGCCGCCAGCTCGTACCGGCGCGGCCGCGCGAGCTCCCCCGGATGACCCTGGCGAAACGACATGGAACCCAGCCCCTGTTTGTCCCACTGATCCTCCATCCTCTCGAGCAGCTCCCGCACGGTCCGCTGCTCTCCCAGCCATCCCTTGCGCTCCATGTACAGCAGGGCGGCCGCAATGGCCCGCGTCTGACTGTCGTCCACCAGCTGCTCGAGCGCGTGAAGCAACACGTCCGTCGTCCCGTACTGCACCACATGGCGCCCGCGCGCCACCGCCTTGGCCTTCGCGCCCCGTTGACTGTTCAGACTCTCGGGCAGCGGGACACGTTCGCGAATCCGGCCGATGGAGGTGCCGCCCTCCGCCTTTCTCCCGGAGGGCATTTCGGACGCAATCCGCTTCGCCTCCCGCGTCACGTCGTACGGGACGTATTGTTCCATCTTGATCACGCAATCGGCGATGTCCAGATAATCGCCCAGTCCCCCCACAACCAGCACCGTGGACACGCCGTACTCGTCGTACAGCTGGCGCGCGCGGTCGATGTACGGGGTGATGGGCTCGGCCGATTTGGCCACCAACGCCTGCATACGGGCGTCGCGCACCAGGAGGTTCGTCGCGCTCGTGTCCTCGTCAATCAAAAACACCGAAGCCCCGGCCTCAATCATTTCCATCATGCTCGCCGCTTGGGACGTGCTCCCGCTCGCGTTCTCCGTCGAGAAGCGGGCCGTGTCCTTGCCGTGCGGAAGCGTCCCAATCAAAGGGGAGATGTCCACGTCGGCGACGCTGCGTCCGTCCTCGGCCCGAATCTTCACCGCCCCGCCGTCGGTGATCACAAACTCGCGCCCGTCTCCGGCGATGTGGTCATACACCCCATGCTCCAACGCCTGAAGCAACGTCGATTTCCCGTGGTACCCTCCGCCCACAATCAGCGTGATGCCGCGCCGGATCCCCATGCCGCGCACCGGTTCGGCCCGATGGGGCACCGGGATGGCAATCTCCAGTTCCGGCGGGCTTTGAAACGGGACCGCGCCGCGCACCAACGGTTTGTCGCTGACGCCGCTTTCGCGCGGCAGGATCGATCCGTTGGCCACAAACGCCACCAACCCCCGCTCGCGAAGCGACTGGCGGATGGCGTCCTGCTGATCCGCGAGTTCGACGGCGGGGCGGATGACGTCCTCCTTCAGATCGTACACGGCCCGCTGCACCACGGCGGGAATTTGTTCGAAAAAGATCGTCTCGGCCTCCCTGGCCAGGATGCGCCGGCCGTTCGCCGGCAGCCCGACGGACAGGCAGAGCGTGACCGAATCATCGCCAATCTGCACGGCGGTCCGTTCCAACACCTGCTGACCCGGCGCATCGATGAACACCAACCCGCTCTTGCCCGATCCGTGCGCCCGCAGGGGCCACTGCCTCAATTCATGATGCACCCGGCGAGCCAACAGATCTTCGCAACGGATGCGCCGCGGTTTGGTCTGTGTCCACCGTTTGTCCAGCACCGTCTTGGTGCGCGGCACAAGGATCCGCACCTTCGAGGGTTCGGCGAACGGATCGCCCTGCACATGATCGATGGCGAGCGTGAACCCGGGAAACGTGTACGTCCCCTCGATGGATTTGTACGCCTTGTATCCCTTCTGGTCGATGGACCGCAAACGCTGTCTCAGTTTTTCCATTCCACCAGCTCCCGCCTCAGGTTTCCCTCGGTCCAACACGCGCTTGGTCCATCGTCACTCCAGGACCTCGTCGCCCCGAATGGTCAACTGCAGGTTGTCGATGAGCCTCGCCTTCCCAACGTACGCGGCGACGGCAAGCATCACGCGCCCCTCCAGATGCTCCAACGGTTCCAGGGTGTCGGTGTGCACCACTTCGGCGTAGTCCATCCGCACGCCCGGCTCCGCCCCGATGATCTCCGCCATCCCCCGCGCCAGTTCCGGGCCGCTTCGCACGCCCTCGAGAATCCGGCCTCGCGCCCATTGCAGGGCTCGGTACAGCACGGTGGCATGTGCGCGCTCCTCGGGTGTCAGGTACACATTCCGAGAGCTCAGCGCGAGACCATCCGGTTCGCGCACCGTCGGTACGTCGACAATCTCCACGGGGAAATTGAGATCCTCGACCATTCGCCGGATCACCGCCACCTGTTGGCCGTCCTTCCGCCCGAAATACGCCCGGTCGGGCCCCACGATGTGGAACAGTTTCGCCACCACGGTGGCGACGCCGCGAAAGTGCGTGGGCCGGGATCGCCCGCACAGAGGTTGCCCCAAGCGCGCCACGTCCACCACGGTCTCCATGGGACGCGGGTACATCTCCTCAACGGACGGCGCGAAAAGAACGTCACAGCGGTGTTGCATCAAGAGGTGGGCGTCCCGTTCCAGGTCCCGCGGATACCGCTGAAGGTCCTCGTTGGGGCCAAACTGCAGCGGATTGACAAACACGCTGGCGACGACAAGTCCATTTTCGCGCCGCGCGGTGTCAACGAGCCGCAGATGCCCGTCGTGCAAATAGCCCATCGTCGGAACAAAGCCGATGGATTTCCCTTCGCGCCGGGCCTGTTGGACGGCCTCACGCACTTCCCGAATGGTCGTCGCGCGGATCATCGTCACTTTCCTCCCTCTGTTTCGGCCTGCGCGGAACACCAGTTTTCCCATGCGGCCCGTTCGTTTGGTCTCAGCCGAACCGTCTGCGGCTCTCCCGGAAACACACCGGCGGCGACCTCTTGAACATAGGTTCGTGCGGCATTCCGAATGACGTCCGCGAGGTCCGCGTAGCGCTTGTTGTGACGCGGGATATAACCACTGGTGAACCCCATCATGTCGTGAAAGACCAGCACCTGTCCATCGCAGCCTGGGCCGGCGCCGATGCCAATGGTTGGGATGGATAAGCGCTCGGTGATAAATTCGGCCACCTCGGCGGGCATCATCTCCAGGACAATCGCGAACGCCCCCGCTTCCTCGAGCGCCATCGCGCTGGTCAGCAATCGGCTCGCGGAATCCACCGTTCGACCCTGTACACGGAATCCGCCAATGGCGTGCACGGACTGGGGGGTCAACCCGATGTGACCCATCACCGGAATGCCCGCCTGCACCAACTCGCGGACAACGGGGGCCACCTCGGTGCCTCCTTCGAGTTTGACGGCTTGAGCACCCCCCTCTTGCATCAGACGCCCGGCGGCGCGCAGGACATCCACCCGTTCGAGATGGGCGGTGAGAAACGGCAGATCCGCAACGACCAGCGCGTGCGTTGCACCTCGTGACACCCAGCGGGTGTGATAGACGACGTGATCGAGCGTCACCCCGACGGTGTCCGATCCCCCCTGCACCACCATTCCCAAGGAATCGCCCACCAACAGGACGTGCAACCCTGCTTCATCGAGAAGTTGAGCGGTTGGATGGTCGTATGCGGTCATCATGGCAATTTTCTGCCCGCTTTTCTTCATGTCGATGAGGGTGCGCACGGTAACACGGGACTCCATCGGCAGATTCCTCCTCAACGATCCTCCGGGGTATCCAGTAACCCCCGCAATTGACGGGCAGCATCATCAGTCAACCGCCCTTTGTCCTGCGCCATGTGGATCATCCAGGTGCTCAGCGCTCGATACATCCTGTCCACGTCCGCCTCGCCGCGGAGTGCGGCCAGATGAGCGCGCACAGTCTCCAGGTCCCCGCGTTCCACGGGCCCCGTCAGAGCGTTTGGCAGCCCCACCCGCTCAAGATTGCGGAGCACACCGTCGAGGAGAGGCAACAGGGCCGCCACGCCATTCGGAAATGGCAACAGACGGGCGGCCGCGTCAACCAGGGCCACCAGTCCGTTGGCGGCCAGGGCCGCCGCCGCGTGGTACCGCGGCTTGTCCATTGCGGAAATTTCCACAGAGTGTCCTTCCCAGTCGCGCACCCAGCGGCGGCCCGCTTGTATGGCCGTTGCGTCGCCCTCCAGCGCACAGTATACACCGCGCAGGGGACGCCATCTGGAGGATGGTGCGGCGGCATTCGGTGGATCCGCGACACTCTGCAGAGGATGAAGGCTGAGACAGGCCGCCCCCGCCGCGCGAACCGGAGAGAGGACGCCGCTCGGCAGTGCCCCAGAAACATGGACCACCAACTGACCCGCGCGCAGTTGGCCGCTGACCGCCAGCGCTTGGGCGATTTCCGCCACCCTGCCGTCGGGAACCGTCAGCCAAATCACGTCAGCCTCGGACAGCCACGTTTCCGCGGCGGGCAGCCCACCAGCGGATCGGGCATCCTCACAGGCGTACAAATCCACGATTTCCGTCATCGGTCGCACACAACGCTTTGTCACAGAAGCGTACCGGGCTGCGGCATCCCCGTTGGGATCGCGGCTGTACGCCCCCAACACGGGGTAGCCCGCTTCCTGCAACGCCACGGTCAGAGCGGTCGCCATTTTCCCCGGGCCGATAAACACCATGCGTTCCACCACGTGTTTCACAATCCCCTGGAGATCATCAATTTCATTCTATTATACCAATGATTGTACGAATTGAAGGAATCGTTTCATCAGACGCGCAGAACGGTGACACCCCGGTTATTCTGCACGATCGGTGAACATCAAGGCAATCAAGGCCGAGCATCAAACCAAGGGAAGACCGGTGATCCGAGCCACCTCGGGATCGTAGGCCACGAGGTCGGAACGGTTCACATCGTGGACCGAGATCTTTCCCAACGCCCGTGCTCCCATCTTCATCTCTTCGCAACAGCTCTGTAAAAACCGGGCGAGGCTCTCCGCCCCTTCATTTTCATTAAATTGGTTCCACAAGTGAGCATTCGCCCAAGCCAACTGAGTGGGCGGTTCAAACGGGATTGCCTTTACAATCTGTGTGTGCACGACGGCAAAAAGTGCGGCGGTACCGATGTAGACCGCGTCCGCGCCAAGAGCGAGTGCCTTCAGCATGTCACCGGGAGTCCGCAGACCGCCGGAAATCACCAGTTGCACCCGATCGCGATAACCGTTTTCCTCCAGAAACCGAACCGATCTTATCAATGCGGCAAGGGTCGGGAGCCCGAAATCGTCCACAAGAATCGCCGGAGCCGAGTGGGTGCCCCCTTGAGCACCGTCTACCACCAACACGTCGGCGCCCGCCTGGACGGCGATTTGAATGTCTCGTTCGAGATCATGGCCAGCCGCCAGTTTCACGGCGATGGGGACCCCGTCTCCTTCCTCCCGCAGACGCCGGATGAGCCGCCGTAGATCACTGGTTCGGCGAACCTCGGGCTGACCGGCGGGAATGTACGCCTGTTGGGCCGACCCCATCCCGAGATCCTGTTTCACGGTTTCATCCAGTCCTTGAGCCGGGATGAACGTCCCACATCCGGCGTTCGCCCCCTGACCGAATCGGATTTCAATCATGTCGGCTTGGTGCAACAAGTCGGCTCCAGGCCTCCATTGAGCGCCGTGGTACTGAACAATCCAGCGGCTCGCCAAATCCCTGAATTCCTGTAAAGCCGGGCCCTGCCCTGCGTTGCATGCCGTCCCCACCAGTGCGGTTCCTTTTGCGATCGCACGAACAAACGGTTTGCTCAGCGCCACTCCGTATCCCATCGCCGTCACCATGACCGGCATCGACAACACGAGCGGCCGTCGCGCCCGGGTTCCGAGCACCGTCTGTGTCTCCACCGGAACGGCATGATTCAACGGGCGCCGGTGCAATTGAGCCGGTGAAAACAAAATCCCATCAAAGTGAGGGAATTGGCGGGAAGTCCCGATCGGTTTCTCAAGCGGCTGACCTGTATGAGACCGCAGTTCGTTCTCAGCGGTCCACAGCAGGCCGACCTTTCCGAGCGCTTTCCAACCCTCCAATAGGTTCTTCGTATAAGGCTCGGTGAACAGCAGTTTTGTAACGCGGCCGACAACTTTTTTCAGGACTAACCGCGTCCACCATGGAGCCGTGAGCACCATCAAACCCAACAGTACGAGCCAGCCCATGAAGCACAGAACGAATCCCCAGGCCAACATGAGCCAAAAAGGCATGCCCACCGAAGGAGCGGGGATGGAGAGCACCGTGTGACGCACTGAAATCACCCCTGCTGATACACAAACTCTGTTCGAGTGTAAGTCTGGACAAAATCAAGTCGTGCTCCCACCGTAACCCGAACCTGCGCGCTGGGAAATGCATTGGCCCACCAGGCATCGCCACGCCAAGCCCGGGGTTGGTGGCGGTACAGTTCCCGCCCAAATCCGAAAACGTCCGTTTTCTCCGTCTGCGCCCGGTGGATGGCGCTGGTGATCATCTCCGCGGACTGTGATTCCACCGCCATTTGCAACGTCTTCAATCTCTCGGCATCCTGGTTCACGGCGCACACTCCGCCTTCCACACTGCCGCGCAACCGAACCTGAAGATCGATGACAGGTGGGGCGCTCCCCCCATCTGCCGTCCGGACGCGGACGCGGCAACGAGCGGATTTTATATTCACGACAAAACCGTCATTGGGACCGTTCGGGCAACGATACACGAATACGGTGTGAGGCAGCTGGTTTTGCACCAGGGCCCATCCGACAAATTCCCGGCCGGACATCTCCCCTGCCAACCGATCTCCTGAAAAAGTGACAATTCCCTTTATTCGCGGCGCGGACAGGTTGTGTTCCACCCCGGCGATGTCTAAGGCGAACGGCTCCACCCCTGGTGTCGACAGCCGCTGATGGAAACCACCGATGGTCGCGTCGTACGGTCGGTTCAGCCAGACTTTGTTCCTGAACAGGTTGGTCAGGTACATGGCAGGAATCACGTCCAATTTGGGTGATTGTCGAAGAAACTCGACGGCGGGGCGATCCGATATGAAGACCCACAGATTTCGACTGACCACACGGGCCTGAATCAATGGGTTCATGATGTCGGCCACGCCTCGGTTCGCCACATGCCGACTGATCACAACCGCCTGTAAATTATTGTAAAATAATCGCCGGTTCAACGACAATTGAATTTTGTACAATGCATCCATTACATTTTCTCCCTGTTCGGATACCGTGACCACCCGCTTCGCTCCGTTCCCATCCCCGGATCCACCGGAACGGTCCCCGGCCAATGCCTGGGGATTGGCCAGTTGCAGGGTAACCATGACATCAGGCGCTTTCGGAGTTTCGTCCTGTTTTTCCGTAGTCAACGCAGTTTCGCCCGGCGCCGACTCCGATTCTCCGTTCATGGAACTGGGGGATGCTGAGAAACCGGGATCGATGCCAATCATCAGAACGATGGCACGCTGTTGCAGTTCGATGCCATCCCAACACCCAGGTATGAAGAGCCCCACAGCAGCACACAGAAGCAGTGCCAACGTGCGGTTTGGGTTACGCGTACCCAGCGGTGTCAGCCCCCTTCCCATATGCGTTGTTTGAACACCAGAAACACCGCAGTCGCAAACACGATGATTTCAATCCCGTTGAGCACCCACACATACTGGTGAAACAAAGTTTGCATGGACACCGGGAGCAGCGACAGACCCATCACCGTCAAAGCAATGCTCATTCCCAGGAGTACCGTGCGTTTGCGCCGGTAGTACAGCGCGATACGATAGGCTGCGAAAGTGTAAAGATTGATGGCGGAGGTGGATGCGACGAGCACCGGCAACAGAAACAGAACCACCCACCGTCCCTCTGGTTGCATCCGGACCGCCTCGAACACCGGCCAGTAGAGTGACGCACCTTCGTAGGGCCCGAAATCAACCAGCACCACAAACAGGTTGAGGGCCTGCAGTGCAGCCGCCATCAGAAATCCACTCAAAACTCGGCGCCGCATTGGAGCCCTCTCCACCCCCGCCAATCGAAACACCGGCAAATAAACGGCCGCCAAACACCAACCGGTCATCAGGTAGCCGAACTGGGGGAATAAACCGAATACATCATGCCAATGGACCGGCCATAAGGGCAGCAAGTTTTCCCGGTCCGAGACGCCGAGGCTGAGCAATAACATCATCAGACCAATCGTTATCGTTGGCCAGAACAACGCGGCCTGATAACGGAGAAACGCATCGAGGCCTCCGGAAAACAGCTGTAATGTCACCACCATCGCCAGACCTGCCAGTACCGCCATGGGAGTGTACGGCAAGGCAATATATTTGATGAGGTTCATGGACACCCGGAGCGCGGAGCTTGCCTGCGCCAGACAGAACATGAACAAAAGTCCGTTTAGTGTCCAGACGAGCCACCGGGTTTGAATAAGTCCATTGAAAATGGTGACCGGACGAATAGGACCCAACTCCATCCGAAATGTGACAGATACCAAGACCCAGGCGACCAGCGCGGATATGAGGACGTACATGAGAAAGGGAGCCCACACCCCGGTTCGGCTGTGTGCCAACCAGTAGGGTATCCATTCAAACGTCCCTGGTCCCACCAAGGACTCAAAGATGAGGATCATCAACACATTCCGATTGCGCTGTTTCAACATAGACCAGGACCAACCTCTTCAGCGCTGAGACCGTATGCGATACCAGCGCCGCCGTCTCCAACCTCCCGGGCTCCAGTAGGTGGCCGGGCGAAGGATTGACAGACGAGTAGGCGCCTTGAGAAGCGAATCCAACCAGTCCGCATAGGCAACTTGTGCAAAAGGCGTGAGATATGGGACACCGAATGACTTCAGGCAGCACAGATGTGCGAACAGGAGCAGCGTGAACCATAACAGGCCAACCACGCCAAATACAGAGGTCGCCATAAGCATCGGGAAACGGACCATCCGCGTGACAAACGCAGCTTCATAATTGGGAATCGCAAAGGCACCCAGAGCGGTCAGTCCGACGACCACAACCATCATCGGGCTGACGATGCCGGCTTGAACCGCGATATCGCCGAGTACCAGCCCGCCAACCACCGTAAACGACTGCCCCATCTGCTGCGGCATACGGTTGCCCGCCTCGCGGACCAACTCCACCATAAACTCCATGAACGCGGCCTCGAACACGATGGGCAATGGAATTCCTTCCCGGGTCGCGGCAAGTTGTATCATGATGTTCACAGGTAGCAACTCCGGGTTGTACATCGTGAACGCGATATACAGCGATGGAGAAAAAATGGACAGGAGCAACGCGAAAATACGAATCAACCGGATGGCCGTGCCTGACGTCCAACGTTGACTGTAGTCGTCCGATGTTTGGAAAAATGAGACCATCACGGAGGGTGCCAACAGAGCGAACGAACTGCCGTCGACAAGCAGCGCAACACGCCCCTCCAGCAATGCGGAGACGGTCTTATCAGGCCGCTCCGTGGACTGGATTTGCGGATATGGAGACCATGGAGTATCTTCAATCCACTGTTCGAGCCCACCACTGTCGAGCAGCCCATCCACACGAATCGACTCCAACCGTCGAACCACTTCATCCACGATTGCCGTGTTGGCCAAATCCTTTAAATAAATAAGTAATACCTTGGTTTTGGTTCTTTCACCGAACTCGAATGTCCTCATGACCACACGGGCATCTCGCAAACGTGTACGAATCAAAGACACATTGGTGTCGAGAGACTCCGTGAAACCGTCTCGGGGACCTCGGATGGACATCTCAGCCGCCGGTTCCTCAGGAGTTCTCCGCTGCAATCCCTGGACGTTCACCATGACGTATCCTTTTTCGGAACAGACGATGGCATAACCGTCCATGAGTTTGATTACGGCCTGTTGCACATCCCTTGTGACCTGCACCTGACCCAATTGCAGCGTCTCGTACGCCCAACGATCGAGTCTTTGACGACGAGTCAAGGGCCTTTGCAGCAGAGGGCCCAACAGCCGTTCCTCCACGCGGGTGAGATCAACGATGCTGGTAATGTAAACGACCTCGACGCCCGATTCCGGGATCGGTCGAACCACCACATCGAACGTGGTGTCAATATGCCGCAACAGTTTCTTGGTCGAAGAAATTCTTTGTGAGAACTGCATAACACAACTCCCAAGGTGCAAGCTTGGAGAACATACCCTGAATCCGTGACAAGCAGGTGTGAAAACTACTGAAGCACTTGTGATTTGTCGTGTAAAATCGGGATAGTTGGGATGTCCGTTCCCTTCAATCCCCCTTCACCTCAGAGGTGAACCCCTTGCGCTTCATCATCGAAGAATCCGACGAAGTCATTGCCACACATTCTGGAATGACCCTTGTCGGTGTGTTGCTGGACAAAACCACTCTCGGCGAACGCCTGAATCGGACTCGCCTGTCAGGTATGGGCAAACCAGACATTTCAAACCGTGATGTGGCGTACTCATACATCGGCCTGCTTTGTCAAGGCAAAACGGACTTTGACCACATCGAAGCCTTTCGTGATGACGAGTTTTTCACGCTCGCACTACAGATGGACAACGTGCCTTCAAGCCCAACGCTGCGCCAGCGTTTGGATATGGCTGCCGGAAAGGCCGGCTGGGAGAGTATTTTACTCGAAGAGTCCGCAAAGCTCTTGAGGACCCTGGATGTTACACTGCATCCGATTGTGCTGGGCGAACCATCGAAACGCCGGGCTTACATTCCCCTTGACATTGACGTGAGCCCGTTTGATAACTCGGGAACGAAAAAAGAAGGCGTCTCCCGTACGTACAAAGGTCACGATGGCTACGCCCCAATCTTTGCTTACCTTGGCCAAGAGGGCTATGTGGTGAATGTTCAGTTGCGTGAAGGCAGTACCCATGTTCAAAAGGATACAGCGGTCTTCTTGCGCAAGAGTATTCAGTATGCAAAGCAGATTTCAGACCTTCCGCTGCTCGTTCGCATGGATGCCGGAAATGACAGTGCAGAAAACCTTGCCGTGTG
>NZ_JAIMAV010000149.1 GCF_023511815.1 Alicyclobacillus sp.
CTTCTGCGCCCGCAGGTAGTACGCGTCGTAGTACCCGGAGGACAGGGCGTAGGTGCCAATCATGATGCGGCGCTTCACCTCGATGCCGAAGCCCTCGCTGCGCGTGCGCTCGTACATGTCGATGAGCGATTCGCCCTCGATGCGCCGGCCGTACCGCACCCCGTCGTAACGAGCCAGATTGGAGGAGGCCTCCGCCGGCGCGATGAGATAGTACGTGGCGACCGCGTAATGCATGTGCGGCAGGCTGACCTCAACCACCTGTGCGCCCGCGCCCTCCAGGGTCCGGATGGCCGCGTCGACGAGGCGTTTCACCTCCGGATCGAGCCCCTCCTGGCTGAGATCGCGCACCACCCCGATGCGAAGCCCCTTGACCCCTCGGTTCAGGCCGCCGACGAAGTCGTCCACCGGCTCGGGGGCGGAGGTGGAGTCGAGCGGATCATGTCCGCTGATGGCCTGCAGGACGTACGCCGCGTCCTCCGCGGTCCGCGTGAAGGGCCCAATCTGATCCAGCGACGACGCGAACGCGATGAGCCCGTAGCGGGACACGCGCCCATAGGTCGGCTTGAGTCCGACGACGCCGCAGAAGGACGCGGGTTGGCGGATGGACCCGCCGGTGTCCGACCCGAGCGCGTACGGGACCATGCCGGCCGCAACGGCCGCGGCCGACCCGCCGCTCGATCCCCCGGGGACGCGCTCCGGATTGTACGGATTGCGTGTCTTTTTATAGGCGGAGTTCTCCGTGGACGATCCCATGGCGAACTCATCCAGGTTCGTCTTTCCGACCAGGACGCCGCCCGCCCGGCGGAGCTTGTCCGCGACGGTTGCCGAATAAGGCGGGATGTAGCCTTCGAGGATGCGGCTGGCGGCGGTGGTCTCCAGGCCCTCGGTGCACAGGTTGTCCTTCAGGGCGTACGGAATGCCGAACAGCGGATGGTTCGGCTCCTGGTCATCCAGCGCCTTGGCCTGCGCCCTCGCCCCCTCCTCGTCGACCCGCAGGAACGCGCCGATGCGCTCGTCCACGGCCCGGATGCGTTCGAGCGAAGCCTCCGTCCACTCGGAGGGCCGGCTCTCGCGGCGGCGCAGCGACTCCATCATCTCTTTCACCGTATGTACGGTCATGCTCAACCCTCCAGTACGGCCGGCACGCGGACCTGTTCTCCGTCGGTGTCGGGGGCGTTCGCCAGCGCGCGCTCGCGCGGCAGGCTCGGCCGGGGTTCGTCTTCGCGCAGCACGTTGACCAGCGAAAACGGATGGCTGGTCGGCGGGACGTCGGCGAGATCGACCGACTGCAGCTCGTCCGCGTAACCGATGATGTCGCTCAACTGCGGGGCGAGCTTGGCCGCCTCCTCCTCACTGACCGCCAGGCGCGCCAGCTTGGCCACATGGCGGACGGTGTCGGCTGTGATCTTCACGGGATTCCCTCCTCATGCGAAACGCCGGACGCGCGTCCGCGTGGGACGAGCGGCCCGGCAGGTGGTGTCAGGCAGGGCATTCGTTGGGGATTATAGCACAAGCGAAGGCGCCGCCGCACGGTGCCCGGAGACGGGCGGACCGGACGGCGCGCGACCTGCCATGAGCGGCCCCCGGCGCGGGCCGGGTCGGGGAGGCGGTCAGTGGGAGATGAGCAGAACGACGATGGACGCGAGCGAGAAGCACACGCCGAGCAGATACAGAAAAGCGACGGTCTGCACCTGCGTCAATCCGGATTTCATCAACAGGTGAAACGTGTGCCCCTTGTCGGCGACATAGATGGGCCGGTTCTCGCGCACCCGGCGGATGACCACCCACACCGTGTCGAGAATCGGCACGCCGAGCGCCAATACCGGTACGACCAACGACACCAAGGTCGCGCTCTTGAAGGCGCCGCCCACCGCGATGGCGGCCAGGACGTACCCGAGGAAGGTCGCCCCCGCGTCGCCCATGAAGATTCGCGCCGGGTGGAAGTTGTGGCGCAGAAAGCCGAGCGCCGCGCCCATCAGGACGACGGCGAACACGGCCATCGCCGGCTGCCCCTTCAACAGCGCGATGAAAAACAGGGACATCGCCGAGATGGCGGACAGGCCCGCCGCCAGCCCGTCGACCCCGTCGAGGAAATTGATCATGTTCGTGATGGCGACCACCCACAGGATGGTGGCCACCCACGACAGCCACTCCGGAAACGTGTAGAACGTCCCGCCCCACGGGACACTGACGCCGCCGATGCTCACCCCGAAACACAACAGCACCACGGCCGCCAGGATCTGCGTCAGGAACTTCGGCAGCGCCTTGAAGTCGCGGCCGCGCGTCTTGTAGTAATCATCCACCACGCCGATGGCGAAGATGAGAAATCCCCCGACCGCGATGCCCCAGAATGTGTTGCCGGCATGGCCGAACAGGGCCGAGGTGACCACCACGCCCACGTACAGAGCAAGCCCGCCGAGCAACGGCACCGGTTCCTTGTGGATCTTGCGCTGGTTGGGCCGGTCCACAAACCCCGTCCGCAGCGCGAACCGGCGCACGTACGGGACCAGTGCGTACACAATCACGAAGGCCGTGAGAAAACTCAGGATGTAGTACCATGCCGGATGCGTTCCCAAATGGCAACACCCTTCCTGGACCAGAGCCTCATCGCGTTCGCGCCCTACAGGTTTCGGCCGCCGGGCGTGGTTTTTGTCGAAACCGGTGCGGACCGCGCAACCGAATCCCATTATACTCTTGGGACGCGGCTCATACATATGGGGTGAGGCGGACACCACCGCCACGTCAATCCCATGGGAGGGATGGACCATGACCCAAAATGAACTCATCCTCGCCTGCGTCATCGGCGTCCCGGTCGTGTTCGCGCTCGGCCGGTTGTCCACGCGCGTCACCTGGTTTCGCGCGAAGACCGAGGAGAAGTACACCGTCCCCGAGTTCGTTCGCGGTCAGAAGTGAGACCCCCGAGGAGGGCGGTCCCCCCAAGGCGCCAGGCCACAGAGCCTGGCGTCTCCCTTCCATAAGACCTGGCGTCCCACCATCCGCTGCCCCCCGGCGGTCATCCGGATCACCGCGGCCAGCCGGATCGCAGCGC
>NZ_JAIMAV010000150.1 GCF_023511815.1 Alicyclobacillus sp.
AAGTACATCCGGCGGCGCGTCAAGGACGCCTTGGAATGGGTCGGGCTCGGCGAGAAGGCGGATCTTCGGCCGGCCCAGCTGTCGGGCGGGGAACAGCAGCGCATCGCCGTCGCCCGGGCCATCGTCAACAATCCGCAGTTGATCATCGCCGACGAGCCGACCGGGAATCTGGACCCGGACACCTCGTGGGGGATCATGAAGCTGTTCCAACGAATCAATGACCGCGGCACGACCATCGTGATGGCGACGCACAACCGCGAGATCGTCAACACGATGCGCAAGCGTGTGATCGCCATCGAAGCGGGTCGCATCGTGCGGGACGAGAGCAAAGGACTGTATGGCTATGACGATTAGAATGATGGGTCGCCACCTGCGGGAAGGTCTGAAAAATCTCCTGCGCAACGGCTGGATGACGTTCGCGTCCGTCAGCGCGGTCGCCATCACGCTGCTCATCCTCGGGGTGACCTTGGTGATTGCGCTCAACGCGCAGCAGCTGTCGAATTACGTGCAGGGCCAGCTGGAGGTCAGCGTCTTTCTGAAGGACCAGGTCACCGACGCCCAGGCGCAGCAGATCACGCAACAGATTGAGCACATGCCGGGCGTCAAATCCGCCGAATACATCTCGAAGGAGGAAGGGTTCCAGCAGCTGAAGCAGGAGCTGGGTTCCCAGTATCAGGACATCCTCGGCGGACTGTCGCAGAAAAACACGCTCCCGGCCAAGGTGGTGGTCAAGGCGGACGACCCGCGTCAGACCATCGCCATCGGTGAGCAGATTGCCAAGATGCCGGGGGTGGACAAGGTCAACGACGGCAAAGAGGTGGTGGACAAGCTGTTCCGCTTCCTCGACATGGTGCGCAACATCGGCCTGGCGTTCGTCGTGGGGTTGGTGATCACGGCGATGTTCCTGATCTCCAACACCATCCGCATCACGATTTTCTCCAGACGCCGGGAGATTGAAATCATGAAACTGGTTGGCGCGACCAACTGGTTCATCCGCTGGCCGTTCTTGACGGAGGGACTGCTCATCGGCTTGATGGGGGCGGTGATCCCGTTCGCGGTGATCGTGATTGGGTATCGGACGCTGTACGAGCGGTTCGACGGTTCGTTCTTCGCTCTGGCCTTTCCGCTGATCTCGTCCGGGAGGCTGGCGGGAACCCTGGCGGAGGTGATGTTCGGCCTGGGGCTGTTCATCGGCCTGTGGGGCGGCATCGTCTCCATCCGCCGCTTCCTGCGGACCTGAGGGGCGGCGAAGATGACGGCGGAGAGGGAGAAGCGGACCACACCGTTTCGTGTCGTCGCAGGGACGCTGGCCGCTGGCGTGCTGGTCGGCGCTGCGGCAACGCTCGTCGTGTTGAAGGGGATGGGTGTGCCGTTCGACGTGTCCCTGCACGACGCGTCGTTTCGAAAGTTTTACCTGGCGTACGAGGACCTGCGGGATCGATATTACCGGCCGTTGACCGAACAGACCCTCCTCGACGGGGCGGTGCAGGGCATGGCGAACGCCACGGCGGACCCATTCACCACGTACTTCCCGCCCGCGGACGCCAAGAGCTTTCAAAATCTGCTGCAGGGATCGTACGTCGGCATCGGGGCGACGGTCGAGAAGTCCGGTCAGGACACGGTCATTCTGAGCGTGCAGCGCGGCTCTCCGGCGGAGCAAGGAGGGCTTCGGGCACACGACGTCATTGAAAAGGTGGGCGGTCAATCTGTGTCGGGGTGGTCGTTGGACAAGGTCAGCCAGGCCATCCTCGGCCCGGAGGGAACCCGCGTGACCGTGACGATCCGCCGGCCGAGCGAGAACAACCGGACCTGGGACGTGACCCTCACGCGCCGCCGGGTCACTCAGCAGACGGTGTTCAGCGAGATGCGGGACAACCACGTCGGCTACCTCGGGATCTCGGTCGTGTCCGAACACACCGCGTCCGAGGTCGCCCAGGCGCTCTCGGATCTGAAGAAACAGGGGGCGCGGTCCATCATCGTCGATCTGCGCGGGAACCCCGGCGGCTACCTGGATCAGGCGGTGGACATCGCCAGCGATTTCATCGCCAAGGGCAGGCCGGTGGTGAAGACGGAGGATCGCCAGGGACACCAGGAGACGATGACCTCGAAGGGGCCCGGGTTGGACCTGCCCATCGTCGTCCTGATGGATCAGGACACCGCCAGCGCGGCCGAGATTCTCGCGGCCGCGCTGCACGACGACAACGGCGCGCCGTTGGTGGGGACGCGTTCGTACGGCAAGGGCACCGTGCAGGATACCCAGTCGTTCACCGACGGCAGCGCTCTCAAGTATACGGTGGGCAAGTGGTTGACGCCGGACGGAGCGTGGATCCACGGGAAAGGGTTGCAACCCACCGACGCGGTGGAAGGGGCCGACGCCCAGCTGCAGAAGGCCCAGGCGCTCGCCGAACAACTGCAGCGCGCGGGAGGGAAGTGAGCCATGTTGGACGGGGTCGCCGTCAACGACGTCCTGCGGGCGTTGGCACCGGGGCTTGTGCGGTTGCTGGTCAATCCGCTCCTGTATGCGGGCGCCGGGTTGGTGCTCTGGGATGTGTGGCGAAACGCCCGGCATGAGCGGGCGTTTTTCGGGGTCCGCGTCACGCGCCGGCGGCGGCTCGTCCTCGCGTTGGCCGGTCTGTCGGCGCTCGGCGGGGCGCTCGTCAGCGCCTGGGATGTCGCCCTTCGGGCCGCCGTCGGTCCGGGAGAGGTGTGGGCGGTCAGTGTGTTCGCGCTGCTGCTCGCGCTGATTCGCCCGCGCTGGTTGTCCCCGCTGTACGCCGCAACGCTCCTGGCGACGGTCGCGGGCGTCGCGGCGTGGGCGGCACCGGGAGGCGCGGGGACGGGGTGGACGGGCGGCTGGCCAGCGCCCTCCGAGCTCGGACGAGTGGCCTGGGCGGTCGTGGACGGGTTTCACACGGCGGGCTGGGCGGCGCTTCTGGCCGGGGTCACGCTGTGCGAGGCGCTCCTGCTGGCGCTGTTTCAAACCCGCCGGCTCCGCCCGGTGTATGTGTTGTCCAAACGCGG
>NZ_JAIMAV010000151.1 GCF_023511815.1 Alicyclobacillus sp.
CCGGTCCCCATGGCGATCCCGATGTCGGCCGCGGCCAACGCGGGCGCGTCGTTGATCCCGTCGCCCACCATGGCGACCACTCGCCCCTCTTTGCGCAGGGCCTCCACCTTCGCGGCCTTGTCGGCCGGCAGGACACCGGCCATCACGTTTGAGATGCCCGCCTGTCGCGCGATGGCCTCTGCGGTGCGGGCCTGGTCCCCCGTGATCATCCAAACCTCGATGCCCATGTGGTGGAGTTGTTTCACCGTATCCGGCGCATCCGGCTTCAGCGTGTCGGCGATGGCGATGGCGCCCTGCAACCGGTCCTCCCGTGCCACCAGCACCACCGTCTTGCCGGCGCGCTCCCAGGCCGCGAGGACCTCGCCGGGGACGGCGGAATCCGTCTCGGCAAGCCAGGCGCGATTGCCGATTCGGACGCGCGCGCCCTCCACCGTACCCTGAATGCCGTGGCCCGGGATCGCCTCAACCCCTGATGCCATCGGGATCTCGATGCCGTGGTCCTTGGCGAAGGCGACCACGGCGCGGCCCAGGGGGTGTTCGCTCTGCGCCTCCAGAGCGGCCGCCGCCGCCAGGAGCTGGTCACGCGCCACTCCCTCCGCCGTCCAGACGTCGGTCACCGCGGGCCTGCCGACCGTGAGGGTCCCGGTCTTGTCGAAGATCACCGTGTTCACCCGGTGGGCGAGCTCCAGGTGCTCACCGCCCTTGATGAGGATCCCCGATTCCGCCCCGAGGCCCGTGCCGACCATGATGGCGGTCGGGGTGGCGAGCCCCAACGAGCACGGGCAGGCGATCACCAACACGGCCACCGCGGCGAGCAGCCCGTGGGACCAGTTGCCGAACATCCCCCAGGCCAGGAGCGTCAGCACCGCCACACCGAGCACAATCGGGACAAAGATGCCGGAGATGGTGTCCGCCAGCCGCTGCACGGGCGCCTTCGATCCCTGTGCCTGATCCACCAGCCGGATCACCTGCGCCAGGGCGGTGTCCCGGCCCACCTTCGTCACCCGCATGACAAAGGCGCTCGTCTGGTTGATGGATGCGCCGACGACCGGATCGCCCGGCTGCTTGGAGACCGGCATCGACTCCCCGGTGAGAAACGACTCGTCGACCGACGTCGTCCCCTCCATCAACACGCCGTCGGCCGGCACCTTTTCCCCGGGCCGGACCCGGACGATATCGCCCACCCGCAGGTCCTCCACAGCGACGTCCAGTTCCACGCCGTCCCGCATCACGTGGGCCACCTTGGCGCCGAGTTTGACCAGGGATTCGATGGCGGCGCTCGATTTCGCTTTGGCACGCGTCTCCAGCAGCTTGCCCATGAAAATCAGGGTCACGACGGTGGCGGAGCTGTCGAAGTACACATCCGGCTGGCCCAACAGGGTCAGGATGGCGCTGTACACGTAGGCCACGCTGGTCCCGAGGGCGACCAACACGTCCATGTTGGCGGCCCCGCCCCGGAGCGAATGGTACGCTCCTTTGTAGAATCGCCATCCCACGAAAAACTGCACCGGCGTGGCGAGCAACCAGGACAGCCAGTTCGGCAGAAACGGCCGCCCTCCCACGAGCATCCCGAGCATCTGGATGACCAGTGGCAGCGTCATGACGACGGCGAACCAAAACTTCGCGAGGTCCCGGCGGTACGCCTCAAGTTTCCGCTGCTTCTCCTCGGCCTCCGCCGCCGGGCTTGCGAGGTTGGCGCCGTACCCCGCCCTTTCGACTGCCTGAATGATGTCTCCTTCGTCGATCACGCCGGGTACATAGACCACATGCGCCTTCTCCGACGCCAGGTTGACGTTCACGGACCGGACGGCGTCCAGCCGCCCGACGACCTTTTCGATGCGGGCGGCGCAGGCGGCGCACGTCATGCCGGTGATATTGAGGTCCACCTCTCGCACCGGGACCGAGTAGCCGGTTTTCTCGATTTTGGAGACGACCTCTGTCCAGTGCGTCTGTGGATCGAGGACCACACGCGCCCGCTCAGACGCCAGGTTGACGTGGACCTGCTTGACCCCCGGGAGCTTGGCCACGTTCTTTTCAATCCGCGCGGCGCAGGCGGCGCAGGTCATCCCTTCGATGGGCAGGGTGATCTCTTTGGCCTCGCTCATCCGTTTCACCTCCCTGGGTCGTCACGACCGGGTGAACTGACGGATCACGTCCATCAACTCGTCGATCTTTTCATCCCCATGATCCCGGTTGGCCAAGGCGTCCGCCACGCACCCGCGGGTGTGGGATTCGAGAATGGTGAGCCCGACCTGATGCAGTGCGCTCTTGACGGCCGATACCTGCACCAGAATGTCGACGCAGTACCGGTCTTCCTCAATCATCTTCTGCAGCCCGCGCACCTGACCCTCGATGCGCCGCAGCCGGCGCAGAAGGTCCTCCCGATGCGGGGCGTAGCTGTGTCGGGTGTGTTCGGGGCACATCGTCATCCCTGCCTTCTTATCGTTGGTTCGCGCGATTGTTCTCTGACGCCACCATACCCCTGTACCGTATCATTGTCAATCTCCGCCACACATTTCCTGTATCCCCGAGATAAGAAGGGAGAGGCTACACGTTGGCGATTCGGTCTTCGCCGTGGGGGTGAAAACCTGTGAACGACGGGAGATGGAGCGTGATGGAAATGCGGAAAGTCCCTGACCGGCAGCCGGATGAAATCACCCGGGTGGATCGGCCGGAAATTGAAGCCGACACCCCGCATCCGAACCGGCCGGAGCCGCGCGGCGCGAATCGGTAGCGCCCAGGTGGGCGTCGGACGGATGTATGGACGGACGGGGGGATGCCCCTCCGCCAATCACTTTTTCGCAAACGTGCACCGAAGGGACGACGAGTGGATCTCGTGCGTCCCTTTTTGACTGCAAACGTGCGGAACCAGAGAATTAGGTTCATCAAATTCGGGTGATTTCCGTTCACAAATCTGAAACAGACCGATTCGAAAACATGACTTGTGCAGTCAATTATCATCCCTTAGAATCAGAGTGTGAATTCC
>NZ_JAIMAV010000152.1 GCF_023511815.1 Alicyclobacillus sp.
GCGCCGCCGAAGCCCTCGGCTTTGCGCTGGCCTATGTCCGGGAGACGCAGCGGCAGCTGGTGGCGCATCTGCGCACGCCGCGCCCCTTGGTGAGAGAC
This sequence comes from Alicyclobacillus sp., assembly GCF_023511815.1. Lineage (GTDB taxonomy): Bacteria > Bacillota > Bacilli > Alicyclobacillales > Alicyclobacillaceae > Alicyclobacillus_H. Next base: position 99 of record NZ_JAIMAV010000152.1, read on the forward strand.
GACTGTCTGGTGCTCGATCCGACGGCTCGCCGCAACCTGGAGCTGTTGGAGACGCAGCGCACGCGGCAGCGCCAGGGCTCGTTGCTCGGCCTCTTGGATGAGACCTGCACCGCCATGGGCGGCCGCCTGATGCGCCGGTGGGTGGAGCGGCCCCTGGCGGACCTGGAGGAGATCCGCCGCCGTCTGGATGCGGTCGGGTCGCTGGCCGGCGATGCGCTGCTGCGGAGCCGGATCCGCGACGGGTTGAAGCCGGTGCACGACCTGGAGCGACTGGTCGGAAAGGTGGCGCTCGGCTCGGCCGGACCCAGGGACCTCCTGACCCTGGCGCGGTCGCTGGCCGCGTTGCCGGCCCTGCGGGAGGCGGCGCGGATGGCGCCCGCGGCCCTGCTTCGCGCGTGCGCCGAGGGTATGCCGGATCTCTCGAACCTCTCCGACGCGCTCGAACGGGCTCTGGTGGATCAACCTCCGGTGACCGCGCGGGACGGCGGCTTCATCCGGACCGGTTACGACGACGAGCTGGATGAACTTCGCCGGGTGAGCCAGGACGCGAAGGGATGGTTGGCCGCCTTCGAGCAACAGGAGCGGGAGAGAACCGGCATCCGTTCGCTGAAGGTCGGATACAACAAGGTGTTCGGGTATTACATCGAGGTGTCCAAGGCGAACGTCCATCTGGTTCCGGAGTCGTACGAGCGCCGGCAGACCCTGGCCGGCGCGGAGCGTTACACCCTGCCGGAGCTGAAAGCCCGCGAGGAGCAGATCCTGACCGCCGCGGAACGCGCGGTCAACCGGGAGCAGGCGCTGTTTCAGGCCCTGTGCGACGCGGTGCTGGATCGGCTGTCCGACATTCAGCGGGCCTCCGAGCAGGTGGCGGTGCTCGACGTCCTGGCCGCCCTGGCGGAGGTCTCGGTGGCGGGGGGATACGTCCGGCCGGAGGTGGTGCCGGAACGCGGCATCCTCATCCGCCAGGGCCGCCATCCCGTGGTGGAAGCGGCGCAACCGGGCACCTTCATCCCGAACGACGTCCGGCTCGGCGATGGCCGCGACCTGCTGCTCATCACCGGGCCCAACATGGCCGGGAAGAGCACGTTCATGCGCCAGGTCGCGCTGATTGTGCTGATGGCGCACATCGGGTGCTTCGTGCCCGCGAAGGAAGCGCGCATTGGACTGGTGGATCGCATCTTCACGCGCATCGGTGCGTCGGACGATCTCGGCGCCGGACAGAGCACGTTCATGGTCGAGATGGTGGAGCTGGCGCAGATCCTCCGGCAGGCGACGGATCGCAGCCTGGTGTTGCTCGACGAGATCGGGCGCGGCACGAGCACCTACGATGGGATGAGCATCGCCGAGGCGGTGATGGAGGCGTTGCAGGAGGAGGGCCGCCGGCCGCTCACCCTGTTCGCGACGCACTATCACGAGCTGACGGCGAAGGTGGACCGGCTGCCCGCCGCCGCCAACTGCTCCGTCGCCGTCCGGGAGACGGACGAGGGGATTGTGTTTTTGCACACCGTGGTCGACCGGCCGGCCGACCGCAGTTACGGTATTCAGGTGGCGCGGCTGGCGGGGATCCCCGAGCCCGTGATCCATCGCGCGGCCGCGCTGCTCGCCGAGCGCGAGGCAAGCGCCGGGCGCGCGGCGGCGGACGCGGAGGCCGCGGCCGCCGGGGAGTCGGGCGCCGCGGCGGAATCGGGCGCAGCGGCGGAGTCGGGCGCAGCCGCGGGGGCGGCGGGATCGGCGGAGGAAGCGGGATCGGCGGAGCACCGGCGGGAAGGCCCGCGGCCCGTCCCGTTGGCGGCGCCGTTGGCCGAGGATCTCATCGCCCGCCTGGCGGCGGTGGACGTGCTGCGGATGACGCCGCTGGACGCGATGCAGACGCTGCACGCGCTGGCGCAGCAGGCGAAGGAGGTGGCCGCGTGGGGCGGATTCAGGTGATGTCCGAGGTGCTGGCGAACCAGATCGCCGCCGGCGAGGTGGTGGAGCGGCCGGCGTCCTGCGTCAAGGAGCTGGTGGAAAACAGCCTCGACGCCCAGGCCCGGCATGTGCGCGTGGTGCTGGAGGAGGGCGGCATCGCCCGCATTCTGGTCCAGGACGACGGGACCGGCATGGATGAGGCGGATCTGGTGCTGGCCACGGCGCGCCACGCGACCAGCAAGGTTCGCCACGTGCGGGACCTGCAGCGGATTCAAACCCTCGGATTTCGCGGCGAGGCCCTGGCCTCCATCGCGGCGGTGGCGCGGGTGCGCCTCGCCTCGCGCCCGCACGGTGCGGAACAGGGGGTGGAGGTCCAGGTCGAGGGAGGGGAGCGCACCAACGGCCCGCGGCCCGTCGGTATGCCGCCCGGCACGGTGGTCGAGGTGCGCGACCTGTTCTACAATACCCCGGCGCGCCTGAAGTATCTGCGCGCGGTTCAGACGGAGCAGGCGCGCTGTCTGGAGGTGCTGCAGCGCGCGGCGCTGGCCCGGCCCGACGTGGGTTTCCGCTGCGAGACAGGCGGTAGGGTGTTGTGGCAGACGCCCGGGGACAGCCGCCCTCTGTCCGTCATGGCGGCCCTGTTCGGCGCGGGGGAGGCCGGTCAGCTGCTGCATGTGGCTCGTGCGACGGCCGACTATCGGATCGAGGCCTGGATCGGGCGCCCGACACAGGCCCGATCCTCGAGGGCGCACGCGCATCTGTTCGTCAACCGCAGGCCCATCCGCAACCCTGCCATTCACCAGGCGGTCGTCGCCGCGTTTGGACAGCGGTTGATGACCGGCAGACACCCCCTGTACGTGATGTATCTCGAGATGGACCCCGCGTTGGTGGATGTGAACGTGCATCCGCACAAGTCGGAGGTGCGCTTCAGCGAGGAGCGGGATCTCACGGCCCTGGTGCAGCGG
>NZ_JAIMAV010000153.1 GCF_023511815.1 Alicyclobacillus sp.
ATATAATGACCATGGGATCAGAGGGGGTTTACCAGTGAATCTCCCCAATACCTTGACACTGTTTCGCTTCGTTCTCATTCCCTTATACCTGTGGGCGTTTTACGCGACCGCCAGCGAACACAAGGTGGGGGCGTTGCTCATCCTGCTGGTGGCGGGGGCGACCGATGTGCTCGACGGGTATCTCGCCCGCCGGCGCCATCAGACCACCCAGGCGGGACAGCTGCTCGATCCGCTCGCCGACAAATGCATGATGTTGGCGGTGTTTTTTACATTGATAGAATCGGATCGCGTGCCCTTGCTGGTGGCGGGGCTCCTGCTGTTGCGGGACGCCTCGATGATTCTGGGCGGCACGTTCTTTTATTTTCAGGGCAAACGCGCCGTCCCCAAGGCGAATCGGTGGGGGAAAGCCTCCACGGTCTGCTACTACATCACCATCTGCGCGGTCATGCTCGCATGGCCGAGCCCCGACGTGGTGCTCGGCATGCTGTGGTTCACCGTCATCCTGTCGTATGTCGCCATGCTTATCTATCTCGTCAACATGGAGCTCATCGACGTGCGCCGACGGGTGCTCTGACGGGGGCTTGGTCCCACCAAGCGCACCCCGCGGCGGGCGCGTCGACGCACCACACTCGTGTCCATCCGCACAACGAATCGCCGGTATGGCGGGTGGCGGCCGGTATGTAGGGAACCCAAGGTTCGCACCGCCTGGCCGCCCGAGCCCGCGCATCCGGTGTGACACACGGTGCTGTGGCCCGTCCGCCGCCGCGCACAGGACTCCGGCCGTCGGCCGGACCGCCGCCACGGCGCGGATGCCACGCGTGAAACGGCGGCCGCTGGCCTTACGCCCTCATCACCCAGGCGCACTCGGTCCGCGGACGAGCCCAACACCTATGCCAACCCCCCGGGCGCATGGCCCGGCGGGATTGGTCCTATTGTGCGCAGGCGCCGCAAAGATTATAAACACCCGCCCTGGAGGGATCCCCATGGAATGGACGCTGCCCCTGTACGCCGAGGACATCCGCAAGATCCTCCCGCACCGCTACCCGATTTTGTTGGTGGACCGGGTCGTCCGCCTCGAACCGGGCAAGTTCGCCGCCGGTTTCAAGAACGTGACGGCGAACGAGCCGCACTTCAACGGCCACTTCCCGGATTACAACCTCATGCCGGGCGTGCTCATCATGGAGGCGATGGCCCAGCTCGGGGGCATCGCGCTGTTGACCGTGCCCGAGTTGCAGGGGAAGTTGCCGATGTTCGCCGGGATCGATCACGCGCGGTTCCGCGGCCAGGTTCGCCCGGGGGATTGCCTGCAGATGGAGACGTACATCGATCGCCTGCGCGCCGGCATGGGCAAGGGCCACGGCGTCGCCAAGGTGGACGACAAGGTGGTCGCCGAGGGCGAGATCCTGTTCGCCCTCGCCTGACCAGGCGGCCAGTACACTTACCCGAGCGCGGCCCGCAGTTTTCGCAGGCCGCGCTTGCGCCACGTCCTGCACGTCTCCAGTGACACCCCGCATCGGGACGCGAGCTCCGGGAGCGTCCAACCCTCCACCAGCGACCACACGCCGAGCTGCTCGCGCGCGCTCAGCCTCGCCTGCAGGAACAGCACCCGCCACTCCGCCGCGACCATCTCCTCCATTCCTTCCACTTCCAACGCGTCGCCCTCGCGCAGCCGCAACCTGTCCCAGGCCGCATCGAGCCCCTCCTCGGTGGACTCGCCGCGTTCGTACACCGCCCGCGCCCGGATTGTCCACTCGCGGCGCATGGCCGTTCGGACATCGCCCCACACCCGGGCCTGGGCGAAGGCCGGGAAGGGGACCGACAGGTCCTCCCGGTACGCGTGAACCGCCCGGATCAACGCCAGATACCCCTCCTGCACCGCGTCCTCGTAAGACACCCGCCGGTACCTCCGCGCCACCGCCAGCACGATGTTCGAGAACTCGGCCACCAGCGCGTTCAGCGCCGCCATGTCCCCGCCCTGCGCCGCCCGAATCTCCGCATGCCAGGTCCGCCGTTCCTTCACCTCAATGACCCCTTCGGGGAGGCCGGCCTCCGTGAATTGCGCGCAGCCTGAGCATACGGGCCCAAGAAGGCCGCCGGGTACCGGGGATAATCGTGCGGTGCCCGCGGACAAACCGCTCGCGCGGCCCGATCTCCCAGCGCATGCAAGCAATTTTCGAGCGGACTTCATCAAAAGTCTAAAAAATAAGGAGGTTTATCTGTTAATCGTTCTAAAAATCTATTAGACTCTCTGGTAGGAAGATGAAAACAAGGGAGCCCCGCCGCCGGGCGGGGGAGGAGGGGGAGGAAGGATGTGGCACACGCTGTTGCCAGGTGTGCCGGCGTACCTCGGGCGGACGGCCCTGCCCGAGGACGAGGAGTGGATCCGGTACATAGAGGCGTGGGAACCCGTGTACATTCAGGGGTATGGAAACGCCTGCCGCGTGTTTCTCGAGTGCGGAAAGCAGGTCTACATCGGTCTGTCCACGCGCAGCCTTCTGCACCGGGTGGCGGCCTATCACGCGCTGGATCTCCAGCGGCTGCGCCGCCACTTCTACGACGCCACGCGGCAGAAGCAGACGCCGCCGCTGCCCATTTCATCCCGCGGGCTCATCCTGTTCGCGTACAAGGCACGGTCCTATGAGGACCGGCGCTGGCGCAACGACGGGGCCATGGGGTATGTGGCGATGGAGCGGATTGAGCGGATCGATCCCGTCGATCACGCGCCCCACCCGCTCACCCGCGTCACGCTCACCTCGGGCGTGGTCCTGGAGGCCCGAATGCGCTGCGGGAACTTCCGCACCCGGATGCACTCCGCGGACTACTTCAAATACTACCTCGCCAAGCACGGCATTCAATGA
>NZ_JAIMAV010000154.1 GCF_023511815.1 Alicyclobacillus sp.
GTGACGCACGAGCCCGACGTGGGCCGGCGGGCCAAGCGCATCGTCCGGTTTCGGGACGGCCGCGTGGAGGCGGACGAGACCTGGCACGCCGTGCCCGCGGAGGAGGTGATGCGGCGTGGCGATTGAGATCATCCGGGTGGCGTGGCGAAGCCTCAGGTCCAACAAGCTCCGGTCCTTCCTCACCATGCTCGGCATCATCATCGGCGTGATGGCGGTCATCCTCAGCTCCGCCATCGGCCTCGGGACCAAGAACGGAGTGACGAGGTCGGTGGAGAGCCTGGGATCGAACGTGTTGACCATCATGCGCGGATCCGCGCAGACCCGCGGGGTCAGCCAGGGGGCCGGCAGCGCCACCACCCTGACGGCGGACGACGTGACCCAGATCCTCAACCAGGACCCGGACGTCGCCTACGCCTCGCCGGTCGTGACCACCAACGCGCAGGTGGTGTACGGCGGGAACAACACCAGCACCTCCATCGTCGGGACGAACGATTCGTACGCGGCCATCCGCAACGTCACCATGCAGCGCGGCCGCTACCTGATGGCGCAGGATGTGATCACGGCGTCGCACGTGGCGGTGCTCGGCAGCTCGGTGGCACAGACCCTGTTCGGCGGCAGCAACCCGGTGGGACAGACGGTGCTCATCCAGAGCATTCCGTTTGAGGTCATCGGCGTCGCGGCGCCTCAGGGGGCGAGCGGGTTCGCCAGTGCGGACGATATGATCAATGTGCCGTACACGACGGAGATGAGCCTTTTGACCGGCAGCAACCGCATCAACCAGATTGTCGCGTCGGCCAAGTCGCCGGATGTGATGTACCGGGCGCAGTCGGAGATTGAATCCACCCTGCGGGTCGCGCATCAGCTCAAGGCGGGCATGGCGGACGATTTCAACATCATGAATCAGACGACGGTGCTCAACACCCTCGGCAACATCACGCAGATGCTGACGATTTTGCTCGACGGGATCTCCGCCATCTCGCTGTTGGTCGGCGGCATCGGCATCATGAACATCATGCTGGTGTCGGTGACGGAGCGCACGCGGGAAATCGGCATTCGCAAGGCCATCGGCGCGAAGCGGGGCGTGATCCTGCTGCAGTTCCTGCTCGAGTCGCTCACCCTGAGCGTGGCGGGGGCGCTGTTCGGCGTGCTCATCGGCGGGTTGGGCGCGATGATCGCCGGTCGGCTGATGAACGCCGGGAACCTGTTCTCGCCGGTGGCAGCGGTCCTTGGGGTGGTGTTCTCGGTGGTCATCGGCATCGTGTTCGGCGTCTATCCGGCCCGCAAGGCCGCGAACCTGAAGCCGATTGACGCGCTGCGATTTGAGTAGCGGCGGGCGGGCCGTCAGGGCGCGCGTGCGGACCGACCGGCCGTCGGGGCGCTCGTGCGGGGCGGGCCGACCGTGCGGGCCGCCGGGCGCCCCGCCCCCCATCTCCTCTGTAAACGTGCGCCCCGCTCTTCCCCCCGGATGCATTCCCCGACTCGGTAACCACAAGCTGGATAAAACCCGTACCCACTTCCAATACTAACCCCCGTCGAAACCACGACTGGGGGTAGAAACCATGTTGACAAAGGCCGATCCAAACGAGGGAATCCGCAAAGTATCCTGGATTCTCGTGGCGACGCTGGTGGTTCTGATTGTGCTCGGCGCCGTGTTCTGGTGGTACGACGGGTACATCATCCACGAGCTGCAGGAGGCCCTGCGCGCAAGGCGGTGACGGGCCCATGAAGACAAGGCGCAGTGCACGGACGGTGCGCATCGCGGTGGCGGTCGTGGTCCTCGTCGCCGTCCTGGTGTTGCTCTGGGAGTTCCGCATTTACCATTTGTACTCGAGTTGAACAATGGACCGGGATTCGAAACGGTCAGCGAGGGATGGGGATTGACTTTCCGGTACAGGTGTCAAGCGTCTCAATCAGGAGCGGGACAACGTCTGTTGCAACGTCTCACAAAGGCATTTCGTGTTCTTTCATCGTACCGCAACCCGTCCCACCGCGCCGACGCGGCGGGTGTGCGATCTGGGGCGCGGTTCGAAACCCCGGCCGGCGGCCGGGGCGGCTTGGACGGCCCGGGCGGCCGCGGCGGCCGGGCCGATGCGGCCGGCGCACGGGGCCACGCCGCGCCCTTCACGTCTACGGATGGCGGGACTCGGGCAAGCGGCCGAGCCGGTTTCGACGGCCCGGGCGGCCGCTGGCGCCTGACCGCCCTGGTGTCCATGGCGGCCGTGCTGGCGACGGGTTGCAGCGACAAGGTCATGATGTTCGCCCCGGCGGGTCCCGTGGCGCGGCGGGAGATGAACCTGATCATCATCTCCATGGTGTTGACGGCCCTGGTCGTCATCCCGGTGATCCTGCTGATGTGGTACATCGTGCACCGGTACCGCAACCGGCCGGACAACGACGCCCCGTACGATCTCGAGTGGTCCGAGAGCAAAACCCTCGAGATCATCTGGTGGGCGGTGCCCATCGTGATCGTCGGGGTGCTCGGGGCGTTCACGGCGCGCGACACGTTCGCGCTGGTGCACCCGCCGGAGAAGGTGAAAACGCCGCTGACCGTCGAGGTCACGTCGCTGGACTGGAAGTGGCTGTTCCAGTATCCGGAACTCGGCATCGCGACGGTGAACTACTGCGAGATCCCGGCCGGGCGGCCGGTGCAGTTCGTGCTCACCTCCAACGCGCCCATCAACTCGTTCTGGGTGCCGCAACTGGGCGGCCAGGAGTACACCATGCCCGGGATGGCGATGCGGCTGTGGCT
>NZ_JAIMAV010000155.1 GCF_023511815.1 Alicyclobacillus sp.
CTGGTTCGCATCCCGGTGGAGGTGGAGATCGCCTCGGAGTACCGGTACCGGGAACCGGTGGACACCGAGAACACCCTCGTGGTGGTGATCAGTCAGTCGGGCGAGACGCTGGACACCCTCGCGGCGCTGAGGGACGCCAGGGCGCGTGGACGGCATGTGTTGGCCATCACCAATGTGGTCGGCAGTTCCGTGGCTCGCGAGGCGGATGACGTCATCATCACGTGGGCCGGGCCGGAGATTGCGGTCGCATCGACCAAGGCGTACACGACGCAGCTGGTGGTCCTGTATCTGTTGGCAATCTACCTGGGCCAGCGGCGGGGCAAACTGGAGGACGCCGAGGCAAGGAGAATTCTGGAAGCCCTGGCGCAGTTGCCGATGGCCGCGGAGCAGGTGCTCGACACCGCGCCGCAGGTGGAGCGGTTCGCGCGCGAGTGGTCGGAGGCGCACGACACGTTTTTCATCGGCCGCGGGATTGACTACGCCATGGCGCTGGAGGGTGCCCTGAAGCTGAAGGAGATCTCGTACATCCACGCCGAGGCGTACGCGGCGGGTGAGCTCAAGCACGGGACGTTGGCGCTGATCACGGAGGGGGTTCCCGTCATCGCGCTGGCGACGCAGACGGATCTGTATGAGAAGACGCTCAGCAACATCAAGGAGGTCAAGGCGCGCGACGCGTTCGTGCTGGGTGTGACCTTCGCCGGGGACGAAAAGATGCGCCACTCGGTCGACGAGGTCCTGTACGTGCCGCGGACCCTGCCGGTGCTCGCGCCGGTGGTCACGGTGATCCCCCTGCAGCTGTTGGCGTACTACGCCGCCGTGGCGCGCGGGAACGACGTCGACAAGCCGCGCAACCTGGCGAAGAGTGTCACCGTGGAGTGACCCCTCCCAACCACGTTGAATTGGAAATTTGAAGAGGCCCCGCCGGTGCCGGCGGGGCCGTTGCATCTTTGGACGCCGTGCTCAGACCAGTTGGTGCAGGCCGACCGCCATCAGCACCAGGCCGGCCAGGACGCCTCCGTACATCCCGAGCACCCGGGAGATGAGGGTGTGGGCTAGGCGGTTGCCGATCCAGATGCACAGATACCCCCACACCCCGATGCTCACCGAGATCCATCCGATGGGCAGTGAGGTGGTGAGCGCCGCACCGGCGCCGCTGACCACATTGGTCGCCGACAGGGCGAGACCGAGCGCGATGCCCTCGCGCCAGCCCGGTACCCGAAGGGCGCGTTCGGCCCCCCAGGATTCCGCACGGGCGGCGCAGCACAGGACATACCATCCGAGTCCGCACAGGACGGCGCAGGCGAACATCTGCACCCAGACCACGGGCAGAAATCGGACCAGGGCATTGCCCGCCCAGGCACCGAGGATGGAGAACACGAACCCGATGCCGTTGACCAGCCCGTTAACCCAATGGGGAAACCGCACGCCACCGCTGCCGTACGCCATCCCCACGCCCGCGTTGTCGATGTTCGACCCGATACCGATGACGCTGACGAGCAACAGATGCGACACCAGCTGTGGCCAGTCCATCCGCCTCACCCTTCCCCAGGCGTGGTGTGACCCGCATTTTCCAGGCCAATCCATTCGATGGGGAAACCGCCTGTCCACGTGTGGACGACCGGCCCGAGGCGGATGCCTCTTCGGACGAGGGCCCTTACGCGAAGCGGCCGTTCTGGTAATCTTCGATGGCCTGCAGGATCTCCTGGCGGGTGTTCATCACAAATGGCCCGTAGGCCACCACCGGTTCCCGGACAGGCCGGCCGGCGTACAGCAGGACGTGCAGGGCTTCCACCGCCTCGATGGTCACGCGGCTCTCCGATGCATCCTCGCGGCCGAGCCAGAGAACCTGTCCCTGCGCGCCCTCGGTCCCGTCGGCCCCGAATCGCCCGCGTCCTTCGAGCACGTAGAGAAACCCGTTGTGGTCGCCGGGCAAATCCTGCACGAACGTGGCGCCGGCATCGAGGTGGATGTCGACCATCGTCACCGGCACGTGGTTTTTGGTCGGCGCTTGCACACCGCCGGAGCTGCCGGAGAACACCCGCGCCCATCCGCCCTCCACGCGACGGACCGGCATGTCTTTCGCCAGGAGATTCTGGTACCGCGGTTCGGCCATCTTCTCCGCGCGAGGCAGGTTCACCCACAGCTGCAGGCTGTGCACCGTCTCCCCGGGCGCCGGGTCCTCCTCGTGGATCACCCCCCGGCCGGCGGTCATCCACTGCACGTCCCCGGGGCCGAGTTCTCCGGAACCATTGCGGTTGTCGAAGTGGCGCAGGTGTCCCTCGATGACATAGGTCACCGTTTCAATGCCGCGGTGAGGATGCAGGTCGAACGTCCCCGACTGAAACCAATCCTCGGCCATCAGCAGGAAGGGATCAAACTCCGCCCAGTGGCCGGGTTCCAAAACCATGGCGACCGTGTGAATGGCGCTCTGCCGTTGCGGCACCGGCTTCCACACGCGCGCAATGGATCGTTCATACACAGCGCTCTGTGCCATACAACCGACTCCTTTCTCATGATGCGGCAGGCGACACGCCGTCACCCACAGAATGCCGCACCCCTCCGGAGTATAGCACACGGCGTGAAAAATGTAAGTGACTAACCAATCGGCTCCCCTGTGTGATCTTTGGAAAATCCGGGGAAACTCCTCGGGGAGGTGTGGGGGATGGAGCGGACGACGGACGGCCGGGGGACGGCGGAACCCGGCAGGACGGTGTGGGCG
>NZ_JAIMAV010000156.1 GCF_023511815.1 Alicyclobacillus sp.
ACTAAATTCTCTATACTGTGTTTCCAGCCTACCTACGAGTAATTTAAACTCCAACGCTCGGACTTTCTCCTTGCGTTGGCTCTGAGTTTCCAGCCTACCTACGAGGAATTGAAACACCCCAAAGCGCGGAGGATCTCCTCATAGCTACAACCGGCGTGGCAGTAGAGCAGCACTTTTCCGTCCGGCGTCTCCTTAATCGAGAGCGAAGGGTGCCGGTCGTCGTGGGCCGGGCAACAAGCCGTCCAGCCGCCGGCGGTCTTGCGGACGCCCCTAAGCATGGAGAGGATCTCGTTTATTTCGGGTATTGGGCACACCTTCTTTCTGTGAATTGTTCGCTTACCCGGCTTGGTACTCTCGCATCATTTGGCTCGCTCTGTCACGATGGTACTCTCACCTCGTTTGGCTCGCTCCACTCTCATGGTACTCTCAGGTTCAATGGCTCGCTCTTTTCCCCTGGTACTCTCTACCCTTGTGGCTCGCCCTAATTCCCTGGTGCTCTCTGCACCTATGGCTTGCTCCTCTTCTTTGGTACTCTCACTAAAAATGGCTCGCTCGTACTTCTTGGTGCTCTCTGCGTCCATGGCTCGCTCCAGCCTAATGGTGCTCTCATTCTTTGTGGCTCGCTCCAGCCTAATGGTGCTCTCGTTCTTTGTGGCTCGCTCAACAGAAGCGGTACTCTCTTCCTTTTTGGCTCGCTCAACAGAAACGGTACTCTCTTCCTTTTTGGCTCGCTCAATACCAATGGTGCTCTCGCACATCGTGGCTCGCTCAAAGTTTATGGCACTCTCACTCCTCGTGGCTCCTAAAGCCCGATCACGTGAAGGTTCGGTGGCATGATGTACTCAGTGTGCCCAAGGTGCGCCAGCGGGTACGGCTTCGGCGGCGGCTCGCCGTAGCGCACCCGGTAGGCCACCTCGTGGTAGTGCGCCAGGAAGAGCTTCACCGCGTAGCGCCGCGCACGGGCTTCTATCTGCGCCGGGGGCAGCATCCCATTCTTGTACCATTTGTAAGCCTCGGTCGTTTTCCCGATCTTCCGGGTCCGCAGGATCTCCACAGCCTGGGCGGCGTACTCGCCGGCTTCGTTCCGTTGCGTTTCGAGAGCCTTCCGGGCTTCGTAGACCTTACCGTAGAAGTTTCCCGGTCTGCCTTTGCTCATCACAAAAGACCGGGAAATTTTCCAACACAACACCTTTAAGTGGTGATTCCAGGGGCGCTTTGCCAGCGCCGCAGCGAGGTTTTCGGCCGTCATCGGCTTCAGGTTTCCTTTCTTTTCTGCGGGCCAGAGCTTCAGGAGGCCCTCCGGCTTCCGGTTAACGACCATCGCCACCGCGGCGATGTCCTCGTAGGTGACCGGGCCGGTCGCCGTTCCTCCGTCCCTACCCGGTGAGGTGCAGGTCAGGGCACCGGCCGGCAGCCGCACGCCGCCGATCTCGGCCTCGCGCAGCGCGCGCCGGTTGCCCAGTTGGTTGGAGGACTCGAAGCGCAAAAACTCGTCCACCGCCGCGCTCAGGATGGCCTCCTGCCGCTCGCGGTCGTCGCGCGCCTCGTGCAGGCGCTGCAGCAGCCGGGCCTTCTCCTGCGGCCACTCGTGCAGGCACACCAGCGCGTTGCCGATCAGGTTGGTGGTCGTCTCGTGCCCCGCGATGTACAGCAGGATGAGCTGCTCGACGAGCTCGTCGGCGCTCAGCCGGTCCCCGTCCTCCTCCGCCGCGATCAACCCGGTGAGGAGGTCGTCGCCGGGGTGCGACCGCTTCCATGCGACGAGCTCGTTCGCGAGCTCCCAGAAGCCGTCCGCCGCCTCGAACGCCGCGCGGATCTCGTCGTCGGTGAGGATCGGGTCGAACTGCTTCACGATCGCGCCCGACCACTCGCGCAGGCGGAGCCGGTCGGGCGAGTCGGGGATGCCGAGCAGCTCGGAGATGACGACGAACGGCAGCGGGAAGGCGAGGTCGGCGATGAGGTCCATCTCGCCGGCCGGGGCGACCGCGTCGAGGTGCGCGTCGACCAGGGCCTGCACTCGGGGGCGCAGCCCCTCGACCGTGCGCGGTGTGAACACCTTCGACACCAGGCGGCGGAGCCGGTGGTGGTCGGGCGGGTCGAGGTTGAGCATGTTGGCGGCGCCGCGCGGCTCACGCGCGTCGAACAGTGCCTGGATCTCGGGCGACCGGGGTGGGAGCTCGAGCTTCGCGTGGCGTTCCTCGACGCTGAAAGTAGCCGCTAAAAATGCGCGCACAATTTCTTTGGCCAGCTCAAGATTTCCCAATACATCATACCCCGATGCAAAAAATGTAGCTTTTATATTGTTTTGATCCAAAGCATCTAATATCTGGTGGACAAGCTGGCCGTTGCCGATTCCGTCGAAGGTCAATGCTACTGACCCGGATGCGGTATGAGCCAAAGACAATACTTCCGCTTTACGGTTTTGCTTGCTTGTTCTGCTGAAATCTTTCTTGAAATCCTTATCGTCATATGAAGCAAGCTGGTCTATATCGACAAAGGAAAACCCTGCCTTCTGATAAGAAGATATTACGGTTTTCAATGTTTTCAAAATATTCTTTCTCTGA
>NZ_JAIMAV010000157.1 GCF_023511815.1 Alicyclobacillus sp.
CCGTCGGCGGCCGCCGGCAGGCTCACCGCGACACGAGTGCCGGCGCCGGGCTCGCTCTCGATTCGCATCCGGCCGCCGTGCTCCTCCACAATCCTGCGGCTGACCTGCAGCCCCAGCCCCGTCCCGTACGGCTTCGTCGTGAAGAACGGCTGACCGAGCTGGGCCAGGACCTCACGGGCGATGCCGGGGCCGTTGTCCCGCACCCACGCGGTCACCATCCCGTCCGACGCGGCCGCCTCCAACCACACGTCGCCGCCCGTCGGCATGGCCTCAATGGCGTTTTTCACGAGATTGATGAACACCTGCTTGAGTTGTCCGGGATCGCCGAGGATCGGCGGCAGATCCGCCGCCAGGCGGGTGTGCAGATTGACGTCGTGCAGGATGGCCTGGGTCTGCAGGAGGGAGGCGACGTCCGCCAACACGGACGCCAGGTCCGTCTCACGGGGGGTCAGGCGATGGGGTTTGGACAACTGCAGAAATTCGTTGATGATGTGGTCCATCCGGTCCAGCTCGCCCTGCATGATGCGAAAGTACTCCGGATGGTCGCAGACACGCCGCTCCAACAGGCGCAGGAATCCCTTCAACGCCGTCATCGGGTTGCGCAGCTCATGGGCGAGGCCCGCGGCCAGCTCGCCCGCCGAGACCAGCTTGTCCGACTGGCGCAGACGTTCCTCGACCCGCTGCAACGCCGTGATGTCCCGGCCGAGGACAATCAGGTAATCCGGGGTCCCGTCCGCCTTGTACACCGGCGTCTTGGTGACGTCGAGCACGACCTCCCGATCCCCGCGCGCCAAATGCGTGGTCGATCTCGTCGGCCGCCCCGTCCGCCACGCCGCCCGATCCGTGTGTTCCGCGGGCTCCCCCAACCACGTCCATCCCCCGCGGGCGAGCAGCGCATCGAAGGTCTGCCCCTCGTACGCCTCCCCTTCGATCTCGAGCAGGGCGCGCGCGGCCCGATTCATCAGGAACAGGCGATCATCCGGGAATTTGAACACAATCAGGTCGGGGATCAGGTCGAGCACCTGCCGGATGGCGGGGCTGTCCACCGCCGCCCGGAACGGAATGGCCGAATCCAGGCCGAGGCCAGATGCGCTCATCGCCGCAAAGGTCGGGTCGGAGGCGCGCCCGTCCCCCAGTTCCCGCCGCGCCGCATCCGGTTGCCAGGTGACGGCATACGTCACCAGGCTGATGGCCGTGAGAAAAATCACGTCGGCGATGTGCAACCCCCACTCGGGCAGCTGTTGCCGGCTCCACCACAGAGAAAGCAGGGGCCTGGCCGCAAAGAGCCACACGCCCCCCGCGGCCAGGAAGAGCAGGGGCACGCCCGAGGCGGCCCCGCGCCGACCCGTCCATTTCCGTCCCGTCAGGGTGTCTCTCGCCACGGCACCCCTCTCCCGACCCCTCGAGATCACCCGCGCGCACGGCTCGCCGATTGCACAGGTGGAGAATCTCAAAACTAGTTTCATTGTACCGAGGGAGGAGAATTTTGAATAGCGCCCCACGACGAATGTATGAAATTTCCTAGCCGAGCAGATCCAGCGCCGCTGCGACGAACATCGCCACCCCGTTCTGAAGCGCCGACTCGTCGATGGTGAACCGCGGGTGATGATGCGGGTGGTCGGATCCGAGCTCGGGATTCGCGCTGCCGGTGTAGAAATAGCACCCGGGCACCTGATTCGCGAACGCGGAGAAGTCCTCGCCCACCATCAGCGGGTCCATGTCCACCACGTGATCCTCCCCGACGATGCGGGCGGCGATCGCGCGCATGCGCGCCGTCAGAGCCTCGTCGTTGACCACCGAGGCGTACCCGCGCTCGTACTCGAACGCGATCCTCGCCCCGTACATCTGCTCCAACCCGTCGAGCAGGCGCCGCATCTGCGCGGGGACCTGCTCGCGCAGGGCCGGGTTGAGCGAGCGCACGGTGCCCACCAGGTCGGCCGTGTCCGGGATCACGTTGTCGGCGCTGCCGGCGTGAAACTCGCAAACGCTGACCACCAGCCTGTCGAGCGGGTCCGTGAACCGGCTGACGATGTGCTGGAAGGCGTTCACAATCTGCGCGCCGACGAGAATCGGATCGACCGTCTCGTGTGGCATGGCGCCGTGGCCGCCGCGGCCGTGCACGCGAATCCGGAACACGTCCGGCGCCGCCGTCACCGCCCCCGCCCGGATGCCGATCTTGCCCGTCGGAAACTGCGCCGCCAGGTGCGTGCCGATGACGAGATCGACCCCGTTCAGGACGCCGGCGGACACCATCTCCTGCGCGCCGCCCGGGAACTGCTCCTCGGCGTGCTGGAAGAGAAACCGCACCTCGCCCCGCAGCGCCTCCCGGTGCTCCATCAGCAGTTTGGCCGTCCCGAGCAGCATCGCGGTGTGGCCGTCGTGCCCGCAGGCGTGCATGACGCCGGGGCGCTTCGACCGGTAGGGAAAGGTGTTCTCCTCCTCAATCGGCAGGGCGTCCATGTCGGCCCGGATGGCGATGGTCCGACCCGGCGCCGCGCCGCAGAGCCGCGCGACGACGCTCGTCGGGGTCGGCCGCTCCACCTCGGTGTA
>NZ_JAIMAV010000016.1 GCF_023511815.1 Alicyclobacillus sp.
GCCTGGAAATGTCGGCGGCCCAGCTCGTGCAGCGGATGGTGTGCGCGGAATCGAACGTCGACGCGGGGCGGATGCGCACGGGTCATCTCGAGGGCGACGACTGGGAGAAGCTGACGATGGCGATCGGCGCCCTCTCGGAAGCCCAGGTGTATATCGACGACACGCCGGGCATCACCGTCTCCGAAATTCGCGCCAAGTGCAGGCGGCTGAAGAAGGAGCGGGGGCTCGGGATGATCGTGATCGACTACTTGCAGCTCATCCAGGGCCGGGGCAAGCCGGGCGAGAGCCGGCAGCAGGAAGTGTCCGAGATTTCCCGGACGCTCAAGCAGATCGCGCGCGAGCTCGAGGTGCCCGTCATCGCGCTGTCGCAGCTGTCGCGGGGCGTCGAGCAGCGGCGATCGCCCTTGCATCGGCCGCATATTGGCCGCTGCCTGACAGAGCTTTGCAGCGGCACGGGCGGCTAGGGTTGCTGGCGTGCCTGCTTTTGGAGCCATTTTTCCCACTGCTCGGCGGTCTGCGCGCCGAGTTCCATCCGCGTCTTGGAGACCACGAAATCCAGCAACCGCCGCATTTGGTCGCTGCGCAGTTTGTCGCGGATGGGCATGAGTTGACCGAGCATTTGGGCGGCTTCCCGATAGTGCCCCTCCAGCGCCAGCACGCCGCAGCGGCCGGCCAGCCCGAATGCCAGCGACTCTTCGTTCTCGCTGCCTTCCTCAGCGAACTTGTCGAACAGTGCTCTTGCCCGAACGTAATCTCCCTGGCGCAAGTAGAGTTGGGCCAGTTGTTCCTCGGCGCGGCGGACGGATACGAGGCCATGCAGCTGTGGGCGATGTATCCGGGCGGCGAGGCGGTGATGGTGGACTACGACGCCTTCTGCGCCACGGATCGGTTCGGCAAATTCCCGGAACACTACCCGTTTCTCGGCCTCAATCCGGAGACGGGAAATCCCCGGGTGTGGTACAAGGATCAGATGAATCTGTCCTTTGTGGTGGAGGACATCCGGAACCTTCCGTTTGGCCGCGAGTTCGACGTGGTGTTGAGCGTCGGGCTCCTCGAGCACTTCCCGGATGAGTTCAAGCCGGAGTGCGTCGATTTTCACCGCCGGTTTCTGAAGCCGGGTGGCGTGGCCATCCTCACCACGCCGCGCCTGCAGTGGAAGTCCCGCCTGTTCTACCACGTGATGGCGGAGGCGATGAACTACACCTACCGCGAGCTGATGACCGTGCAACAGATGGGGCTGTATCTGTACGAGAACGGATTTGAAATCCTGCGCCACGGCATCATCAAGGCGCACAACGGCATCATCGCCCGGCCGCGGTGAGTGGTGCCGACGCGTCCACAGGCGACGCGTCCACGGGCGTGGTGTGCTAGGATGGAGGCAGACGCCCTGCACAGGGGGATGTTCCATGAGCTACACCGCCAGTTGGATTGGGCACATTCTCGCGGGCCTCTTGGGGACTCTGCTGAGCGTCTCCATCTTCTACAAGACCCTGGAACGCTGGTTCGCCGTCCATCGGAAGCTGGATGGCGCCCGGGTGAAGACCGTGATCGATCCCGCCGGCCGCCCCCTGACCCCCGCCGAGTTGGAGACCTTCATCCGCCAATTCAATGAGGCGCCGTTTTTGGGGGTGAATCGCCGGGAGGCGGGTCCCCTCACCGACGCCTGGCGGGTGGAGCTGACCGATGGGCAGACGCTGTGGGTGGCGTCCGGGGATCGGTTTGTGGAGGTCAAGCGCGTCGGCGGGCGCGGGAAAACCCGCCGGTACTGGCTGCTCGACATGCCGATGGTGACGGGCCGCGAGTCCGGCGGGGCGAGATGAGCGAGGCCGGATCCGCCCCCATGCGGGCGAATCCGGCCTCCCGTATTCACTTATGAACGGACGATGGTCTGGCTGCGTTCCGGTCCCACCGACACGTACTTCACCGGGACGCCGACCTGCCGCTCGACGTATTGGACATAGGCCTGCGCGTTGGCGGGCAGGTCGTGAAACGATCGGCAGTTCGACACATCCTCGTGCCAACCGGGGAGGGTGTCGTACACCGGGACGGCTTTCTCCAGCCGGTGGGCCGGCAGCGGCAGGTCGTGCACCTGCCCGTCCAGCGCATACCCGGTGCACACCCGAATTTCCTCGAGACCGCTCAGCACGTCCAGTTTCATCAGGGCCAGATCCGTGTATCCGTTCAACCAGGCGCCGTACCGCAGCGACGGGAGATCCAGCCATCCGCATCGCCGCGGCCGCCCCGTGGTGGCCCCGTATTCACCGCCCCGATCCCTGAGGTGCTCTCCCACCGCGTCGTGCAACTCCGTCGGGAAAGGACCCTCGCCCACCGCCGTGGTGTAGGCCTTGGTGATCCCGGTGACGCGCCGGATGGCCGTCGGCGGGATGCCCGCGCCCACGCTGGTGAACCCGCTGATGGGATTGGAGGAGGTCACGAACGGGTACACGCCCCAATCCAGGTCGCGCATCACGCCGAGCTGGCCCTCCAAGAGCACGTTCTGCCGGGACTCCACCGCCTGCCGGACGAGCGGCAGGGTGTCGCGGATGTGCGGCAAAAGCACCTCCCGGGCCGCCATCAGCTCCTCCCACATCTCCTCGAACGATCCGCTGGTCTCCCGCATCCCCGGCATCTTCTCCAACTTCAGGCGGAACGCCTCCTCGAGGCGGCGGCGGAAATGCTCCAGGTCGAGCATCTCGCCCATCTGGATTCCAAAGCGTCCCGTCTTATCCTGGTACGCGGGTCCAATGCCCTGCAGGGTGGTGCCGACCTTCGCGAAGCGAACCTGCTCCTCGTACCGGTCCTGCCAGACGTGATAGGGCAACACCAGGTGAGCCCGCTCCGAGATGACCAACTGGTCCGTCGAGATGCCCGCCTCCTGAAGTGTCCGCAGCTCCTTGACCAGGTTCATCGGATGGATGACCACACCCGTTCCGAGCACGCAAACCGTCTTTGGGTTGAAGATCCCCGACGGCACCAGGTGCAGCGCGAACTTTCCATATTCATTCACGATGGTGTGACCGGCGTTGCCCCCGCCCTGGTAGCGGATCACCATGTCCGCCTGAACCGCGAAATAGTCCACCATCTTGCCCTTGCCTTCATCGCCGAACTGAGCTCCCACCACGGCGTGAACCACGGCCATTCCTCCTCTGTGCCGAAACCGATCCTCTACGACAGCAGTGTACGCCCGTGGTATTTATGTGTAAAATTGAAAACGCGCATACTCGCTATGCGGATTTCGTATAAGCGGCGCCGCAAGGCGCGCACACGCGTGCCGCCGGAAGGCGCGGGCAAGGTGCTTCCGGAAGACGGCGCCAAAACGGCCCCGGGAGGCGTGCCGATTGCATCCCTTGTACGAGACGTTCGTCCAGGTCGTGGAACAGGAGACGATGGTCAAGGCGGCCGAGGCGCTGCACCTGACCCAGCCGACGCTGACGCGGCAGGTGCGGCAACTGGAGGCCGAACTGGGGATGCCCTTGTTCGATCGCGTCGGCAAACGCCTGGTCCTCAACCGGGCGGGCGAGCTGGTCTACCGCTACGCGAAGCGGTGCCTGAACGAGGACCGGCGCATGCGGGAGGAACTCTCGACGCTGGCCGATCCGGAGGCGGGCCTGGTGCAGCTCGGGGCGGGGCTCACGCCCTCCATCTACCTGCTGCCTCCCATCCTGTCGGCGTACCGGCGCGCGCACCCGCGCGTGCGCTTCGCGGTGCGCACCGGATCGTCCCGGCAGGTGCTGGGGTGGCTGGAGGCCCGCGAGATTGATCTCGCCGTCGTCACCACCGCTCCGGCCGAGGGGGACGAGTGGATCGTCCGCCCGCTGTGGCGGGACGACCTGCTGCCGGTGGCCGCTCCGGACAGCGACCTGGCGCAATCCGGCAGCACACGGTTCGCGGAGCTGGCGCAGCGGCCGGCCGTCCTGATGGGCGCCGGATCCGGGCTGCGCGCGTGGATGAATGAGCTGGCGCGGCGGCACGGGGTGACCCTGGAGATGGCCATGGAGACGGACAGCCTCGAGAGCATCAGCCGCCTGGTGCAGCTCGGGGTGGGTTGGTCGGTGCTGCCCCGTTCCTGCGCGGAGGCGGATGTGGCCTCCGGGCGCTTGGCGGTCGTGTCCCTGACCGATGTCGATCTCGGCGCGCGCACCATCACCCTGGTGACGCGGCGCGACAGCCTGCTGCCGGCCTGTGTGGCGCGCTTTATGGGCGCGTTGCCCGGCCTGTGGCCTGGACCCTTGGGAGAGGAGACTGCGCAATGACACAGCGACAGGAAGTCCCGTTTGAACCCGTGACGTATGAGGACATCCAGGCGGCGGCCCGGCGCATCCAGCCGTATGTGGTGCGCACGCCGCTTTTACATGCCGAGAATCTGTCCCGCCGGCTCGGCGCGGATGTGTATCTGAAGTGTGAGAACCTGCAGCGCACCGGAGCGTTCAAGGCGCGCGGCGCGCTGAACATGGTGCTGTCGCTCATGGCGTCGGCGAATCCGCCGAAGGGCGTCATCACGGCGTCCTCGGGAAATCACGGGCAGGCGGTGGCGTACGCCGCGAGTCTCGTCGGGGTCCCGTGCACGGTGGTGGTGCCGAAGACGGTGCTGCCCGTCAAGGAGCGCGCCATCCAGGCGTACGGCGCGCGCGTGATTCGGTGTGGAACGATGTCGTCCCAGCGGATTGAGCGGGCGCAGGAGCTGGCCCAACAAGAGGATCTGGCGTTCGTCCCGCCCTACGACCACCCGTGGGTGGCCGCCGGGCAGGGCACCGCGGGGCTGGAGATCGCCCTGGATCTGCCG
The DNA here is from genome assembly GCF_023511815.1 of Alicyclobacillus sp. Lineage (GTDB taxonomy): Bacteria > Bacillota > Bacilli > Alicyclobacillales > Alicyclobacillaceae > Alicyclobacillus_H. The sequence continues at coordinate 4,784 of NZ_JAIMAV010000016.1, forward strand.
ACGGTGCGGACGGTGTACGTGCCGGTCGGGGGCGGCGGCCTGATCTCCGGCGTGGCGACGGCCCTCAAGTCGGCCGTGCCGGGTGTGCGCGTCATCGGCGTCGAACCGGAGCTGGCGAACGACACCCACCTGTCGCTCAGGGCGGGCCACCCGGTGGACATCGGGGAGACCCGGACCATCGCGGACGGGCTGCGCACGAATCATCCGGGCCACTACACCTTCCCCATCGTGCAGCGCAACGTCGATGACATCGACCTGGTGAGCGAGGGCGCCATCCGGCAGGCCGTCATCGAGCTGCTCGGCGCGAACAAGCTCTTGGTCGAACCCTCCGGCGCCACCTCGGTGGCGGCTGCGCTGGCGGCGGCAGAACGGGGCGAGGCGCCGGAGGGACCGGTGGTGTGCGTGCTCAGCGGCGGAAACATGGAGCTCGGCATGCTGGCCGAGTGGCTCCGGTGAATCGGGGGTGAAGGTGTGTCGGATGCGGCGCTCTGGCCGGATGGGATTGAGGTGACGTGGCTCGATGACATCGACGACGGCCAGCACAACATGGATTTGGATGTCGCCATCGGGGAGGCGGTCGGGCGGGGGGAACGTCCCCCGACCATCCGGATCTGGCGGGGGCCGCTCCAAACGGGCATCGGCCTGAGCCGGAAGGACGTGGCGACGGAGGCGGGCCGTGCGGCTCAGGACGCCCTGCGGGCCGACGGGTGTGCCGTGGTGGTGCGCCAGACGGGCGGAACGGCGGTTCCGCAGGGCCCGGGGGTGGTGCAGGTGTCCTATCTGTTCCCGCGGCCTGCCGGGCCCGCGACCACGGACGCCTTCTATCGCCTGCTGTGCAACCCTCTGATGGCCTGGCTGGGTTCCCTCGGCCTGGAGGCACAGACGGGCGAGCTGCCGGGGAGTTACTGCGACGGCCGCTACAACGTCCTCGTCGGCGGGCGCAAGTTGATTGGGACGGCGCAGGCGTGGCGCGGCGGCCTCGCGGGCATGGTGTCCCATCGTCCGGGTTATGTGCTGGCCCACGGGTGCATCGCCGTCGACGCGGACCTGGATTGGACCGTCGCGCAGATGAATCGGTTTTACCAGTTGGCCGACAACCCGTACCGGGTGGAGCGGGGGACGGCGGTGACGCTGCGCGAGCTGTTGCCGGAGTCGTTTCGGGGGTTGGACGCGCTGGCCGCCGGGACATGGGCGGCGCAGTCGCTGCTGTCGTTCTTCCGGGCGTGGCGCCCGGCCGGGGCGTGAGGGACCGCCCCGGCGCCCGGCGGCCCCCTGCACCATCCGGGGCGTTGCGGCATCCGGAGCGGTGCGGTGCGGTACGCGGCACCCGGCGGCCCCCTGCGCCATCCGGGGCGCTGCGAGGCCCGGCATCAGCCCGCGGCCGGGAGCTGGATGGTGAAGGTCGTCCCCTCGCCGACGCGGCTGCTGACGCTGATCTTGCCGCGGTGCGCCTCGACGATCCAGCGGGCGATGGACAGGCCCAACCCGTGCCCGTGGGACCCGTCGCGGGCGCGGGCGGGGTCCACCTGGAAGAACCGGTCGAAGATGCGCTTGAGATGGGCCTCCTCGATGCCGATGCCGGTGTCGGACACCTCGAGCAGGACGGTGTTCTTCTGGCGGCGGGTGCGCAGGGTGACGGTGCCTCCTTCGGGCGTGAATTTGCACGCGTTGTCGACGAGGATGACGAGCAACTGATGCAACCGGTCCGGGTCGCCCGTGACCACCGCGTCCGGCTGGCAATCCGACACCAGGTGCAGGCCGCGCATGGCCGCCACCGGATCGAACAGCTCCACCACCTTGTCCACCAGTTCCGCGGTGGACACCGGCTGCAGCGACAGCGGGACCGCCTCCGCGTCCCCGCGGGCCAGGGTCAACAGGTCCCGCACCAATTTGGACAGGCGTCGGGCCTCCCCGCGGGCGTTGTGGATCCATTCCAGGTTGTCGGCCACCGATTCGTTGGTGTGCTCGAGGACCACGTCCAGATTGGACTGGATCACGGCCAAGGGTGTGCGCAGCTCGTGCGAAGCGTCGGCGACGAACTCCAACTGCCGCCGCCAGGCCTCGCGGATGGGGCGCAGCACCCGTTCCGCCAGGAAGAACCCGGCGACGCCCCCGGCAACCAAACCGCCCGCCCCGACCAGGAGCAGAACCAGCCGCAGGCGTTCGAGCACCTCCATCTCGCGCTCGATGTCGATGGCGATCACGATGTACCCGTCCGGACCGCCGCCGTCGGGGCCGGAGGCGCCAAGCGGCAGATAGAGGACGCGCCACACCATGCCCGCCTTGGGGCGCCAGTTCGCGCGCCAGGCCTGTCCCGCCGGCCGGCGGGCGATCCACCTGTCGAGGGCGGGCTCCACGTCCGGCGTCAGGTTGGTGATGTCGCCGACGGCCGTGTGGACCTCCATCCAGGTCCCCGGCGGCAGGGTGGTGACGATGTGGGCGATGTTGCCGTGGTCGGTGGCGTGAACCGTGGACAGAAGGCGGGCGTCGACGTCCCGCAGGACGAACTGGCGGGCGATGCTGTACACCGCGATGGACGAGACGACGTACAGGCACATCACGATGGCGAGGGCGAGCAGGGTGATGCGGATGCGGACGCGCCGGAACACGGCGGCGGGTCACCTCTCCTCCTTGGTGTCCCGAACCCGGAACACGTACCCGACGCCCCGCACCGTCTCGATGTACGAGGGCTGGCCCGGCACGTCGATCTTCTTGCGCAGGAAATGGACGTAGTTCTCGACCGCGTTGCCGATCACCTCGGCGTCCGGGCCCCAGACGCGATCCAGGATCAGCTCCTTGGACATCACCTTGCCGTGGTTGCGCATGAGCAGCTCCAGCAGTTGAAATTCCTTGGCGGTGAGGTTGAGCGGCTGGCCGTTGCGAAAGATGGTGCGTTCGGCCAGATGCATGGAGAACGGGCCGACGGTCAGGGTGTCGGGGCCGCTGACGGTGCCGGTGCGGCGCGTCAAGGCCCGGATGCGCGCGAGCAGCTCCTTGGTCGCGAACGGCTTGACCAGGTAGTCGTCGGCGCCGGCGTCCAGGCCGGTGACGCGATCGTCCACGGTGTCCTTGGCGGTCAACAGCAGGATGGGCACATCGAGTCCGGCCCGCCGGACCTGCCGGACGATGTCAAGACCGCTCTGGCCCGGGAGCATCACGTCCAGCACCAGGACGTCGTAGCAGTCCATCAGGGCGAGGTCGAGGCCGGTGTTGCCGTCGTGCGCGACGTCGACCGCGTACTGGTGTTCTTTGAGCAGTTGCGCCAAGGCGGCGGCCAAGCGTTGCTCATCTTCCACAATCAGGATTCTCACGGGTCTCCCTCCGTCCTCCATTCTACAACAGCCTCACCCAGGGGCCCAGGCGCGCCACCCGGTCCTGTCCGTAAAAAGTCTATCCCGCGTCCCTTGAAAGCGGCTTGAGGGCATGTGTAGAGTGAAGGCAGCGGCATCCATGCCGCCGGGAGGTGAGCGGGATGGCGGACGACGTCGTGCTGCGTCTGACGCAGATGACCGGCAAGGCCGGGTGAGGGTGCAAGATCGGTCCGGGGGACCTTGCACAGGTGATGCAGCGGGTGGATCTGGCGACCCCGCATCCGGATCTGTTGGTGGGAATGGACACCCTGGACGACGCGGGGGTGTTCCGCCTGTCGCCGGATCTGGCGTTGGTGCAGACGATTGACTTTTTCACACCGATTGTGGACGATCCGTACGCGTTCGGGCAGATTGCGGCGGCCAACGCGCTCTCCGATGTGTACGCGATGGGCGCGCGGCCGCTGACGGTGCTCAACGTGGTGGGCTACCCCATCACGAAGCTGCCCGCGGACGTGTTGGCGCGCATCCTGCAGGGCGGGGCCGACAAGGTCCGCGAGGCCGGCGCGGTGATTGTGGGCGGACATTCCATCGACGACCCGGAGCCGAAGTACGGGATGGCGGTGACGGGGGTGTGCCGCCCGGACGAGGTGTGGACCAACGCGGGCGCTCGGCCGGGCGACGCCCTGGTGTTGACCAAGCCCATCGGGTCGGGGGTCCTCACGACGGCCATCAAGCGCGGCCTCGCGACGCCGAGGGACATCGAGCGGGTGACCGCGGTCATGGCGGCGCTCAATCGGAGTGCGGCCGAGTTGGGCCGCGAATTTTCGGTGCACGCCTGCACGGACGTCACCGGGTTTGGCCTGCTCGGCCACGCGCTGGAGATGGCTCGTGCCAGCGGAGTTCGCGTCGTCCTCGACGCAGGCTCGGTGCCCATCCTGGAAGGGGCCATCGATTACGCGGCCCAGGGGGCGGTCCCGGGCGGCAGCCGGAAAAACGCGGCGCACGTGGCTCCGCACGTCTCGTACCGGGGCGAGGTGCCGGAGGAGATCCGGGTGCTCCTCGCGGACGCGGTCACATCCGGGGGGCTCCTGATGGCGTTGCCAGGCGGTGAGGCGGACGCGCTGGTCGAGCGCTTGCGCGAGGCCGGGGTGACGGACGCGCGCGTGATCGGCCGCGCGGAGGCGGGCCAGGCGGGCATCGTGGTAGAATCGGGAAACGCCTGAGGCCCGTCGCTGTGGTATACTTTCCGTTTGGCGGGCGTGCGCCGGATGGCGCACGCCTCATTTCTGGCCTCGGCCGGCCGCGCGGTGTGACGGGGGACGCCGGGCACCGCTAGGTGGCGGCGAGGCGGGAGAGGACGGATACGATGGAGGCGGTCTTCGCGCGCGGAGGCGGCTGGATCCGGGGCATACCGCCGGTGGTCTGGTTGTTGATGACCGCGAGCTTTCTCAACATCACGGGGTTGTCCTTTCTGTGGCCGGTGAACGCCATCTACATCCACGAGATCCTGGGGCAGCCGATGACCATCGCCGGGACGGTGCTGTTGGTCTACTCCGGCGCGGGGCTGGTGGGGAGTTTTCTCGCCGGCGCGGGCTATGACCGCATCGGGGCGCTGCCGGTGTTGACGGCGGCGTTCGCATTGTGCGCAATCAGCATTCTGGTGCCGCTGTGGATCGGCGGTTGGGTGGCGTACATGGCGGTCATGGCCGTCTTCGGGCTCGCCTGCGCGATGCCCTTTCCGGTGTTCAACGCCCTCGTCGGCCATGCCTGGCCGGAGGGCGGCCGGCGCGCCTACAACCTGATGTACGTCGCCAACAACATCGGGGTCGCGGTGGGTACGGCGCTCGGCGGAATTCTGGCGCAGCACAGCTTCGTCTGGGTCTTCGGCGGGATTTCCCTGGCCAACGCCCTTCTGTTGGGGTTCACGTGGATGGGGCTTGGCGGGCCGCTCCGTCGTATCGGCCGCGGGAAGGCCTCAAGCCTCCGGCCCGCGGATGAAACGGCGGCGCCGGCGGATGGGCCCGGCGCCGGCGGGGCGGCGGCGCGGGTGCCGTGGCAGCCCATCGGGTTTGTCCTCGCCGGATTCACGGTCGGCTGGTGCATCTACGTCCAGTGGCAGAGCGCCATCTCGGTGTACATGCAGCAGCTCGGGTACCCCCTGTCCGCCTACAGCGTCCTGTGGACGCTCAACGGACTGCTGATCTTCGGGTTGCAGCCGGCGGTGTCGGTCATCGTGCGCCGCCTGCCCCGCCTGGAGGGCCTGATGGCCCTCGGTGTGGCGCTGTACGCGGTGGCGTTCGTCGCCATCGCGGTGCGGCCGGTGTACCCGGTGTTTGTCGCGGCGATGGCGGTGATGACCTTTGGCGAGGTGCTCGCCTGGCCGAGCGTGCCCGCGGCCATCGGGCAGCTCGCCCCGCCGGAACGGCTGGGATTTCTGCAGGGCTTGGTCGGCAGCACCGCGACGCTGGGGCGGATGATCGGGCCCATCGCGGGCGGTTGGCTGTTCGATCACGCCGGCGCCCCGCCGCTCCTGTGGGCGGCGGCGGCCCTGTGCGCGGTGCCGGTGGCCCTGTTCCTGGCTTCCCGAGCGAGCATCGGGGATCTTCCAACTGTCACCGATTGTCAGTCGGCGAAAAGTTTCATAGAATAAACCTCGACGGATGCCCCATCGCGGGGCGTCCGGACGCCGACACCTTGTCTGTGAGACTGAATATTCCGTCGAACGGCGGCGTTTCGTGGGCCGGTGCACGCATGGCCGGTGTGCGCGCATGACCGGTGCGCGACGAGGCGAGTCCGCCCCGCGGGCCGAAGGAGGCCCGGGGCCGCGGCGGGCCGCGGCAGACGTGTAAACTGACAACACTACCAATTCTCGCAGTCAGCTTTACAACCTGCGAGGGTCAACGCTACAATGAGAGCACTGTGTCACGTGTCGAATGAGGTCGACGGTCGACGGCGGTTCAGCCCCGCCACCCACCGATTTCGCCACGGATGCGACGAAGAGAGCACTTTCATACGTGTGCCGGGCATACGTCATCCGTCCGGACGGCCGACGACGGGGAGCGGAATACACGAGGAGGGGGAGGTTTTGCGGTGGCTGAACCACTCTTGGCCATTAAAAACCTGAAGACGTATTTCATCAGCAAGGACGCGGAGGTCCGGGCCGTGGACGGCATCGACATCGAGGTGCAGCCGCGCCAGGTGGTGTGCATCGTCGGCGAATCCGGCTGCGGCAAGAGCATGACCTCGCTGTCCATCATGCGCCTGGTGCCGAAACCGAAGGGTAAAATCGTCGACGGGGAGATTTGGTTCAACGGCCGTGACCTGCTCAAGCTCTCCGAGGACGAGATGACGGACGTGCGCGGCAACGAGATCTCGATGATCTTCCAGGAGCCGATGACGGCGCTCAACCCGGTGCTGACCATCGGCGAGCAGATCACCGAGGTGCTGTTGCGCCACCGGAAGATGACGAAGCGCCAGGCGCTGGCCAAGGCGATTGAGATGCTGCAGTTCGTCGGGGTGCCGCGCGCCAGCGAGATCGTCCATGAGTATCCCCACCAGCTGTCGGGCGGTATGCGCCAGCGCGTGATGATCGCCATGGCGATGGTGTGCGAGCCGAAGCTGTTGATTGCGGACGAGCCCACCACCGCGCTCGACGTGACCATCCAGGCGCAGGTGCTCGAGCTGATGAAAAAGATGCGGGAGGACTTCAACACCTCCATCATTCTGATCACGCACGATTTGGGCGTCGTGGCGGACATGGCGGACCACGTGGTCGTGATGTACGCCGGCCAGGTCGTCGAGTCGACGGACGCGGACAGCCTGTTCGCGGAGCCGACGCACCCGTACACCAAGGGCCTGTTGGCATCCATTCCCTCTTTGGAAGAGGAGAAGGACGTGCTGTATTCCATCCCGGGCACGGTGCCGGATGCGGCCGCCTTCCCGAAGGGATGCCGGTTCGCCGATCGCTGCCCGATTGCGCAGCCGAGTTGCCGTGAAAAGATGCCGGAGCTGCGCGAAGTGAAGCCTGGGCACCTGGTCCGCTGCGATCTCGTATGAAGGGACGGTTGACATGAGCGAGAACTTGCTGGAAGTGCGCAACCTGAAGAAATACTTCCCCATCACGGCTGGGTTGTTGCGCCGGACGGTTGGCCACGTGAAGGCGGTCGACGACGTCTCCTTCACGGTCAGGACGGGCGAGACGCTCGGCATCGTGGGCGAATCGGGCTGCGGCAAGTCGACCACGGGGCGCATGATCATGCGCGTGCTCGAGCCCACGTCCGGCGAGATTGTGTTCGACGGCCAGGACATCACGAAGCTGCGCGGCAAGGAGCTGCGGGCGGTCCGGCCGAAGTTTCAGATGGTGTTCCAGGACCCGTACGCGTCGCTCAACCCGAAGATGGGGATTGAGGAGATCATCGCGGAGCCGCTGATTGTCAACGGGGTGAACCGCAAGCAGGCCACGGAGCGCGTCATCCACCTGCTGGAGCGCGTGGGTCTGCGCGCGGACGACCGCAACCGCTATCCGCACGAGTTCTCCGGCGGTCAGCGGCAGCGCATCGGGATCGCCCGGGCGCTCGCGCTCAACCCGAAGCTGATTGTCGCCGACGAGGCGGTCTCGGCCCTGGACGTGTCGATTCAGTCCCAGATCCTCAATCTGATGATGGATCTGAAAAAGGAGTTCAATCTGTCTTATATTTTCATCTCGCACAACCTGGCGGTCGTTCGGCACATCAGCGATCGCGTCGGCGTCATGTACCTCGGCCACATGGTGGAGCTGGCTGACAAACGCTCCCTGTACGCGGACCCGCGCCACCCGTATACGGAGGCGCTGTTGTCCGCGGCGCCGGAGCCCAAACGGCAGGGGCGGCGGGAGCGGATCATCCTGCAGGGGGATGTCCCCAGCCCGGCAAACCCGCCGAAGGGTTGCCCGTTCCACACGCGGTGCCCGAAGGTGATGGACATCTGCAAAGTGGAGCGCCCGGCGCTCAAGCAGGTCGCGCCCAACCACCTGGTGGCGTGCCACCTGTACAACTGAGACTCGTCCGCCAAAGCCAAACGGAACGGACAGGAATGCCGGGGCGGCCAAGAGGCCGCCTCGCGACAGGAGGAGGGGTTACATGGGGACCTATGTCGTCCGGCGCGTGCTCGGCATGATTCCGATGATGTTTCTCATCACGGTCTTCGTGTTCCTGATCATGCACGCGGCTCCCGGGAACGCCTTTGACGCGATCATGAACCCGGCCATCAAAGACATCGAGCAGTTGAAGCAGCAGTTGGAGCACAACGCGGGGTTGGACAAGCCGCTGTGGTGGCAGTACGTGCATTGGCTCGGCCTGTTCGTGACCGGGAACTGGGGCTTCAGCTTCAACCACCACGTCCCGGTGACGCAGCTCATCGGCCCGGCCATCCGCAACACCCTGATCCTCGGCATCCTCGCGGAGGTGCTGACGATTGCGGTGGGCGTGCCGTTCGGCATCGTGCAGGCGCGCAATCCGTACGGGAAGTTCGACTACACCTCGAACGTGGTGCTGTTCTGTCTGTACTCGGTGCCGTTCTTCGTGTTCGCCATCTTCATGATCTACTTTTTCGCCATCGACCTGCAGTGGTTCCCGGCGCAGGGTTCCACGGGGACGGGGCCGGGTGCCGGGAGCATCGGCGATCACCTGTATCACGCCCTGCTGCCCGCGCTCTCGTTGGCGCTGGTCAACAGCACGGTGTACAGCCGCTACACGCGCGGCTCGATGCTGGATGTCTCCCGCAAGGACTATGTCCGGACGGCCCGGGCCAAAGGCCTGGATGAGGGGCGCGTGTTCACCAAGCACGTGTTTCGCAACGGCATGATCCCGATTGTGACGCAGTTCGGCCTGGACTTCGGAAGCTTGGTCGGCGGCCTCATCATCACCGAAGGCATCTTCCAGTATCAGGGCATGGGTCAGCTGGTGATTGACGCCGTCAACGGGCGTGACTACAACGTGATCATGGCGACCACCGTGCTCATCGCGTTCGGCGTGCTCATCGGCAACCTGTTGGCGGACATCCTGTATGCCGTGGTCGATCCACGCATCCGGTACGACTGAGGGAGGTGATCCGATGTCTGCAAACACTGCAACCGCGACGGAGACCCAGGCGCAGCCGCGCGGCCGGGTGAGCAAGAGCCCGACGCGTCTGGCGTTCGAACGATTCATGTACAACAAGGCGGCGGTGGTCAGCGTCATCGTGCTTCTGCTGATCATCTTCATCTCCATCGGCGCGCCGTTGTTCACGCATCTGGATCCCACCCATCAGTACCTGATGGAGACGGATGCTCCGCCGGGCGGCGTGCACGTGCTTGGCACGGACAAGAACGGGTTCGACCTGTTCTCGCGTGACCTGTACGGCGGCCGCAACGACCTGTTGATCGGGTTTGTCGACACCATCATCGTCATGGCCATCGGAATTCTTCTCGGCGGGCTCGCCGGTTACTACGGCGGGTGGGTGGACAGCCTGATCATGCGGTTCTGCGATTTCATGCTGAACTTCCCGTTCCTGCTGTTGATCATCGTGCTGACGTCCATCTTCAACTCGTCCGGCGTCTGGCTGTTGATCGTCGTGATCGCCATCGTCTTCTGGCCGCCGACCACGCGGTTGGTGCGCGGTCTGTTCCTGAACCTGCGCGAATCGGAGTTCGTCCTGGCCGCCAAGATGGCCGGAGCGGGTCCGTGGCGCATCATGTTCCGGCACATGCTGCCGAACATCATGGGCACCATCGTCGTGAACGCGACGTTCACGATGGCCAACCTGATTGCGTCCGAAGCGGCCCTGGCGGTCATCGGGTTCGGCGTGCAGCCGCCCAACCCGTCCTGGGGGAACGTGCTGTACGACGCGCTCGACTACTTCACGCTCAAAGGCGAACCGTGGGTATGGTTGCCGCCTGCGGCCCTGCTGACCATCACCATTCTGTGCATCAACTTCATCGGTGACGGTCTGCGCGACGCGTTTGATCCGAGCTTCGAAAAGTGACGCGCAGGGCGGCCGGCCGGGCCGATGGGCGATTTCGCCCGCCCCGCCCACTGCGCGTGATGCGATAGAGGGACCCCGTGCGGGTCCCTTTTTCATTCCCTTTCTCGTTTTGACGATTCGCACCGGGTTCGGTAACGTAGAGTCATGCGTGACGCGCCCCGCGGGGTGGGGCGATTGCGACGCGGGGGAGGTCGGGGGACGGATGCCGACGGGAGAGGCACAGGTGAGGGCGCGGGTGCGGCGAAACCGCATTTGGTTTGTGGCCGGTGCGGCGCTCGTCCTGGTGCTCGCCGGGTTGTTCGCTCATCTGACGCTGCGGGCGTTGACGGTCCGGGCGACGACGAGCAGCGAGTTCAGCCAGTACGTCGTGGATCACGGCATCGGGCGGGTGGAGCTGATGCACGATGCGTCCGGATTCGATGAGGACTTCATGGTCCTGCATCTTTCCCATCCGGTGGCCGAGGACCAACTCCAGGCCCAGGCCACGGCCTGGATGAAACTGTACTATCAGCTGGATGGCGGAACCACCCTGACGATGGACTACGTGGATGCGGCGACGGGGAAACGGGTGGTGCAGGCCGACGCGGTGTACGATCCGCAAAAACAGACGCTGAGCCTCACCCTCAACGAGGGCGGCGAACGGAGGTTGGTGCGGATCCCCGCCGCGTGGCAGCGCGGCGGGAATTGACCGAGCGAGCCCGGGGCGGGGGCGTGAAACCGGATGGGCCCTGGGAGCGGCCGCACCCGGAATGGCGAAGCCTGGGGTGCGCCCCTGGGGGAATCACCGCAGGCGGTCCCAGGGGACGAGGGCTTCCAGCAACACCGCCGTGAGGATGCCCATCAGCATTCCGTTGCCGGCGATGGTCTGGATGAAGCCGGGCAGAGAGGTGAACGCCGCTGCGGGGGTCGCCAGGATGGCGAGGCCCAACAGGGTGGGCGCGGCCACCCGGAAGATGGTGCGGAAATTGAACACGATGCCCTCCAGGTTCTGCAACGCCGAGCCGAACAGCTGCAGATACGCCACGAACAGCACCGAATCCCCGACGCTGACCGGGAGGGTGCTGAAAAACCCGGTCACCGGCGGAATGGCGCCGATCAGCAGGAACAGGGCCGCGCCGATGATGAACGAACCGCGATCCAACAGCCGGGTCGTCCGCAGAAACCCGATGCTCGAGGTGTACGGGGCGTAGGGCACCTGCGCGAGAGGGCCCGAGGCGGCGGTGAACAGTCCGGTGACGACGAATGAGCGGCGGTACCGGCGGTCGTCGGCCGCAAGGTCGAACAGCGGCTCGGCCGCGCGCAGCGTGGCGATGGTGTTGGTGCTGTTGATGAGCGCCGTGACCACGCAGGCGATGATGATGCCGGTGTGCCAGACGGGATGCCCCCAGGTGAAGACATCGGCGATTTGCGTCCAGTGCGGCGAGACCACCGCGGTGGCCGTGCCGAAGCAGAGCACGTACGCCGCCCACCCCACGGCGAGCCCGATGAGGATCGCGAAGTTGCTCAACAGGCCGCGCCCGGCGATGGTCAGGGCGCTGACGCCGATGACCAGGAGGATGGACAGAGCGGCCACGCCCGGCCGGATGACCGGCCCCTGCGCCAGGCCGACCATCCCGTGAAAGAAGATGTCAATCAGTTGGCTGGCGAGCAAAAACAAAAGGACCGCCATCACGACGGGGGTGAACAGGCGATTGAGCCATCGGTGGATGCCGACAAGGCCGCACACGGCGACCAGCACGCCGCCCAGGGTGACCCCCAGCGCGATGCTGCCGCCGATGTCCGCCAGCGTCAGGCCGGATTCGCTGGCGGTCGCGCACAGGTTGAGGATGACCCCCCACCACATTCCGGATTGCCCTTCCATCAACGGCAGGCGGTGTCCGAACAGCGCCTGCGCAAGGCAGGCGATCCCGGTGAGCATGAAGGCGCGCGACAGGGCGCCGGCCATCTGACCCGGGTCCAGATGGAAGGCGGAGCCGACCGACAGCGGAATGACGACGATGTTGGCAAACATGAAGACGAGCCACTGGATCCCGGCGAACCCCTGTACCAGGGCGGTCTTTCGAATCCCCTCCGGGGATGGCATACCGTGTCCCTCCTTGCGTGATGCGCCCGTTTGAACGGGCCATCCCGGCGCCACGGGGAACCGGGCGGTCTTTTCCTATCCTATCACGGTTCGGGTGAGAGAACCGAGTCCATCCAAGGTGAGGTGTCCGCATGCGCGCATACGACGTGATCTTCTTCGACCTCGACCACACCCTGGTCGACACCCGGCAGCAGTATCATCTGGGGGTGCCGAGAGCGATGCGGGCCCTGTACGGCGAGGACTGGCCCAAGGACTTTCTGGAGCGGTTTTTGCATCACCATGAGTCGCTCTGGCCGTACTACGATCAGCGCGTGATGACGATGGAGACGCTGCGGCGCGAACGCTTTGTCCGCGCGTGGCGGGATTTCGGAGTCGAGAAGGACGAGGCGGAGGCCCGGCGGTTTCACGAGGCCTACATGGCGGCGTTCGCGGAGACGCTGCGGCCGTATCCGGAGACCCACGCCTTGCTCGAGGCGTTGGCGCCCGGGCACCGATTGGCGCTGTTGACCAACGGATCGCCCGACATGCAGTGGGACAAGGTTCGCATCTGCGAGCTGGACCGCTACTTCGGCGAAGGGGAGCTCTTCATCTCGGAGCGCATCGGCCATGCGAAACCGCATCCGAGTGTCTATCAGGCCGCGCTCGAGGGGATGGGGGTGCAGGCGAGGGACGCTCTGATGATCGGCGACAACCACCGGGCCGACATCGAAGGGGCCAGGGCGTGCGGGCTGGACGCCATCTGGTACGTGCCGGACCCGGCCATGTACGCGTCATTGGCAGCGCAGGGACCGGAAAAGCCGCTGCATCGGGCGCAGGAGGTGGTGGATCGGGTGCGGCAACTGGAAGCCGCGCGCGGGTGAAGACGGCGACGGCCGGGCGGACGAAGGTCCGCTGCATGAAGCCTCGGGCGGGTGAGAACGCGACGAGGGTCTGGTGGACGAAGGCCGGTGCATGATGGCGGCGCTTCCGGTGACATCCTAAGCGGCGTGCAAACTTCCAAGCGGTATGGGGGTGACGCCGTGAGCGCCGGCGTGTGGTCGCTGGTTCCGTTTTTGGTGGTGATCCCGATTGCGGTGTGGACGCGCCAGGTCCTGCCCGGCCTGATGGCCGGATTGTTGGTCGGGGCGTACATGCAGCATCCGACGGTGCTCGGCGGGATTGACGGTGCACTGGCGTATCTCGTGAAGGAACTCGCGGTCCCCGACAACCTCCGGTTGGTGGTGTTCCTGTACGGGTTCGGCGCGTTCGTCGGCCTGGTGCGGGTGACCGGAGGCGTGTCGGGGTTCGCGCAGTGGATGGCCGAGCGCGTGCACTCCGTGCGCGGCGCGTTCGCGGTGACGTGGGTGTCGTCCCTCGTGACCTTCATGGCGCCCGACTTTCGGATCATCACCGTCGCGCCGGTCATGCGCCGCATCTTCGAACGCCTGCGCGTTCCGGCCGAGCGGGTGGCGTTCACCATCGACGCCACGTCGACCCCGGTGTGTGCCCTGGTGCCCATCGGCACGGCGTTTGTCGGCTACATGGTGGGTCTCATCGCGACCTCCGCGCGGCATCAGGTGCTGCCGGGATCGCCCTATCACCTGTATCTGTTGAGCATTCCCCTGAACTTCTTCTCCTGGCTGATCCTCGCGTATGCCCTCGTCATCTCCTTTCGCGCGTCGCCTGCGGCCGAGGTGCGCGAGGCGGCCGAACGAAAGGCGGAAGACCGGAGGGTGCGCGAACAGGCGCGCGCCGGCGTCATCCCGTTTCCGCGCCCGGCGCGCCTGAGCGCCGAGACGCGGTTGAAGATGGCTTCCCAGTTTGCGAAGGCCGAGTTCGGCGAGGAACCGGTTCCCGACGTGCGGGCGGGGCGGGCCCGGGATGGCGCGACGGAGGCCGGGGTAAACCCGGATGCGACCGGCGGGGGGCCGCGCGATGGCCAAAAGGGGGGTGGACCCGGGACCGGGGAGCGCATTGAACCGCCGGATCCGGTGGAGTTCGTCTCCGAGCACATCCCGCCGCGCCTGGCGAACCTGGCGATCCCCTTGGCGCTTTTGCTCATCCTGACGCTGTTTCTCACCTGGTGGGATGGACGCGGCAAGGCGCCCACGCTGTGGGGCGCCCTGGCGCAGGCGAACGCCGCGAAGGCCATGCTGGAGGCGCTGCTCATCACCCTGTTGGTCGCATTCGTATGGTACACGGTGCAGCGTGTGCCGGTGGAACGCACGGTGTTCGGCGTGCTCGCCGGTGGCAACGAGATGATGGGCGTCATCGTCCTGTTGGCCCTGGTGTGGGCGGTGTCCGCCGTCTCCACCGACCTCGGATTCGCCGATTACGTGGAGCGGGCCATCGGCCGCACGGTCCCGCCGGCGTTCGTCGCGCCCGCGCTGTTCCTGTTCGGGTGCGCCATTTCGTACGTGATCGGGTCCTCGTTCGGGACCTGGGGCATGCTGCTGCCGCTCGGGTTCTCCCTGGCCGCGAGCACCCACACGCCCCTGCCGCTCATCGCCGGGGCGGTCTTCGCCAGCGGCACCTTCGGCGGATTCGCGTCCCCGCTGAGCGACAACACGGTGGCGATGGCGACCGTGATGAAGTTGTCCGTGATGGACTACGCCCGCCACAAGTTGAAACCGGCGCTGTGGGCCGTCGGGGGCAGCGCCCTGCTGTACGGGATCGCCGGGTGGGTGGTATCCTAGGCCGTGGAAACGGAGGGGACATCATGGTGGAGTTGGATCTGCGCTTCGCGCAACAGGCGGTGCCGGAAGCGGAGTGGCGGCAGCTGCAGCCGTTTGTGTCGGACATCCACCGCCGGCTGCACGCGGGTGAGGTGCCGGGGGCGGACTTTCTCGGGTGGCTGCATCTGCCCAGCCGGACGCTGGCCGACGGGATTCAACCACTTCTGGATGCGGCGGCCGCCATCCAGGAGCAGGCGGACGCGCTGGTGGTGGTGGGCATCGGCGGCTCGTACCTGGGCGCGCGGGCGGCGTTGGAGTGGTGCCTGCCGGAGTACTTCAACCAACTGCCGCGCTCCGTCCGCGGGGGCCCGGAGGTGTATTTCGCGGGCAATCACCTGAGCGCGCCCGGGTTGCAGGACCTCCTGCGGGTGCTGGAGGGCAAGCGGGTCTGTCTCAACGTGATCTCGAAGTCGGGGACCACGACGGAGCCGGCGGTGGCGTTTCGGGTGCTGCGGACGTGGCTGGAGGAGCGGGTCGGGGCACAGGAGGCGCGCCGGCGCATCTGGGTGACGACGGACGCCTCGCGGGGTGCGCTGCGCCGGTTTGCGGAGGCGGAGGGACTGAGGACCTTCGTCATTCCGGATGACGTGGGCGGGCGTTACTCCGTCCTGACGCCCGTGGGGCTTTTGCCTCTGGCCGCCGCGGGGGTGTCCATCCAGGACCTGCTCGAGGGGGCGCACGACGCGGAGGAGGCGCTGGCGACGGACCGGCTGGAGGACAACCCTGCGTACCGCTACGCGGCGGTCCGCAACGCGCTCCATCGCAAGGGCAAGGCCATCGAGCTGCTCGCCTTTTACGAACCGGCCCTGCGGAGTTTCGCGGAATGGTGGAAGCAGCTGTTCGGGGAGAGCGAGGGCAAGGACCTCAAGGGCCTGTTCCCGGCCTCGGCGGCGTACACGACGGACCTGCACTCGCTCGGCCAGTTCGTCCAGGAGGGGGCGCGCAACCTGTTCGAGACGGTGATCACGGTGGACCGGGCGGGCGAGCCTCTCTCACTCCCATCCATCTCGGGGGTGGAGGACGGGCTCGAGTACATCGCCGGCCGGGACCTGTCCTGGGTGGGCGACCAGGCGCGCATCGCGACGCAGTTGGCGCACGCGGACGGGGGGGTGCCGAATCTTCGGATCGGCGTGAAGGACAGAAGCGCGCGCTCTGTTGGCGAGCTGTTTTACTTCTTCGAGCTGGCGTGCGCGGCCAGCGGGCTTCTGCTCGGGGTCAACCCGTTCAATCAACCCGGCGTCGAGGCGTACAAACAGAACATGTTCGCGCTGCTCGGCAAGCCGGGATATGAGGAGGCGCGCGCGGCGTTGCGGGAACGGTTGGGCGAAGGCTGATCCTTCGCCCGCCTTTCCCGAAATTGTTTCCGCTGATAAAATACATAGGGTAACGAAATGACATCCCACGCGCACGGGCGGTGGTGCGCGGGCATCCTCGGGTTCGCGGGGAGGGGGCCTTCTGTGGACAATCCGCGCCAGTTGCTCAAGCGGTACTTTCTCCGTCACCGCTGGTCGTACGCCCTGTCGATTCTCTCCATCGTGGCCTCCGAAATCGTGATGGTGCAATTCCCCCATCTGCTCGGCGCGTTCACCGACGCACTCCAGGCGGGGCGGGTGAACGGCCCGGCGTTGCTGCGGTACACCCTCTGGCTCGCCGCCGTCGGCATCGGGTACGTGGCGCTCTACGGCTTTGGTCAGATGCGCAATGGCACGCTCGGCCGGAAGTTCGAGTACGAGCTGCGGCGGACGCTGTTTTTGCATTGGGAGACCCTGTCGACGTCGTATTTTCGCCAGCGCAGCGTCGGGGATCTGCTCAACCACGCCCTGAACGACGTGCGTTCCGTGCGCGACGCCCTGTCGGGGGGGCTGAACATCCTGACGAACGCGGTGTTCCTGCTCGCCTCGACGCTCGTGATGACCTTTCGCACCGTCAGCGTCCGGCTGACCTTGGTCAGCATGATCCCCATCGTGGTGGTGCCGTTTCTGGTCGGCTGGCTGGGACCGCGCATCCGGCAGGCGACGCGCCAGGCGCAGGAGGCCCTCTCGGACATGGCCGACCTGACCGAGGAGAGCATCACCGCCATCCGTCTCATCAAAGCGACCGCCAACGAGGCGGTGGAACAGCGCCGGTTCACCGATCGCGTCGATGCCATCGTCCGCCGGCAGATGGGGGTCTTTCGCCGCAGCGCTCTGATGCAGTCTCTCATCCCGTTCATGGGATCGCTCGCGTTCGTCGTGGCGCTGACCTACGGCGGGTACCTCACCATCACCCGTCAAATCCCGCTCGGCGCGTTCGTCGCGTTCACCCTGTACCTGGCCATGCTGATCACGCCGCTGCAGGAGATGGGCTTCGTCTTCAACTACTTCCAGCGCGCTTCGGCGTCCTTGCAGCGCCTGGAGGTGCTTCTGACCGAGATGCCGGACATCCATGATGAAAGGGACGCCGTCGCGCTGCCGCCGGTGCGGGGGGAAGTGCGCATTCGGCTGAACGCTTTCACCTACCCGGATGGCACCCGCCCGGCGCTGCACGATGTCGACATCCGGGTGGAGGCCGGGAAGACCCTCGGGATTGTCGGCCGGACCGGATCCGGAAAGACGACGCTCGTCAACCTGCTGCCGCGCATCTTCGATCCGCCGCCCGGCACCGTCTTCATCGACGGCCACGACGTGCGGTCCGTCACCCTCCGCAGCCTGCGCCAGGCCATCTCCTATGTCCCGCAGGACGGATTTCTGTTCTCCACGACCATCGGCGAGAACATCGGGTTCTCGAAGGAAGGCGCGACGGAGGCGGAGATCCTCGAGGCGGCGCGGCTCGCGGCCTTCGACGAGGTGATTGAGACGTTTCCCGAGGGGCTGGACACGGTGGTCGGCGAGCGGGGGGTCACGCTGTCGGGAGGCCAGCGGCAGCGGGCGGCCATCGCCCGGGCGCTGCTCAAGGACGCGCCAATCCTCATCCTGGACGACAGCCTGTCCGCGGTGGACATGAACACCGAGAAGACCATCATCGCAAACCTTCAGCGCGCCCGCCGGGGCCGGACGACGATTGTCATCGCGCATCGGCTGTCGGCTGTGCGGCATGCGGATCATATCGTGGTGCTGGACCGCGGGACCGTGGTGGAGGCGGGGACCCACGAGGAGCTCATCCGCCGCGGCGGACTCTATGCCGAGATCTACCGCCTCCAGGAGACGGAACAGGGGGTGACGGCGTGAACAGCCTGCTGCGCCTGCTGCCGTACGCCAGGCCGTACGTGTGGCATTTCGCCGGCGTCATTGTCCTGGTCCTGCTCTACAACGGGACGAGCGTGTTGCAACCCTACCTGGTGAAGATCGCGATCGACGAGGACATCACGGGGCCGCACCCCAGCGTCCACGGGCTGTTCGTCATCGCCGGGCTGTACCTCGGGGTCTCGCTGGTCGGACTTGTCGCCAACTACACGCAGGTGCAGGTGCTCCAGTACGCCGGCCAGAGCGTGATCCGCAAGATCCGCGTGGCGCTGTTCACCCATATCGAACGGCAGTCGATGCGCTTTTTTGACACCAACGCCGTCGGCCGCCTGGTGACCAACGTCTCCAGCGACACCGAGACCGTCAGCCAGTTTTTCACCAACTTCTTTCTCAGCATGGTGCGCGACGGTCTGTCGCTGGTGCTGATCATCGCCGCCATGTACCGGCTGGACGTTCGCATCGCGACGTACTCGATGGTGCTGTTGCCGATTCTGTTCGGGATCTCGCTTGTCTTCCGAAGGCGGTTGCGGGAGCGCTACCAGGCCACCCGCACGCGGCTGTCGAACATCATCGCTTTTCTCGCCGAGAACCTGGCCGGCATGCGCATCATCCAGATCTTTCATCAGGAGCAGCGTCAGGCCCGCGCGTTCGGTGAACTGAACGACGCGCATCGGCAGGCCAGCGTGCGCGAGTACCGCCTGTCGGTGATGTTCAACCGAACCTTTGAGCTGTTGGGGAACGTGGCGGTGGCCGCCGTGGTCTGGGTGGGCGGCTGGGCGGTGCTCCGGCACGCCATCCCGTTCGGGACCCTGTACGCGTTCATCACCTACATTCGGCAGTTCTTTCAACCCATCAACAGCATCACGCAGCAGTGGAACACGCTGCAGTCGACCATTGTCGCCGCCGATCGCATCGGGAAGGTGCTCGCCGTCGAACCGGACGTGAGGGACCCGGAGGACCCCGTGGACCTGACGGCCCGAGGTCCGATTCGGGGGGAGGTGGCGTTCGAGCACGTCTCGTTCGCCTACATCCCCGGACGGACGGTGTTGCACGACGTGTCGTTTCGGGTGCCGGCGGGATCGTTCGTCGGATTCGTCGGGGCGACGGGGGCGGGCAAGAGCTCGCTGATGAGCCTGCTGACCCGGTTTTACGATCCGCAGGAAGGCCAGATCACCATCGACGGCGTGGACATCCGTCGCCTGCGCCTGGAGGACCTGCACCGGGTCATCGGGCTGGTGCAGCAGGAGGTGCACCTGTTCACCGGTACGGTGGCGGACAATATCCGGCTGTTCCGGGAGGAGATCTCGGACGAGGCGGTCAGAGCGGCGGCGCGCGCCGTGGGCGCGGACGAGGTCATTGAACGTCTGCCGGAGGGGTATCAGACCCGGCTCTTCGCCAAGGGGGCAAACCTGTCGATGGGCGAGCGGCAGCTGATTGCGTTCGCGCGCATCGTGGCGCTCAATCCGCGCGTGCTCATCCTGGACGAGGCGACGGCCAACCTCGACAGCAAGACGGAGGCGCTGGTGCAACGCGGACTGGAGGCGGTGGCCAAGAACCGGACGACGCTGGTCATCGCGCACCGGCTCTCCACCATCCGGCATGCGGATGAGATTGTGGTCCTCGACCACGGGCGCATCGTCGAGACGGGCACGCACGAAGCTCTGCTCGAGCGAGGCGGCCTGTACGCACAGCTGCATCGGAAATCGTCGGTGGAGGCCGTCGGTTGAAGGCGAGGCCCCGGATGGGCGAGGGTTGTGCGGAGGGGTGTTTGCAGCGCGTCCGTGCCGTCGACCGCCGCATAGAGGATGGGTATTTTTTCAATGAATAGGACGCGGTGGGAATGCGCATCCTAACCTCGGGGCTCGGTGACATTCCGGGCCGAACGCAAGCCGCCCGGATGGGCAGAGACGGGGGATGGGGATGCGTGAGGGTGTGAGCCATCGGACTGCGAGTCGTCGGACCCTGGTGCGTGTTGCGACCGTGGTCGCCTGCGTGTGGGTGGGCGCGGCCGCGTTGCCGCAGGCCGCGGTGCGGGCGGCGACGGTGACGTATCGGGTGGTGACGAACGAAATTGCCGCCAAACAGGCGGATGGGTCCGAAAAAGAGGTGTACCGGTTCGATCCCGCCGTCTACGTGGCGAACGAGGGGGATGACGTCGAACTGCACCTGTACGGACTGCGGGGGCACGATCACCCGTTCGTGCTCGAGGGATACAACGTCCGCGGGGTGATCCACCGCAATCAGGAAACGGTCGTCCGCGTCCACGCCGACAGGCCCGGTTACTTCCGCCTCGTCTGCACCTCCCACGCGGACGCGGCCCACGAGGGGCCGATGGAGGCGTACCTGATTGTGATCCCGAGACAACGGTGAGGAGCCGGCTCGCCCGCGCAAAGGCGGGCTTCCGATGGGGCATGGCGGTCAGGGCCGTGCCCATTTTTTCTTCCCCCGGGTCCTGTCGGATCGATTAGAATGTTCGATAGGACAAAGGGGGAAACCACATGAAGCAAATCGTCTGCCATGAACCGGGCACCTTCCGCCGGGTGGAGGTGCCCGCCCCGACGCGCAGGCCGGGGTGCGCTCTGGTCCGCATCCGCCGCATCGGCATCTGCGGGACGGACATTCACGCGTTTCACGGTCGTCAACCGTACTTCACCTATCCGCGCGTTTTGGGGCATGAACTGGCCGGTGAGATCCTCGACATCGCCCCCGAGGACGCCAACGCGCCGCACATCCAACCCGGGGCCTTGGTGTCCGTGATCCCGTATCTCCACTGTGGCGAGTGCGCCGCCTGCCGCGCCGGGCGGACGAACTGTTGCAGCCGGCTTCAGGTGCTCGGCGTACACACGGACGGCGGCATGGCGGAGATCCTCTCCGTCCCCGTGACCCACCTTTTCCCCGCCGCGGGGCTCGGACCGGACCAGGCCGCGGTCATCGAGCCGTTGGCCATCGGGGCGCACGCGGTCCGGCGTTCGGAGATCTCCAGCGGCCAGACGGCGCTCGTCATCGGCGCCGGGCCCATCGGGCTCGGGGTGATGGCGTTCGCCAAGCGCCGCGGCGCCCGCGTCGTGGCCATGGACATCTCCGAGGAGCGGCTGGAGGCGGCGCGCCGTTTTGTCGCGGTCGATGCCGTGGTCAACTCCGGAGCGTTGGCGGCCGAGGGGGCAGGCGACCCCATCTCGGCGGTGCAGGCGCGGCTGGCGGCGCTGACCGACGGCCGGATGCCCGAGGTGGTGTTTGACGCGACGGGCAACGCGGCCTCCATGGCGCAGGCCGTCCACTATCCGGGCCACGGCGGCAAGCTGGTGTATGTGGGCCTGGTCAACGGCGATGTGGCGCTGCCGGATCCGGAGTTCCACAAGCGTGAGCTGACGCTGCTGAGCAGCCGGAACGCGACGCGTGAGGATTTCAACACCGTGTACACCGCGATCCGCGACGGCGGCGTGGATGTCGGGCGATACGTGACACACCACATCGCGTTCGACGATGTGCCCGAGGCCTTCCTGGCGGTGACGCGCCCCGAGGCGCGCGCCATCAAAGCGGTGATTGAAGCGTAAACGCACTTTCCATGGGCGGGGTGCGCAGCGAGCGGCCACCCCGCCCGGTCCCACCTGTGGTATGATGATCCTGCTTTGTCCCGATGGCACCGGCGCGGTGCCCACCGGACGGAGGAGGATGATCATGCGACGCGGGCAGCCCTGGTTCACCATCGAGCACCTGGCGCTGTGGATGTGGCTCGTCGGATTCGCCGTCTATCAAATGCATCCTTACAACGATCCCGACACCCCCTGGCACCTCGGCGCGGGCCGCTACATTCTCCAGCAACACGTGGTGCCGACCACCGATCCGTTCTCCTGGTCGGCGCACGGTCAGCCGTGGGTCACGCAGGAGTGGCTGTTCGAGGTGGTGTTCGCGTGGTTGGCGGATCATCTCGGGTTCAAGGGCCCCTGGCTGCTTCAGACGGGCATTCACACCGTGACCGTGCTCGTCCTCTACCGGCTGTGCACGCGGGTGAGCGGGGGACACCGCGTGATGGCGGCCTTGGCGGCCATCGCGGCCACGTTGGTGCCGCTCATCTTCTGGACGATGCGCCCGCAGATGGTCTCGTACATGATGTTCGCGGTGTTTCTGTGGTTGTTGCAGCGGGTGCGCGACGGTTCCACCCGCCTGTTGTGGTTGGTGCCGCCCCTGATGTGGGTGTGGGCGAACGCGCACGGATCGTCGAGCATCGGCATCGCGATGCTTCTGCTGGAGTTTCTCCTCAGTTTTCTGCCGCCCGTCGGGCGATTCACCGGTTTTTTGTTGCCCAGAGGGGGGCGCTGGAAACTTCTTCTCGCCGCCCTGGGCGGGTTTTGCGCCGGCCTCGTCAATCCCAACGGCATCCGGGCCTACACATACGCCCTGTTGTCCACCAACGCGCTGATGACCGACAACATCATGGAGTGGCATTCCCCGAATTTTCACATGGAATCGTTCAAGTACGGCCTGCTGCCGTTTCTCATCGTCTGCTTCCTCGTTCTGCTCGGTCGATCCCGCACCATCCCCTGGCGCGAGACGCTCTACTTCGGAGGCTGTTTTGCGGTGGCCCTGGTGTACCAGCGTTTCATCCCGTACCTGTGCATTGCGGCCGCTCCGCTGATGGCGCGGATGCTCGGCGACTGGTTGCGGTCCCTGTTGCGGCCGTCGCGGTGGCTGCGCGCCTTCAATGGCGTGGTGATGGCCGGGACACTCCTGTATTTGCTGTGGTTTTTGCCGGACGTGCGCGGTGATGTGGATCAGCACATGGATGCGGGTGCCTATCCGGTGGCGGCGGTGAACTGGATGTTGTCGCACGGCATCCACGGCAAGCTCGTCAATGGGTACGAGTACGGCGGGTACCTGATCTACCGGGGCATCCCCACCTTCATCGACGGGCGCACGGACATCTACCTGCAGAACTCCATCTTCTCGGACTACCTGGCGATCCGAAACGTGTGGTGGAACTGCCCGGATCTTCTCAAGCAGTACGGGTTCCAGGTCGCCCTGTTCCCGAGCGGATTCCCCGTGGTCACCTACCTCGAGCATGACCCCGAGTGGCACGTCGAGTTTCGCGGCGGCGGCGCGGAGCTTCTGGTGCGCAATGACGCCCGCCCCGCCGGTGCGTGATCCGGCCGACGTTCGCACGTGCGCGCGGCGGGTTTGTGGGCGCCGCCGCGCGACGTCCGCTTCCCGTATGAGTTGCCGCGCGCCACGCCGAGGACATCGTCACCCTCCACTCCCCTCCCGCGTACCCTAGCTCAGGACAGATGCCACGGGTGGGTGTGTCCGGCGGCGCAGATTTCGCGGCGCCTGACGCGCGATACGCAGGCACCCGCGGCCACGGGAGGGGGATTGTTCATGCGTGTGTACACCGTGGTGGAGGGCGACGAGTTGCGCCTCATCGCCGATCGGTTCGGCACCACCACGCGGGATCTGGTGCGGTGGAACGAGCTGCCCGGAGAGGAGGTGCTGGTGCCCGGGCTGCACCTTTTGGTGCCGGGGCCCGCGACCCTCGCGCAGACCTACCGCGTCCGGCGCGGGGAGGATCTGCCGCAGGCGGCCCGGCGTCTCGGGGTGACGCTGGAGGAGCTGGAGAGCTACAGCCAGTTTCGGCAGACGGCCGGGCCCGAGTGGCAGGCCGGCCAGACGGTGCTGGTGCCGCGCCGGGTGGACCAGAAGCGGACCATCGAGGTCAATGGCTACCTGCTGCCGCAGGGGACCGCGACCGACGCCCGGATTCTGCAGGACGTGGGCCAGCAGTTGACGTATCTGTCCATCTTCAGCTACCAGGCGCGCGCGGACGGCAGCCTGGTTGAGCCGAGAGACGACATGGCCCTCGAGGCCGCCGGGCGCTATGGCATTGCTCCGCTGATGACGGTGACCAACTTCGACGGGGACACGTTCAACACTGAGCTCGCGCACACCATCCTCGCCAACGGCAGCATCCGGCGGCGGCTGTACGACCACATCATGCGGCTGGCGCGTGCCCACGGCTTTCGCGGGATCAACGTCGACTTTGAGCACATGCGCCCGACCGACCGGCCGTTGTACAACCAGTTCATCCGCGAGCTCGGGCGAATCGTTCGGCAGGCGGGGATGTCGCTGTCCATCGCGCTCGGGCCCAAAACCCGCGATGAACCGATGGCGCAGTGGATGGGGGCGTTCGATTACCGAACCCTCGGCGCCGAGGTCGATTTCCTGATGCTCATGACCTACGAATGGGGATGGGTCGGCGGGCCGCCGATGGCCGTGGCGCCCCTCAACCAGGTGCGCGCGGTGCTCGATTACGCCACCTCCGTCATCCCGCCGCAGAAGATCCTGATGGGCATGTCCCTGTACGGGTACGACTGGCCCCTGCCATATCCGGCGGGCGGGCGCGCCTCCGGGATCGCCAACAACACGGCCCAGAACCTCGCCATCCGGGAACAGGTGCCCATTCGTTGGGATCATCCGTCCGCGTCACCGTTCTTCCATTACCGGACTCGCAATCTGGAGGAGCGGGTGGTGTGGTTTGACGACGCCCTGTCCGCGTCGGCCAAGCTGAACCTGGTCTACGAGTACAACCTGCGCGGGGTCAGCTACTGGGTCCTGGGAAACTCCTTCCCGCAGAACTGGTTTTTGTTGGATGACAGCTTCGAGGTGCGAAAGGTGTGATGGCGTGGGCGGTGGTTTCGCGGGCGGGGCGCCTCACCGATTGGAAGGTGAGGCGCCCACCCGTATGTGTGGAACGCGGTCAGTGAAACTGCGCCATTTCCGTCGATTCGTCGAGCGCGGTGGTGGACGTCAGACCCCCCGAGACGACGCGGGCCACCTCGTCGAAGTACCCGGTGCCGACTTCCCGCTGGTGCTTGGTGGCCGTGTAACCGTACGGTTCGCTGGCAAACTCCGCCTCCTGCAGCTCGGCGTAAGCGGCCATGCCCCGCTCCCGGTAGCCGCGGGCGAGGGTAAACATGCTGTGGTTGAGGGCGTGGAATCCGGCCAGGGTGACGAATTGGAACCGGTAGCCCATCTCGCCGAGCGCCTCCTGGAACCGCTCGATGGTCGGCGCATCGAGCTTGCGCTTCCAGTTGAACGAGGGTGAGCAGTTGTACGCCAGCGGTTTGCCGGGGTATTCGGCGTGGATCGCCTCGGCGAAAGCGCGCGCCTCCTCCAGGTCCGGCTCCGACGTCTCGCACCAGATCAGATCCGCGTATGGAGCGTACGCGAGCCCGCGCGCGATGGCCATCTCCAGCCCGCCTCGGATGCGGAAGAAGCCTTCGACCGTGCGCTCGCCCGTGAGGAAGGGTCTGTCGCGATGATCCACATCGCTGGTGATGAGCTTGGCGGAGTTGGCGTCCGTGCGGGCGATGAGCACCGTCGGCACGCCGCACACGTCCGCCGCCAGGCGCGCCGCGACCAGATTGCGGATGGCGTGCGACGTCGGGATCAACACCTTGCCCCCCATGTGTCCGCACTTTTTCTCGGAGGACAGCTGGTCCTCGAGGTGCACACCGGATGCGCCCGCCTCAATCATCCACTGCGTCAGCTCGTACACGTTCAGCGGCCCGCCGAATCCGGCCTCCGCGTCGGCCACGATGGGCGCGAACCAGTCCACATCGCCGCCTCCCTCGCACGTCTGGATCTGGTCCGCGCGCCGCAGCGCCCGGTTGATGCGCCGGACGAGCTCCGGCACGCTGTTGGACGGGTACAGGCTCTGATCCGGGTACATGCCGCCGGCGAGGTTGGCGTCGGCCGCCACCTGCCAGCCGCTGACGTAGATGGCGCGCAGGCCCGCCTTGACCTGCTGCACCGCCTGGTTGCCGGTCAGCGCCCCGAGCGCGCGGACGAACGGCTCCTCCTGAATCAACCGCCACAGCTTCTCTGCACCGCGCCGGGCCAGGGTGTGTTCCACGGCGAAGGACCCGCGCAGGCGCAGGACGTCCTCGGGCGTGTACGGGCGTTCAATCCCGCGCCACCGCTCCTCCTCGCGCCACGCCTTCGCCATCTGCTCGAGCTCGGTCCCCGCCCGGCTTGGCGTGAGCGCCATCGCCCGGCGTCCGTCCGCGTTCCCCGTCTGCGTCATGTCCATCATCCTCTCCACAGAATGAGGTGTTCGCACGCCTCTGCTGTCGACCCGGTGTTTCAATTGCGTGCGATGTATGTATATTGTTATATAACACGATGTGTTATATAACACAAGAGAAAAATTTCGATTTGTTGTGTTGACGCAACGGCGATTGGACAGTACATTGTTGTATAACACACCGCAGGAAGAATCTGAAAACGGTGAATCCGGATGGGGAGAGGATGCATATGACCATGAAGGGGATGCGGGTGGACGGGATGACGTGCGGGATGGAAGAGTGGACGAACGGACCCACCGGCTTGTGGGCGTTTTCATGCGGCGTCTGCGGGGCCGAGATCCACGCCCAGCGGCCGGGGGCGCTGTACACGTGCGACCACTGCCACGAGACGGAGGACATGGAAGAGCCGCCCGCCGGGGTCCGAGGGGATTTCGCCAAGCTTCCGAATCCGCTACCATAGAATTGTGAATCGTTCAATGAATTTGAGGGTGGTGGACGGATGCCGGAGTTTCCGAGTTTCTCCCTCGACGGGCGGCTGGCGCTGGTGACGGGCGGCACGCGCGGCATCGGGTTGGCGATGGCGCGCGGTCTGGCGCACGCGGGCAGCGACGTGGTGGTGTTGGGCCGGGACGCCGAGAGCGGGGCGAGGGCGGTCGAGGAGATTCAACACCTCGGTCGGCGGGGGGTGTACGTGCAGGCGGATGTGACCCAGGAAGACCAGGTGGTGGCCGCGGTCGCGCGAATTGAGCGGGACATCGGGCCGATTGACATCCTCATCAACAACGCCGGAAAGAACATTCGCAAACCGCTCCTGGAGTACGGGGCGGGGGATTGGGACGATGTGCTTTGCACCAATCTGCGCGGGATCTTTCTCGTCGGCCGCGAGGTGATCCGGCACATGGCGGGGCGAGGGCGCGGCAAGGTGATCAACATCGCGTCCATCTTCGGCGGCGTCGGCATGCCGTACCAGACGGCGTACGCGGCATCCAAGGGCGGCATCGTGCAACTGACGAAGGTGTGGGCGACGGAGTTCGCAAGCCGGGGGATCAACGTCAACTGCCTGGCGCCGGCGTACATTCGAACGCCGATGACGGCCGGGTGGCTGGAGGACCCGGATCGGCTGCGGGACATCTTGTCGAGGACGCCGGCGGGGCGGCTCGGGGAGCCAAAGGACGTGATGGGGGCGGCGGTGTTCCTGGCGTCGGACGCGTCCGATTTCATCCACGGCCACGTGCTGTACGTCGACGGGGGGTGGCTGGCGCAATGACGGATCGACCCTGGACGAAGCTGTACACCGCCGGGATTGGAGCCGAACTTCGAGTGGCACAGGAGGCGATGATCGACGTCTTCGAGGCC
Organism: Alicyclobacillus sp.; assembly: GCF_023511815.1. Taxonomy (GTDB): domain Bacteria; phylum Bacillota; class Bacilli; order Alicyclobacillales; family Alicyclobacillaceae; genus Alicyclobacillus_H. Next base: position 32,546 of record NZ_JAIMAV010000016.1, read on the forward strand.
ACCGCCCACCGCTTGCCGCAGGCGCCGGCGGTCCTGTACTTCGACGAGGTGATCACGTTTGGCGAGTTGAATGACCGGGCGGATCGATTGGCCGCGCGGCTGGCGGCGTGGGGAGTGGGGCCGGGCGACCGGGTGGGGTTGTACCTGCAGAACGATCCGGCGTTTTTGATCGCCCAGTACGCCGCGTGGAAGCGCGGTGCCATCGTGGTGCCGCTCAACCCGATGTTCAAGGAGAAGGAGCTGTTGTACCACCTGACCGACGCGGGCGTCACGGTGCTGGTGGCGCTCGATTCGCTGTACACAGAGGCGGTGCATCGTGTCGCGGCGGAGGCCGGGGTGAAGTACACGGTGATGGCGGGCGGTCCCGCGCCTGGGGCGGATGGGGCTGGGGAGACGGCGGGATGGACCGGGGTTCGCGCCGGGGACGGCGGCCCGGCCGTGGTGCGGCTCAGCGAGATACTGCGGGAGGAGGCGCCGCACACGGATGTGCGCGTGCTGGTGCGGCCGGACGACGTGGCGTATCTCATCTACACCTCCGGGACGACGGGGCAGCCCAAGGGCGCGATGAATCTGCATCGCAACGTCGCCTACAACGCGCGCGTGTACCAGGCGTGGATGGAGATCGGGTCGAGCGACGTCATTCTCGGCATCGCGCCTTTGTTTCACGTGACCGGCATTGTGGGGCACATCGCACTGTCCGCCTGCACGGGAGCGCCGCTGGTGTTGTTCCACCGTTTCGATCCCGCCGTCGCCCTCCACATGCTCCGCCGCTGGCGCCCGACGATGACGGTCGGGGCCATCACGGCCTACATCGCGCTTCTCAACCACCCGGACAGCCGCCGCGAGGATTTCTCGTCGATGCGCCGCTGCTACAGTGGCGGCGCGCCGATTCCGGAGCGGGTGGTCGAGCAGTTTGAAGAGGCCTTCGGGGTGTACATCCACAACATCTACGGGCTGACGGAGACCAACTCGCCGAGTCATGCGGTGCCGTTCGGCCGCCGGGCGCCGGTGGACGCCGAGAGCGGCGCGCTGTCCATCGGGGTGCCGGTGCCCGGATGCGATGCGAAGGTGGTTTCGCTGGACGATCCGCACACCGAGGTGCCCCCGGGTGAACTGGGGGAGCTGGCCCTGCGAGGGCCGATGGTGTTCGCGGGGTACTGGAACCGGCCGGAGGCGACGGCGCAGTCGTTCTGCGACGGGTACTTTTTGACCGGCGACGTGGTGCGGCGCGACGAGGACGGGTGGTTTTACGTCGTGGACCGCAAGAAGGACGTCATCATCGCGTCGGGCTTCAAGGTGTGGCCGCGCGAGGTGGAGGACGTATTGTATCAGCACCCGGCCGTGCGGGAAGCGGCGGTCGTCGGCGTTCCGGACGCGTACCGCGGCGAGACGGTGAAGGCGTTTGTGGCATTGAAGCCGGGCTTCGAAGGCACCGTGTCGCCCGAGGAGCTAGTGGCGTTCTGTCGGGATCGGATGGCGGTGTACAAGTACCCGCGTCAGGTGGAGATCCTGCCGGAATTGCCAAAGACGGCGACGGGGAAGTTCCTGCGGCGGGCGCTGCGGGGGTAGGAAGTATTGGGGAAGGGGGCCCGGGTGGAGGGCGAAGAAGCGGGGACAAGGGCACCGTCTGCCGCCAGTTGAGTGGCCGACTTCGCTCCGAATCGGAGGCCATCCGCGAAGGGCCTGGGCGGTCTTCCAATTGGCAACTATCGAAAGGGCGGCTGTCGCCATCGCCTCCCCGGCACGACCGAGGGGCGATGGCGGATCATTTACGCGTCTGGACCAGCCAGGAAACTGTATCCCGTGAACCACGCCGGAATCCCCGCGGTCAACACGGCGGTCAGGAGGCATTCCGCCAGTTCCGCTCGCGTGGCTCCTTTTTCCAAGGCGCCACGGGCGTGGATCTCCACGCCAAGAGGATATCGTTCGGCCGCGTTGATGCCGGTTAACACCAACTCTTTCACCTTCGGCGACAGCGTGCCTGGACGAAGACACGCACTCCGGAGATTCGTGTAGGAGATGAAGATGTCTGGTTGCACATCGCGCATCAGGGACGCCCATCCCGGAATGTCTCCAAACGCGTGTCGATAGTAGGCTTCGCATTCCTCGACGGTGGTCATCTGGCGCTGAGCGGGCGCCGGCGAGGGCGCGACGACCGTCGTCTGGCCCGACATTTGTCTTTCGCGCTCCACCGCGAAGGCCACGGCTTTACGGCCCTCCAGCCAAGCGGGCAGTCCGCGCGAGATCACTGCGGTGAGCACGGTTTCCGCGACCTCTGCCGCCGTGGCACCTGCGTCGTGCGCGCCCTGAGTGTGGTACAGCATACTGGTCTCGTACCGGCGCGCCGCGTTGATGCCGACGAGGATCAGCTCTTTGTCTTTGCGCGCAAGCGCCCCGTCTTCGAGCACGGCCATTCTCAGGGCCGTGTAGTGCCGCAGGGCCTCCGGCGCCCATTCGTGCATGACCTCGGCCCAATCCGGGACCTGACCGTAAATGCGGCGAAACGTCTCCAGGGGATCCATGAAGTTTCCTCCTTATCGACCGTTTTCAACCCCGCCTCGATGGCGACGCAATTCGTTCCAGGTACCCGTCCCTGCACCCCTCACACCACGGGAATAAGCAGTAATGCCGCTCCGAAGACGACGATCCCGGCGATGAGCGCCATCACGCAGTACCCCATCACATCGCGGATGGACAGGCGGGCGATGGCGAGCAGCGGGAGCACCCAGAACGGCTGGACCATGTTCGCGACCTGTTCGCCGAAGGCGACGGACATGGAGACCTTGCCCAGGTAGGCCGCCGAGTGGGTGAATTGCGTCGCGGCCTGGATGGCGATCGGGCCTTGCACCGTCCAGTGCCCCCCGCCAGACGGGACGAACAGCGTAATCACCATCGATGCCACGAAGTTCATGAACGGCAGGGTGGCCTGGTTCGAACCGTGGACCATCGCGGTGGCCAGTTGCGTCGCGAGTGAGGGGTGGTGACCCGGTGAAAATGTCATGAGGGCCATGAGGCCTCCATACAAAGGATACTGCAGGATGAGCGGTCCAGAGGCGCGGGCGGCGTGGTTGAATGCCCGAATGAAGCGGATCGGCGTCCAATGTAAGAGCATACCGATCACGGTGAACAACATGATCACCGAACTCAGGTTGATCGTGCCGTGCAGGACGAACAGGAATTCGTACAGCCCGACGACAGCGAACAAAACGTTGATAACCCACGCGTTTTCCAGCCGGGTGGCGAACGTCTTGCGGGTTGGGACAGCATCTGGCTCGGGGTCCTCGAGTGCAACAGGGTCCAATTCCGTCGTCTCAGAGGGCGAGATGAAGCGCAACAGGATCGGGATCACGATGAGGATGGCGAGCACCGGCACCCAGTTGTACGGTTGGAAGATGGTCTGGGACAAGGGCACCGTTTGGTGCGTGACGCTGTAGATGATGTTCACCACGGGATCCTTTTGGGTGTTAACGAGCGCGATGGAGCTCGAAAAACCTGAGGCCCAAGTGATGAACCCCATATACGCGGCGGCGACCAGAAATCCGAAGTGTACGTTTTGCAGACGCTTCGCGACTTGCTTCGCCAAGAGCGTCCCGATGACAAGGCCCAATCCCCAATTCAGGATGGACGCAATGGCCCCGATCAGATAGACGAGGATGGCCGCCTGTACTTGTGTCTTTGGTTTTTCAGCCAACCAGGTCAAGAACCGGCGGATCAACGGAGCTTCGGCGAGGGTGTAGCCGGTGACAAGGATAAGGATCATCTGCAGCGAGAAGGTGAAAATGCCGCCGCCCCATACCCCCGTGAACCACGTGCTGACGAGACTGTTCCAGGTAGTACCTTCTACAAAAATGAAATCCAGAATGATGACCAGTCCGGTCAAAACCGCTACGAACAAGAATGGATCCGGAACGAACCGCTGCGTGTAGCGCACGAACACACTCGTGAGCGCTCTGACCATGGTGTACCCTCCCTGTAAAAATTTTTTCCTGTTCGTGGTGTTCTGAAGACAACAAAAACCCAAGCCATCCCTGCACCTAAACAGGAGTCCACACAAACTTTGACGGGCTCCCGTTTCAGATGACAGATTGCTTGGGTTGCGCTGCTTTCCCAGCCGCGTTCTGAGCGCGCCTGGCACAGCGTAAGGACAATCCGTCCCGGTGTTGCAGTTGTCTCACCACGTTGCCATTGATGTTATCTGAAATGTGGCCAGTATTGCAAGCCCTTTCAATCGAACAACGTTTTTACGCATAATAGGGACGGAATAGATTCTAAAAATTCTGGTTGCGAAGTGTCTGTGAAACCGCTATACTGAGACCGAATACGAAAAACCGTTTCTTCGTTTCACGACAGTCAGATAACTGGCGTGAGCAAGCGGGGAAAGCCAAGTTTTCGTTCATTCGGCACAGGGAGTGTGGTGCAGAGAGCGGGGACTTGGCTTTTTTGTGTCTTTCAAGGAGGTGCTCGGGAACCGCGATGAAAGAGAAGGTGGTGTCGAAACCCGAGGCCATTGCGCACATCCGCGATGGCATGTCCATCATGGTCGGCGGATTCGGGCTGGTGGGAGCGCCCCTGGAGCTCATCGATGAGCTGTTCCGCCAGGGACAGCGGGATCTGACAGTCATCAGCAACAATGTCGGGGAGCCAGGCAAGGGTTTGAGCCGCCTGCTGGAGGCGGGGCGGATCCGAAAGGCCATCGGATCCTACTTCACCAGCAACCCGGTGGTCGGAGAGCACGCGCTCGCAGGAAAACTCGAGGTCGAGCTGATGCCGCAGGGGACGTTCACCGAGGCCATCCGGGCGGGCGGCGCGGGCATCGGGGGCTTTTACACCCGAGCGTCGGCGGGGACCCAGCTCGGCGTAGGAAAGGAGACGAAGGTGATTGGCGGGCAGACCTACGTGCTCGAATACGCCCTGACGGCGGATGTCGCCCTCATCCGAGCGCACAAGGCGGACCGGTTGGGCAATTTGGTCTACCGCAAGACCGCGCGCAATTTCAATCCGGTGATGGCAACCGCGGCGAAGCTGGTGATCGCAGAGGTGGACGAGATCGTTGAGGTGGGCGAGATGGATCCGGAGGTCATCGTGACCCCTCACTTGTACGTGGATTTCATCGTGCAGCGGGGAGGTGTCGCGTGATGGACATCAAACACCGCATCGCCGCGCGAGCGGCCCAGGAGCTTCGGGACGGCGACGTGGTCAATCTCGGGATCGGGATCCCGACGCTGGTCGCGGACCACCTGCCACCTGGCGTGGACGTGTATCTGCACACCGAGAACGGCCTGCTCGGCGTCGGGCCGGCACCGGAGGAGTGGGCGGTCGATCCAGACCTGGTCAACGCCAGCAAACGGCCGGTCACCCAGACCCCGGGGTGCAGCTATTTCGCGAGTGACCAGTCCTTCGCCATGATCCGCGGCGGCCACGTCGACGTGGCCATCCTCGGGGCGCTGCAGGTGGACGCCCAGGGCCGGGTGGCGAATTGGTCGGTGCCCGGAGAGACGGTGCTCGGCGTAGGCGGCGCGATGGACCTGTTGGTGGGGGCGCGCCGCGTGATTGTGACGATGAGTCACATCACCCGTGACGGCCAGCCGAAGATTGTGCAGAACTGCTCGCTGCCACTGACCGCTGACCGACCCGTGGATCTGGTCATCACAGACCTGGCTGTGTTCCGGGTGATGGAGACCGGGCTGGTGCTGACGGAGCTGATGCCGGGCGCCACGCTGGAGCAGGTCCGGCGGCGGACGGCGGCCCAGTTCGAAGTGCAGCTGGCCTGACGCGCGAGTCGCAACCGGGAGTTCGTCGCCAGCGCGGTGTGCGTGCGTGTGCGAAGGGATCGCAGGTTGACATTTAGATGGCGAAAGGAGAGGTCTGAGATGGAGATCATCGATCTGACGCTGCAACTGCAGGATGGGCTGAAAACATTCGCATCGCATCCGAAATTCACGTTGCTCGACCAGGTGACCTACGAGTTCTCCGCACCCCGCTACCAGCCGCCGTGCGAAGGATTCGCGTCAAAGCTGCTCATCGCCTCCGATCACGGTGGGACCCACGTGGACGCCCCGTCGCACTTCATCAAGGGCGGCAAGGACATCCACGAGGTGCCGCTTCAGCAACTCATCGGTCCGGCGGTGTGCATCGATGTGTCGGAGAAGGCAAGGGATGCCGTCATCGACAGCCGGATGCTGGCCAGCCGATGCCGGGAGCAAAGTGTCGACATTCGGCCTGGGGACATTGTCCTGCTGCGGGCGTTCCCGGGACGCTGGGGGGAGCCGGGATTTTACGAGTGGCAGGGCATCAACGACGACGGGGCGGCGTGGCTGCAGGAGAAGGGCATCCGGGTGCTCGGCATGGATCTTCCGATGGTGGACGAGATCGGCAACCCGACACGGCCGGTGCACATGCGGATGCTCGGGGCTGAGATCCTGCTGATTGAGAATCTGGTGAACCTCGACCAGGTGGCGGGTCGGCGGTTCTTGTTCATCGGCCTGCCGCTCAACGTCAAGGGGGCGACGGCCTCGCCCATCCGCGCCATCGCGATCCCGGGCAAGGAGGATGCCCTGTCGTGAACGAGCTCATGGTCGGGCGACTGTTTGACTGGACGGACAAAAACGTGATCATCACCGGCGCCGGAGGGAGCATCGGCTCCACCTTGGCGCACGCCTTCGCCACCTACCAGGCGAATGTCGTACTGGTGGACAAGAATGCGGAGTCGTTGACGAACTTGCACCGGATGATTGAGGAGATGGGCCGGACGTGCCTGACCTTCGCCGTGGACGTGACGGACGTCGAAGCGATTCACGGGATGGTCCATGAGGTGCAGGAACGGCTGGGATCCATTGATGTGTTGATCAACCACGCGGGCATGAACATCCGCAAGCAGGCGCTTGATTTGGAGTTGGCGGAGTGGGACCGGGTGCTGTCCGTCAATCTGCGCGGCATGTTCGCCGTGGCGCAGGCGGTCGGCCGGGTGATGGTGGCGCAGCGGGCCGGCAAAATTGTCAACACCGCATCAGTGTCGGCGGTGCGGGGGCACAAGCACCTCGTGGCGTACGCGGCGAGCAAAGGCGGCGTGCAGCAGATGACCAAGGTCTTGGCTCACGAGTGGGCCCCGTATGGCGTCAACGTCAATGCGGTGGGCCCGGGGTACATCTACACCCACCAAACGGAGGACCTTTTGGCGGATCCGGCGGCCCGCCAGTCCATCGCGGCGAAGATCCCGATGGGCCGCATCGGGGAGCCCGCGGATCTGGTCGGCGCCTACCTGTTCCTGGCATCCCCAGCCGCGAACTACATCACGGGCCAGACGCTGTTCGTCGACGGGGGCCGGACGGTGGATTAGTGCGAAATGGGGGAGAGACGAGGCATGAAGGCGCTCTGCAAACAGACATGGCAACCGGGGATGGCGTTGGTAGACGTGCCCGTGCCGGAGCCGGCGGCTGGGGCGGTGCGGTTGCGGGTGGTCGGATCCGCCATCTGCGGCAGCGATCTGCACATCTACGAGAGTGCGCCGGGATACGAATGGCTGTCCCTGCCGGTGACGCCAGGGCATGAGGTCGCCGGGGTGGTGGATGCCGTGGGACCTGGGGTCAATCCCGCCTGGATTGGCCGCCGGGCGGTGGTCAACCCGTACATCCCGTGTGGCGACTGCCGCCAGTGCCGAGCGGGCCGCCCCAACCTGTGTGACGGAGGACGTGCGACCCTGGAGAAGGTGCCGTCCCAGGCGTTGCAGATTGGGTTCCGGCGGCCGGGCGGCATGGCGGAGTATGTGACGGCACCGGTGGAGAACCTCCTGCCGCTCGCCGAATCCATCCCGGACGATGTGGCGGCGATGCTCGAGTCGTTCGCGGTCAGCGCCCATGCCACGGAGCGCGTGCCGCTCCGGGAGGACGATGTGGCCCTCGTCATCGGCCCGGGGCCGATTGGCCTCGGCGTGGTGGCGGCCCTCAAGGCGCGCGGCGTGCATCGCATCCTGGTCTCCGGGCTGGCGCAGGACGCAGGCCGGATGCGGATCGCGAAGGCGCTCGGGGCGTCGCGGGTGTTCGACGCGGGGGAAGCGGGATATGCCGACGTGATGGAAGAGGAGACCGGCGGGGCTGGGGTGGACGTGGTGTTCGACTGCAGCGGCCACCCAAAGGCGCTGGCGGACGCGGTGTTCTCCGTGCGGCGCGGGGGCGCGGTGGTTTTGGTCGGCATCTACGGCCGACCTGCCGAGTTGCCGGCCAACGCGGTGGTAAGAGGAGAGGTCAGCGTCGTCGGCACCTACGGGACCACGCCGGAGGCGTTCCGGTGGGCGGTGGAACAGGTGGAGCAGGGCATCGTGGACTTGCGGCCGATGATCACCCACGTCGTACAATTGGAGCAAGCGGATGCGGGCTTTCACCACGCCCTGAGCAAGGAGGGGTGCAAGGTGGTGCTGAAGCCCTGAGGGGGGATGGCCGTGGACACGATTCTGGTGACGGGCTATGCGCCCGCGCCGAAGGGCAGCTCCATGTACGAGGCGTATAAGACGGCCGGTGTGGTCCTCGAGATCAACCCGGAGACGAACATCCTGGTGCGGGCGGAGTTCACGTTTGTGACCGACTTGGCGAAGGACTACGTATCGAGGCTGGTGAACGGGTACGACCTGTCCAAGGGCATTGAGCCGCTGGTGGAGCGGATTCAGATGCACTACTTCACGCCGTCCACGGAGGCCGTGATCATGGCGCTGCGGGTGGCGTATCAGCGGTACCAGCAGGCCGCTCTGCCCAAGCTGGCGCAGCGGCGGGGCCGGTGAGTGGCCGGGACCGGGCCGCTGATTGCATCAGGATGTGGTGGACGTCAAGTGGTGATGCGATGGGCGGTCCGATTGGCCGCCGGAAAGGGGATCGGCGAATGGCGGAAAACGTATGGTTGGTTGCGTATGTGCGCACGCCCATCGGGCGGCAGGGGGGTGCGCTGAAGCGGGTGCGGCCGGACGATCTGGCGGCGCATGTGATCCGCGGGGTCATCGAGCGGGCGGGGGTCAATCCGGCGGACGTCGAGGACGTGTTCATGGGTTGCGCGAATCAGGCGGGTGAGGACAACCGCAACGTGGCGCGCATGGGGCTGCTCCTGGCCGGGCTGCCGGAGCATGTGCCGGGGGTGACCGTGAATCGGCTGTGCGCGTCCGGGTTGGAGGCGGTGAACCAGGCGGCGAGGGCCATCGCGCTCGGGGAGATTGAGATGGCGGTGGCAGGTGGGGTAGAGAGCATGACGCGGGCTCCCCTGGTGTTGCCGAAGCCGGAGATGGAGTACGTGCGCGGCAACCAGACGCTGTGGGATACGACGCTCGGGTGGCGGATGCCCAACCCGAATTTTCCCTATCCCATCGAGAGCATGGGGGAGACGGCGGAAAACGTGGCGGAACAGTACGGCATCTCGCGCGAGGCCCAGGACGCGTTCGCCCTCGCCAGCCAGCAGAAGGCGGCGCGGGCGAAGGCGGAGGGGGTCTTTGCCGAGGAGATCCTGCCGGTGACGGTGCGGGATCGCAAGGGTGAGACGGTGGTGGCCGAGGACGAGCACCCGCGTCCGGAGACGACCCTGGAGGGGTTGGCGAAGCTTCGGCCCGCATTCCGCCCGGGCGGCACGGTGACCGCGGGCAACTCGTCGGGCATCAACGATGGTGCCGCGGCGCTGCTGTTGGTCTCGGAGCGCAAAGGCCGTGCCCTGGGCCTAAGGCCGTTGGCGCGCTGGGTGGCCTCGGCGGCAGCGGGCGTGAGCCCGCGCGTGATGGGCATCGGGCCGGTGTACGCCACGCGCAAGGTCCTGGAGAAGACGGGATTGTCGGTGAAGGACATCGACTGGGTGGAGCTCAACGAGGCGTTCGCGGCGCAGGCGGTGGCGTGCATCCAGGAGCTGGGCCTGGATCCGGCGCGGGTGAACCCGAACGGCGGGGCCATCGCCATTGGGCACCCTCTCGGCTGCTCCGGCGCGCGTCTGGCGGGAACGCTCGCGATGCAACTGCAGCGCACGGGGGCGCGGTACGGTCTGGCCACCCTGTGCATCGGCGTGGGACAGGGCCTGGCGACGGTGCTCGAACGGGTGGAGATGTGACGGGACGGGTGTGGCGGGTTGGGGACCTGGGGCCACGGAGGTTTCTCCGTGGTCCTTTTCTCATGTGTGTGCGATTTTAAAACAT
>NZ_JAIMAV010000158.1 GCF_023511815.1 Alicyclobacillus sp.
GTCGACACCCAGTGTACAGCAGACGAATAGTTCTGAACAGACGGGAGCAGGCTTATCCTGCTCCGAACAGTTCTCTTACGGTCGGCACATCCTGATACATGAGGATCCCGTCCCGTTCGTCCTGGAGAAACACGCATCCGCCGACCATCAGGTTGAACGTCCGCATGCTTTTCCCCTCATGGACGACGATGTCGTACTGTCCCGTCTCCGTCGCAGCCGGACAACGCAAGTCCCGTGGCGACCAGAACCGTCGAGGCGGTCAGTGCCTTGGGGACCTTCATCCTTGCCCTCCCCCCTCGCTGCTCATTCCAACACCACCACGCCCTTGGTCACACGAAGCGATGCGTACCCGGCCAGAATCTCCGGAACCTCCTCCAATCGGAACCGATGCGTCACCAGCGGCGCGACCCGGACTTTACCGGCCTCCACCAGGGCGATGGCGCGGGCATGCGTGTCCGGATTGATGAAGGATCCCCGGATGGTCAGCTCCTTCGCAAACACCTCGTACGGCGAGAGATCCACCACCGTCGCCGGATCGGCCACACCGAACAGCAGCACCTGCCCTCCGCGCCCCGCACAGCGGAGCGCCGCCCGCATCGTCTCCGGGCGCCCGACGCACTCCACCACCACATCCGCGCCGCCGAAGCGCTGCGAGGTGTACGCCTCCACCGGGATCGCCGCAGGATCCACCGCCTCGTCCGCCCCAAATCGTTTCGCCAGCGCGCGCTTGGCCGGGTCCGGTTCGCTCACCACAATCGGAGCCGCCCCCAGCGCATCGAGCAACTGGACCATGATGAGCCCGATGTATCCTCCCCCGATGACCACCGCCGACAGGCCGGGAAGCACCCGAATCCGTTCGATGCCGTGCAGGCAGCACCCGAGCGGCTCCATCAGCGCACCCTCGAGGAAAGACAGCCCATCGGGCAGCCGGTAACAGTTGGCCGCGGGCACCGTGCAGAACTCCGCCATCCCGCCGTCGCGCGTGACACCGACCGCCTGAAGGCTTTCGCACAGGTGTTTTCTCCCGCTGCAGCAGAAGCGGCAATGGCCGCAATAAACGTTCGGATCGACCGTCACCCGGTCCCCCGGCGCAAGACCGTCCACCCCCGGCCCCACCCGGTCGATCACGCCGGCCACCTCATGCCCCAACACCCTTGGCGGTTGCACCTCGGCGGACCCCGGCTGCCCGTGGTAGATGTGCACATCTGTGCCGCAGATGCCGCAGGCCTTGACCTGAACGCGCACCTCCCCCGGGCCCGAAACAGGCTTCGGCAACTCTTGAACGACCATCTTCTCCTTGCCCAACAGAACCGCCGCCCTCATGCATCTCCCTCCTTCGCCGCGTTGAGGGTCCGGACGCGCAGGGCGTCCCAGCGAACAGGCTGCCCGTCCAGCGTCCGCACGGAGATCGTCCGTGCCTCCCCCGCCGGCAGGTCGAAGTGGTTGTCGCTGCACAGCACCATCGGCTGCCCGGAGTCCAGGGTGACCAAGCGGGCGTGCCGATCGGTGGTGATGGTCACCGTCCCCCTGTCTGCGTCGACATGCCAGGTCAGGCGCGCCGCGGGCAGGCGCAGTTCCTTCGGATCGCAGCGCCTTGCGAATACTTGGTCACCAGGATGAATGCGGGGTCTTATGGAGATCCGGCTCCTGTTTAGCGGGAGTTGCCCGATACTTCGGGACGAACCGACCGTGGTCTCCGTAGAGAAGACGGTGTCGTCTGCTCTGGCCAAGTCTGAAGGCCACATGAATGTGATCAATAGTGCGAATCACCAACAGCGTTCAGATATTGAGGTACTGGTATGCTCGAAGTCACCGTCATGGTCTTGTTTACGCCAGGGAACACACAGAACTCGATTCGGACGGAACCATACAACGTGCCATGATTATCACCAGGAGAGAAATCCAATCGCACGTCGGCAATTTTAAATGGCGGCATGTCAGTCTCCGAACTGAGCGCAGCCATGAGATTTCCCTTCGTCATGTCCTCTGTTTCAAGGGAATGGACAATCGGAACAAAATACGATGCGGGAGTGCCGCGTGGAGGATTGGACACTGTCAATTTTTCCCTAGGTCCATTGTATCCAATCCCTTCGAGATCCCCTCGCAAGTGTGTCGCAACAATACTCAGTACGCGATGGGTTTCACGTACGACATGCCCATACCAAAGGACGAGTATGGCGAGAGCCGAACACAGAATCAGCAGAAGCCTGCGCTTTCTAAAACCCAAAGTAATCCTCCTCTCGGAGAATCATGCCTCAATCAACGCGTTGACGTTTTACGGCCGGGCTTCTCCTCTGCCGACCAAACCGCGGCGCTCACGCATCGCCCTCCCGAACTTCCGGCGTCCATCCCGCCGCCTCACCGGCTCCCATTCAACGCCCACACCCGGAACCGGTCCCACTGCACGAGCTGCCCGTCCAGCGTGCGTACGGAGATTGTCCGTGCCTCCCCCGCCGGCAGATCGAAGTGGTTGTCGCTGCACAGCACCATCGGCTGCCCGAAGTCCAGGGTGACCAAGCGGGCGTGCCGGTCCGC
>NZ_JAIMAV010000159.1 GCF_023511815.1 Alicyclobacillus sp.
TCCCGGCGGCCTGGCGCGGCCAGGTGGCGGACGTCAACCGGTTGCTCAACGCCGATGCGCTCGCGCATCTGCCGCCGGAGGTGGTACAGATGATGCACGCCTTCCTCGAGAACGGACTGCACGCGGTGTTCACGCTGGTGGTCGCAGCCGCGGTGGTCTCGCTCATCGCCACGCTGTTGATGCCTTCCCACCGGGCGGTCATGGCACAGCAGAAACAGGTCACGGAACACTGAGGGCGGCCTGTGCGCCGCCCGCTCACCCCCCGGGGAGCGCGCGGACGACCAGCAGCGTGTAGTCGTCCTCCGCCGTCGGGGAAAACTTCTGGAGATCCGCCCCCAATCTTCGATTCACCGCCTCCGCGGAAAGCCCCCGGCAGCTCGCCAGCGTTCGCTCCAACCGGTCAAAGCCGTACATCCGGTGATGCGCGTCCCGGGCCTCGACGACACCATCCGTGTAGAACAGGAGCACATCCCCGGCGTGGAAGGCCACCGTGATCTCGTCGAACACCGCCTCCGGACCCGCGCCGAGGGGCATGCCGAACAGCTCAATGCACTCGACACCGCTCGGCCGAAGCAGGTAGGGCGGCATGTGCCCGGCGCTGGCGTAGGTCATCCGTCCGAGACGGCGGTCGAGGCGCGCCAGACCGACGGTGACGCACATCGACTGCCTCGCGTCGCGGACCAACACGTCGTTCACCTGGGCCAGAAGCCCCGGGAGGGGTCCATCCTGCCGCGCGATGGACCGAATCTGCCCGAGGACCGAGGAGACCATCATCGCCGCGGGGAGGCCGCTGCCCATCACATCTCCGATCACCAACAGCACGCGGTCGTCCGGCAGGGCAATCACATCGAAGAAATCCCCGCCCACCTGGCGCGCGATCTCCAGGCGATACGCGATGTCCCACCCCGCCGGGAAATCGGTGCGGAGCGGGAGAAAGTTCTCCTGCACGCGTCTTGCGGAGGCGAGATCGCGGTGCAAGGCCGCCACCTGCGGCGGCGTGCTCACGTCGTGCTGCAGGATCCACTCCAACAGGAAAAACGAGACGAACATGATCAGCACCGCGACCAGGAACACGGTGGTGTAATCGCCCTGTCCGTAGGGCACCACCCACTCGCTCAACCACACGCCGCAGACGATGGCGAGGATGTAAACCGACAGTCCGATCCCGATGTACAGGCTGGGCCTTGCCGCCGGGGCGTACCACGCCAATACGAACAGCACGAACAGGTCCATGAAGGAGAGCCCTGTTTCCAGAAAGGTGTCTCCGACGAGGACGGCCCACGTGCCATCCGTCAGCGTGAAGACGCTGTATGCAATCCCGAGGCTGGAGAGTCCGATGAGCGCCACCGCCCGGACGCTGCGGCGCCCCGCCAGGTAGCCGGCCAACGGCATGCTGAGGATGTACGGCAGCACCCCGTAGTTCGTGAGGATCCGCGGGTGCTGGGCGAGAAACAGGGGTTGCACCACCGCGTACATGATCCCACCGAGCAGCGGAAAGGAGAAGATGAACAACAGCAATCCCCATGCGGGGCCGCCCGGTCCGCCCCGTTCCCCGGCCCCTCCGGGGAACGAAGCTGCGCCGGGGGACGAAGCCGCGCCGGGGAACGAAGTCGCGCCGTGGGACGAAGTCGCGCCGTGGGACGAAGCTGCGCCGGGGAACCAAGCCGCGCCGTGGGACGAAGTCGCGCCGTGGGACGGAGCCGCGCCGGGGCGCGTACCGGTAGCCGCCGGGTCGCCGGGCCCGAGGGTTACAGGCAATTCACCCGGGGTTCCCCATCCGGGCAATCGTGCTTCCGGCGCCGTCGGTGTCGGGGACCGCGGACGGTCCAAAGCGGCGGGTCCGGCGGTCTCAAACAGGTTCGGCGTCAGCACAAGCGTGACCAGGGAGACGAGGGGCAACAGATAGGTCAGCGCGAGGCACACGGGCGCGGGCAGGTGCGCGGCCGCGATTCGACTGCCGTAAGAAATCAACTCCACAAACACGCCGGTGACGCCGAGGTTCCATCCCATGGTGACCCGGTCCATGGAACGGGCGATGAAGGTCAACCAGACCATGGAGGGGAGCGCCCCGATGAACCCCACGGCGGAAAAGCCCGCCGGCCACAGGGGGCCGGGCAGGGTCAGGACGGCCGCGGAAAGCAGGGTGCAGGCCGAGATGGCGCACAGGACGAAGCCGCGTTGGCGGCGGGCCGACATCCGCACCCGGTGCATCCACCAGCCCCAGACGGCGAATCCGAACGAGAAGGCCAGGAAGAACCAGATTCCGATCGCCTTTGCGTCCGCCCCGTGCTGGGCGGCAACGGGACCCAGGGCCGCTCCGAAGGCGGGCACGGCAATCAGCCAGCCCTCGATGCCGCAGTAATAGAGGAGTAAGCGAACGGGAATGGAGGGGGGCATCTTCCGCATCCCTTTTCTTCGATTCGGAACCTTCGGGAGATTGTTCGAGGGAAAAG
>NZ_JAIMAV010000160.1 GCF_023511815.1 Alicyclobacillus sp.
GAGAAGACGCACCAGATCCGATCCGTGATGCAGACCGGCCGACAGGCGGGGATGCAGACGATGGACATGCATGTCCGTGAGTTGGCCGCGCGAGGTCTGCTGCCGTCCCTCGTCCAGGCGCCCGGCCTCGCCGGAACCGGGGTGATGGGATGAAGTACCGCTACCGGGCGGTGGACGGACGGGGCCGGCGCGTCCGTGGCCACCTGGAGGCGGCGAATCGGCGCGACGCGGTTCGCCGCCTGCATGAACGGGGCCTGTATCCGCTCGAACTGGCGGCCACCGGGGAGCCGCCGGATGACGTATCGCACCGGGTGAATCCGGCGGCCCACGCCACGCGATGGACGCCTGGCCGATCCATCTGGCCGCGTCGCGGAACCCCCGCGGCGGCGGACACGACGCGGGGGCGGCCGGCGGAGCGGCGGACGCCCGGATCCCTTCTTCGCGCGATGCGGATGCCCGCGCTGTCGGCCCGGCGTGGCGCGCCGGTCAAAGGGATCGCCGTTTTCACGCGCCAGCTCGCCACGCTGATCCGCGCGGGGGTCGGGGTGGCGCCCGCGATCGAGGTCCTGGCGGCGGAAGCGGAGGATCGGGCTCTGGCGCGGGCGCTGGCCGCGGTGGCGGCGGAGATTCAGGGTGGGCGGTCGCTGTCGGCGGCCTTGGCGGATCACCCGCGGGTCTTCCCGCCGCTGCTGGTGAACCTGGCGCGGGCGGGGGAGGCGTCGGGCGCCCTCGACGAGGTGATGGAGCGCGCGGCGAATCACTTTGAAAAACAGTTCGCGACGCGCGAGAAGGTGAAATCCGCCCTGGCCTATCCGCTGTTCGTGGGGATTGCGGCGGTGCTGGTGACGGCGGTGCTGCTGGTGAAGGTGGTGCCGACCTTCGCCGCTCTGTTCGCGTCGTACAACGCGGCGTTGCCGTGGCCGACCCGCATCGTCCTTGGGGCGTCGCACCTGTTGGGCCGGTTTGCGTGGCTGGTGCTGGCGGTGCTCGCGGTGATCTGGGCGGGATACCGGGTGTCGCTTCGCGCCGTCAGGGTCCGGTTGTGGCGGGATGCGATGCGGCTTCGCACGCCGGTCTTCGGCGTTCTGGCGCTGCGCACGGCCCTCGCGACGATGGCGCGCACCATGGCGACCCTCTTCGCGAGCGGCGTGCCGGTGCTCGAGTGCATGGATTTGACGGCGGCGGCGCTGGACAATGCGGTCTTGGCCCGGGCGCTCGCCCGCGCTCGGGAGGGTGTCGCCTCGGGCGAGCGGCTGTCGGACCGGCTGCGGGGGGAATCGGCAATTCCCGCGCTGGTGACGCACATGATCCGCGTCGGAGAGGAGACCGGGAACCTCGACGTCATGTTGGCGAAGGCGGCGGATTTCTACGAGGCGGAGGCGGACGCGCTGGCCGATCGACTGAAGGCGCTCCTCGAGCCGATGCTGGTGCTGGTGCTGGCGGTGATTGTCGGGATCATCGTCTTGTCGGTCATCGCGCCGATGTTCACCCTCTATCAGCAGATGGAGAATTTTTCGTAGCGACGGGGCGTCAGGCCCGCGTCGAGGCCGGCAGGAGTTCGGTTTTCTGCGTCGTATGATCCGTGTCGTATCGGCACATTTTCATTTCGAAAAGAAGGGGTAGGGTGACATGAACATCGGATTGTGGAAGGGACGCGGGTTGAGACGGAAGGCCGTGCGCGGCGTGCGGCCAGGGCGCGCCGGGTCCGCCCGGGATGCGGGCGTGACGCTGATTGAGCTGCTGGCGGTGGTGGTGATCCTCGGCGTCATCGCCGGGATCGCGGTGCCCTCGGTGATGGGGAGCATCAACAACTCGAAGGTCAACACGACCAAGCAGAGCTTGTCGGTCATCGCGGAGGCCCTGCAGCGGTACGCGGTCATGGCGGGCAATGGGCAGTTTCCACAGGCAAGTTCCGCCACACCGGCCAACACCGCGCTCGCGAACGCCCTGACCAATGCCGGCGTGCCGGGTGGGCCGTTCCTGCAGGGCATTCCGAACGACGGCTGGGGCAACGAATTCACATACGAATCGGACGGTAACACCTTCAACATCATCGGATCGAACGGCTGGCATCTGGCCAGCAGCATGACTCAGCCGGACAACAAGTGACGACCATCTCCGGAAAGGGCGGTTGGAGCGATGGGACTGCGGCGCAGGATCCGGGTGGGCATGGAGTTGACGCGCCGCGGTTGCCGCGTGGCCGTGCTGGGAGACGGGCGGCGCAAGGTGGCGGCGGCGCTCGAGGCCTCCTGGGAAACCCAGGATCCGCCGGGGCCGGAGGCACCCCCGGCATTGACGGACTTCGTCCGTCGGCACCGGTTGCATCAGCGGCGGGCGGTGGTCGGAGTGCCCGCCGACCGGGTGACGGTCCGGCTGCTGCACCTGCCGCCGATGCCGGAGCGGCAGCTGCGGCGGGCGGTGGCC
>NZ_JAIMAV010000161.1 GCF_023511815.1 Alicyclobacillus sp.
GCACCCTTGAAACCCGCATTTTCGTAGTAAGTCCCGCGATCCGACCGCCGAAGTGGCCGAGTTACTACGAAAATCCGCGTCTCACAGGCCTGTGAGACATCCGGACCCCCGCCAGACCCGGCAAGTTTGTACGAAAATGCGGGTTTCGCGGCCATATCCTCCGCACTCCCCCACAGGGACCCGCGCGAGGGCCCCGGCCAAGGCCCCCCCGCACCCCGCACCCCGCACCCGCACCACGGCACCGGCCCACACAACACCCCGCCCCCACACCACACGGGGCCCCTGATTCAGATCCCTGTCGCGCTCACCCCAAAGCGGGATCGTACAACGCGAACCAGCGGGACCACGCCCCACAATCCCGTGCATGGCCGAACTGCATGAGCGGCGAGACGCATTCCTCCCGGAAGCCCGAGGCCGCGAGCCAAGCGCGAAAATCCGTCTGCCAACCCGGGACGTCCAATCGGACGAGGGCTCGGGTTTCCGTCAGTTCCTCACAGGCGTACGCCACGAGCGCCTGTGCGATGGACACCGCATCGGCCACCACGGCACCCAGATTCGTCCGGGACGACCTTTGGAGCCCAAGCGCAAAGCCCTGGCACACGCGTCCCGAGTACACCCCTGACATGCGCCGCCTCGACCTTTGGAGGCCAAACGCAAAATCCTGGTGCACGCCGTCTTCGGCCATGTGCGCCCAGGCGTGCGCACCGCCGGTGAACAAGGCCTCGATCAACGACCGCCGGCTCGCGCCGAAGGCGCGCTCGTCCAGCCGGACCACGTCGCGCAGGTCGCCCGGTTCAAGCCGTCGCACGTTTCCCATCGCGGCGGGCTGTGGGGAGAGGGGGCGCGCGGGATCGAAGACAAACCGGTGAATGAATTCAATGGTTTCAAATCCGAGCTTCCGGTACAGGGGCTCGCCCATCTCGGTGGCCACCAAACATACCCGCAATGAGGCGGACCTGGCCTCCGCGAGGCATGCCTTCAACAGGCGTGTGGCCAGTCCCTGGCGACGGTGGGCGGGATCGACCATCACATTTCCGAGCCGCGCCACACGCCCGTCGTACGGATGCAGCGCGGCCGTCGCCACCAATCCGCCGTCTCGCCACAGCCCGAAGACACGGCCGATCCCGCCGACATACAGCGCCGCCTGCTCCGGCGTGAATGACCAACCGATCCGCTCCGCCAACTGCCGGAGCGCTCCGGCGTCTCCTGGGCCGAGGCATCGCATCTGTTCCATGTCGCCTCCCGGGATCCCATCGGCGTCCCCTTCATTCCCCACCCGTTCGGCGGCGACGGGCGCATTCAGACGGGGGTGTCCCTGCCCCCGCGCCGTTCATCTCGCCCCCTTCTCCCATCGCCGCATCCATTCCGCCACGCCCTGCGCCCCCGGGTCTTCACTCCGGTCGAGGGCCTCCATCACCCGCCGGCGCACCTCGGGCGGCTTGTTCTGGCTGAGCTTGGCCTTGCCCTCCATCCGCTCGATGTCCATTCGAAAGCCCACGACGGCGCGCATCATGCTGCGGTAATACGGCTCATTCGACTCCTGCGGCAACGTGGATTCCGGCTCGTAGAACCGCACCTGACGCTCGAGCAGTTGCGCCAATTCGTCCTCTTCCTCGATCACGCTGCACCTCCCATACACATGCACGGCCACATAGTTCCAGGTCGGCACCTGCTGCGGCACCTCGTACCACGAGGGCGAGATGTAGGCGTGAGGCCCCTGGAACACCGCGAGCGCCGTCTGCCCGTGCAGTTCCCGCCATTGCGGGTTTGCCCGTGCCATGTGCCCCCACAGGCGCCGGCCATCGGGATCGAAGACGAACGGCAGGTGGGTCGCCGCCAGCTCGCCACCCGACGTGCTGATGAGCAGGCCGAAACTGTGATCGCGGACGAAGCGAGCGATTTCTTGCGGATCGTCCATCGTAAACGCCTTCGGTACATACATGCGCAATCCCCCTTCGGCTACGGAGAAAACAGCCCGCTGGTACCCGTTTTCATCCATCGTGGCGGCGCTGGCGGGATCAGCGTCTTATGGCACAGGCCGCCCGCCCATGACCGCTCCATCACCCGGGCCAAGGTCGGGTGGGATTCGAAGCTGTACTCACGCCATCACGCTCCCATCATGTTCTTTCCGCGTTCAAACGCGTACGCCCGCTCGACCTTGCACACACGGGTTACAAAGCCGTCGTACCAGATTTCCCGCCCCAGCC
>NZ_JAIMAV010000162.1 GCF_023511815.1 Alicyclobacillus sp.
TTACGGCACAGGTCCACCAGCATCACGTGTTCGGCCCGCTCCTTCTCATCGTGGAGGAGCCGTTCCCTCAGCCGCGCGTCCTCCTCCGGCGTCTTACCGCGCCCTTTGGACGTGCCGGCGATGGGCTTCATCTCCGCCACCCCGCCGACGGCCCGGAACTGCGCCTCCGGGCTCGCCCCGAACAGGCGGCAATCGGGATACTCCGCCATGAACATGTAGGGCGACGGGTTGAGCTTGCGCAGGCGGTCGTAGGCCGTGTACGGATGGATGCGCTTCTCGACGCGCACCCGTTTGGACAGCACCACCTGGAAGATGTCCCCCGCCCGAATGTACGCCTTGGCGCGCTCCACATTGGCCTCAAACTCCGCCTGGGTCACGTCGTCGTGAGCCTCTGGGGGCACATCCGCCGTCTCCGGCGCCTCCGGCAGCCGTGGAACGACCGGATGACGCGCGTACGCCGCGACCAGGTCCCGGACCGCACGGATTCGATCCCGTAGCCCATCCGCATCCAGGCCCGTCTCGAACACCCGCACCTCCTGGTCCTGCAGCTGAATGACCACGGCGTGCCACTGCAGGCGGATGTCCACAAGCCCGCGGTCATCCTCCGTCGTCTTCGGAAGCCGCTCCAGGTAGTGGACGGCGTCGTAGCCGATGTATCCGAGAAATCCGCTGGAGAAAGGCACCTCCTGCGCACCCTGCAACCCCCGCAGATGCGCGCGCAGGCGTTCCAGAAACGCCATCGGATCGGCCGGGCGCCCGGTCCAGGCCACCCGCTCCAGCACGCTCGGGGCGAGCGGCCGGTCGGGATCGCCCTCCGGCAAATCGCCCCCCTCCAGCAGGCGGCCACGGACCCAATCGGCCACCGCGCCGTCGGCCAGGACGGCCACAGCGCCGTCCTTGACCTGCACCTCCACCAACGGCACGGCCCCGAGGATGCTCATGCAGTACTGGGAATGCTCCACGTCTTTGGCCGCGTCGAGCAGGAATACCCGCCCCGCGCCCAAGGCCTCTGTCAGATGAAGATAGAGATAGAAGGGATCACAGCCTGATTCGGCTCGGACGGACAGAGAAAGCCGAGTGCGATCCGACATGCACGCTCGCCTCCTTGTGAATGTCTGGTTCCGAAACGCCCTCAGCCGGCCAGGAAATTGGCGAGCATGCGCTTTCCGTGCGGAGTCAGGATGGATTCCGGGTGAAACTGGACGCCGGCGGCCCCGGTCGGCCGATGGCGGAGCCCCATGACGATGCCGTCGCAGTCGGCGATGATGTCGAAGGAGTCGGGCAAGGTCGCGCGATCGACCATCAACGAATGGTAGCGCGTCGCCTGAAACGGGTTCGGGACCCCGGCGAACAGGGGATCCCCCGCATGGGAGATCATCGAGGTCTTGCCGTGCATCAGCTGCGGGGCCCGCACCACCCGCCCGCCAAACACCTGCCCCAATGCCTGGTGTCCGAGGCAAACCCCGAGCACCGGGATGCGCCCCGCGAAATACCGGATGGCCTCCATGGAGCAGCCGGCGTCGTCCGGGGTGCAGGGGCCCGGGGACACCAAAAGCGCATCCGGCCGCAGCGCGCGCAGCTCCGCCAGGGTGGCGTCGTTGCGCCGAACCACCACGTCCGCACCCAGTTCTGCGCAGTATTGGACGAGATTGTACGTGAATGAGTCGTAGTTGTCGATCACGAGGAGCATGTCATCCACCCTTTCAGCTCACTTGAGCTGAACCGGAGGGAGAGGATTCACAGGAAGGGCACCAAAAAAGCCACAGCAATGGCTGTGGCAGGTGGGCGCATGGAATCCAGAACAGCGGACATCCCTCAGGCTCGACTCAGCTCACCTTGCTCAGCTCATCTACGTCCAGCATAGCGGGTTCCCGCGGGGCCGTCAACCGGGCATCGCACCGGAGGAAAACCGGGGACGGGCGCACGTTTTCGAGCCGCTGCGCGCCGCCCCCGGTTCGCCGCACGAGCGCTGGGAAATCCCGTTCACCGATACCCCCGCCCACCGACCTTGGGTCCGCTCTCCACAACCCACAAAAACGCATAACCCCGGTGGCACATTCGCCACCGGGGTCGTCCACCGATTGGTGGGCCTAAGAGGACTCGAACCTCTGACCTCACGATTATCAGTCGTGCGCTCTAGCCAGCTGAGCTATAGGCCC
>NZ_JAIMAV010000163.1 GCF_023511815.1 Alicyclobacillus sp.
GAACGCCTCCACGATGTTCTCCAGCGGGAACCGGTGCGTGATGAGCGGGCCCGCCTGAATCTTGCCCTGCGCCTGCAGCGCCACCGCGCGGCGCAGCACCTGCCGGCCTTCGCCCCGCATCGTCAACAGGTCAATCTTCTGGCGGATGGCGTTGTTCAAGTCCAAGGTCACCGGGTGGTGGTAGAAGGCCACCAGGACCACCTTGCCGCCGCGGCGCGTTATCGCGACGGCCTCCTCCGCCGAGCGATCGCCGCCCGCGCACTCGAAAGTGAAGTCCACGCCCCGGCCCCCCGTCGCGCGCAGGACCTGTTCGACCACACTCTCGTTGCGGCCCGTGAGCACCACGTGGTCCGCCCCGAAGGACCGGCCCAATGCCAACCGGGATTCCCGCGTCCCCACCAGGACGATCGGTGACGCCCCAAGCGCCTTCGCTATCTGCACCAGCACCAGGCCGACCGACCCCGGCCCCAGGATGGCGACGCTCTTGCCGGCCAGGAAGCCGCCGACGCGATCGATCGCGTACAAACTCGTCCCCGCCGTCACGGCGATGGTCGCCTCGTCCAGGTCCGCGTCCGCGGGCAACTTGTAGCTCTGGTTGACGTGCACCACCGCATACTCGGCGAACCCCCCGTCGCAGGTCATCCCCGTCGCCCGGTGCCCCTTGGCCACATTGCCGTAGTTCAGGCAGGCCGTGTACTCCCCGTCCAGGCAGTTCTCGCACTGGCCGCAGCCCTTGTGCGCCTCGCAGACCACGTGATCGCCGATGTCAAACTCGGTCACCCCCGGCCCCAGTGCCACCACCGTACCGACCACCTCGTGGCCCGGCGTGAAGCGTCCGTCGAGCGGCGGAGTCTGCGCGAACTGGCCGTGGTAGATCTTGATGTCCGTCCCGCACATTCCGCAGGCCGCCACCCGCAGGAGGATCTCCCCCGGCCCCGGCTTCGGTACCGGTTTTTCGATCACGCGCATATCCCCGGGCCCGAACAGCGCCGCGGCCCGCATCACCGGCGGCACCTCCGGCCGCAACGGCTCGCCCGCCACCGGCCCCGCGGCCGTGCGCGCACCCTCCTGCGCGGACCACGCCCAATCGTTTCCCGTGCCCATCGTCAACCCTCCCGAAGGATTCTGAGGAGGCAGGCGGCGCGCGCCG
This sequence comes from Alicyclobacillus sp., assembly GCF_023511815.1. Taxonomy (GTDB): domain Bacteria; phylum Bacillota; class Bacilli; order Alicyclobacillales; family Alicyclobacillaceae; genus Alicyclobacillus_H. The sequence continues at coordinate 1,151 of NZ_JAIMAV010000163.1, forward strand.
CGTCCTCCATGTATTCGCTGACATAGAAGGCGTCCCGCACGGACGCGCCAACGCAGACGGTTCCGTGGCCCTTCATGAAGACCGCGCGCACGTCTGGATCGGCCTGAAAAGCCTGTGTGACCTGGTCGGCCAATGCGGTCGATCCCGACGGCGCCCCCTCCACCATCGCCCACCGGCGGACCGTCCCCTTGCCGGCACCCGTCACCAACGGCGGAAGCACTCCTGCCACCGCATACGCCGTCGCGTACGGCGGGTGCAGGTGAAACACCGCCCCCACGTCCGTCCGCGCCTGGTACGTGCCCGCGTGAAACCGCCACTCCTTGGAAGGCGTCCCCGTCCCCGCCAGCACGTTGCCCTCGAAATCCATCAGCAGAAAGTCGTCCGGGCCTACCTCGCCGAGGCTGACCCCGGATCGCTTGATCCACATCCGGTCCGCGCCCGCCCGGGCGCTGGTGTTGCCGCTCACCCCGACCGTCAGGCCGCGATCATACGCGCGCCGCGTGTACGACACCAACTCCTCCAGCACGCCCACGGGCTGCCCCTCCTCCCCCGTGATCGCCTGTTCAATCCCGCGCCAGCATCTCTTGCAACAAGGAGACCGCGTGATCGACAAACGGCGGATCGTTCAAATTCGCGTCGATGAACTCCACCCGCACGTGCGGTTGGCGCAGGGCCATGAACGCGTCGACGAGGGCCGCGTCGGAGGCCGGATCGTAGAGCGGCTGCCCGGGCCTCGTGTTCTCGCTCCAGCCCTGCAGGGGAAAGAGGACGGCCACCGGCCCCCGCGCCCCGTTCACGCGGCGGGCCAGCTCCTTCCCGATCCGGGCGCACTCCTCGGCGTTGGCGCGGACGTTCGTGTTGTACGGGTTGTGGTGATGAATGGCGCGATCCCGGTACCCCTCCGGAATCTCCTCCACGGACCCGAAGCA
>NZ_JAIMAV010000164.1 GCF_023511815.1 Alicyclobacillus sp.
AGGCTGGCCTTCTGCCACTTCTTCATGTGTTCGTTCCCCTCCTGGGATCCGATGAGATGAGGTTCATCATACAAACCGAGGATCGTTCTGTATAATGAACACAGCCCGAGTATAGGGGATGGCGGCATCAGATCGAAAATCCGGAATTGGGTCAAAATCCGCCGGAATCCGCCGGTTTTCGTTCTCCAAAACGAACAATCGCGCCCGTTCGTTCTTTTTGACGAATTGTCTGTGCGGCGTTTGTTCTATACAATGAACACCAAGCACACGGTTCGGGCGGTCTCCGACGGGGCACCGGGGACCGGTTCGGGATGCGCGCCCTGTGCGGATTGGACCAAAGGAGGCCATTGAAATGGGGAAGAGGAAATCGGGCGGTCGGGGGATCGCGCGCACGGCCGTCGTGATGGCGTCGGCCTGCGTTTTGGGATGGCTTGGCGCCACCGGTGCCGGGGGAATGGCCGGTGCGGGTGCGGGGTCGGAAGCAGCGGGGGCGTCGCCGGCGGCCGTGCCGTGGGCGGCCGCACTTCTGGGCTCGCCTCCGGTGTGGGCTGCCGAGACGACTCCGGCACAGCAGGTGGATGCGGCGCTACGGGCGTGGGTGGAGGAAGGCGCGTTCAGCGGCAGCGTGTTGCTCGCCAAACACGGCGTGGTGATGGTCGACAGAGGGTACGGAGCGGCCGATTCGGTGAGCGGCCGGCAGAACCAGCCGAGCACGCGGTTCGCCATCGGCCGGTTGACGCAGGGGTTCATGGCCGCGGCGGTGATGTTGTTAAAAGATGAGGGGAAGCTGAGCCTCTCGGATTCCATCGGCAAGTTCTTGCCGGACACCGACGCACAAGCCGGGCGCATCACCGTCGGCATGCTGGTCACCCACACCTCCGGCGCACCGTCCGGCCCCGACATGCCCGCCGCACTCCCGGGGACGTTGTACCGGTACAGCCCGTTGAACTACGTGGTGTTGGCGCAGGTCATCGAGGCGGTGAGCGGAGAGTCCGCGCAGGCGTACATTCAACAAAACATCCTGAATCCCCTGGGTCTGCGGGACACCGGGTTCATCCCCGCGTCGCTCTCCGCCATCCCGGGGAGCGCCACCGGCAACACCCTGTCGAACGGCCGGTGGCAGGCCATCGACTTCAGCCCCGGTGTGCTGGCGGAGGCGTACGACATGTACAGCACCGTCGAGGACCTGTACCGGTGGCAGGAGGCGCTCGTCACCGGCCATGTCCTTGGGGTGTCCGACGTCCCGCAGCTGTTCTGGCCCACCTCGCTGTCCATTCAGGCCCTGAAGACCTACGGGTACGGACTGGGCTGGGAGGTGTCACCCGACGGCACACGGGCGCAGGAGGGGTCCATCGTCCCCGGATTCAGCGGCCTGCTGTACCGCGATCTGGGAGAGGACGAGACGCTCATCATCCTGGCGAACCGCGACGCGGTGCCGATGGATGACATCGCCGGGGCCCTTCTGGGCATCCTGCGGCGGGCGCCGCTTTCGGTCCCCGCCCTCACCAGCCGGGTCGGAGGCCAAAAGCAGGTCGTCCTCGATGGCCGGGTGCTCTCCCGTCCGTACAGCCGCGTCGCGGATGGCACCACACACATGCCCATCTGGTACATCGGCAAAGCGCTGGAGGCCATGGGGATCGCGCAGACCTGGGACGGCAACCGCCACGCCTGGCACCTGACCCTGCCGAAGGGGATGACGGCCGACTTCAGCGGAATGGCCCCCGGGACGGGCAACACGGATCTGTTCGTCAACGGGGTGTTGGTCAAACGGATCAACACCTATGCGTGGCCCGATCCCGCCGGCGGCGGTGACACGACCTACGTCCCGATCTATTACCTTCAGCAGATCCTCGCCGCGGCGGGCGTTCACAACACCTGGGACGGCCAGGCCTGGCAGGCGTCGCGCGGGTGACGGCCATCCCGCCCGGTTCATTTGCGGAGCGTCCGCCGCGCGCGCTCGAAAAAGTCCGGGCACTCTTCGCGCAGTCCGAGCGGATCGGTCTCCACAAACGCCTCCA
>NZ_JAIMAV010000165.1 GCF_023511815.1 Alicyclobacillus sp.
GGGCCGCGGCGGTCGAGTGAAGCGCATCTGGTCTATTTCAATTCCAGATCACTTTTTGCTGTTGGACAGATAGGTCGTGTACTTCAGGATGAGAAGTGTCAGCGCCACAAAGACGAATGCGCCGAGTGCAAATAAGAGCGGTTGCATGCGGTCCCACCTCCCGGTTGCTCCCCGTCAGCCGGCCACCCCGACGCCGGTTGACCCGTTGCCTGGTTGACCCGACAGTCCGTCAGGCCGTCAGCCCGTAAATCCGTCAGTCCATCGGCCCGTCAGCTCGTCAGCTTGATACCGCACCAGGCCGCGAACTGGCCCCACGTCATGACGTTTTCCACAAGCAGGATCAGGATGCCGGAGATGGTCGAGTACAGCCATACATTCATGGCCACCGGAAAGAACCGATTGATGGACGCCTTGTTTTGAAAACTCGAGTACCAACCGGCCACCCCGATGAGGATCATGCCGACGACGTTCAAGAGGAACTGGATCGCCGCTGTCGGAGCATAGATGGTCGCCACCTGCTTGCTGTAGCCGGCGAACCAAATCATCAGCCGGAACTGTGTCAGAAGCACCACGGCGTAGGTCAACGCGGCCACCGCCAATGTGGCGTTGAACGCGCGCCACCTGTCGCGGACGAAGAACGCCCCCGCGATGATCAGCAAAACCGCCGAAATGATGGAGAACAGTGTCGCCACGTAGGGCAGGTTCTGCAACAGCGCATCGTCCAGCACAAACTTCTGCGGGCTCCACGCGCGAAGGTAGACATTCGAGGCCACGAACGTGCCCGTGGTGAACGTCAGCGCCGCCAGACCACACCAGACCGCGAAGTTCGCGTTTCCCTGGTGATCGACGTGCTCATCGTGGTGTGCGGCGTGACCCGCCGCATGTGCATGTTCAGTCGCCATCCTGATCCTCCTTCACACCACATTGCTCAAGCACACCGCGATGGGCCCCGCCGAGCCCCGCGAATCAAACACTGCGAATCACAGCGGATTGACAATCATGGCGAGGCACATCCCGGTGAGATATACGAGTGAAAATCCGAAAAGGCGATTGGCCCAGGCCAGGTCGTCTTTCGTGAAGAGCCCCTGCACCGCCCGCCACAGGAAGATCACGCCGAGAACCACCGCCACCAGCAGGTAGATCACCCCGGCGGCCCGGAGGGCGTACAACAACAGCGACACCGGTACCATCGCCGCGGTGTACACGAGGATCTGCCACTTCGTCTCGGTGTACCCCCGCACCACCGGCAGCATTGGAATCCCGGCCGCCCGGTAGTCCTCCACACGCTTCATCGCCAGCGGCAAAAAGTGGGGCGGTTGCCACAGGAAAAAGATGCTGAACACCACCCACGCGACGAGATCCAAGTGTCCACCGCTCCCCGCCGCGTAGCCGACCAACGGTGGCATCGCTCCGGCCAAGCCGCCCAGCACCGTGCTCAGCGTCGTCGTCCGTTTCAGCCACACCGTGTAGATGTAGGCGTACATGACCAGGCCCACAAATGCGCACGCGGCGGCCACTCCGTTGACCCAGCCCGCGAGCAGTGCGAGTCCGACGGCGCCGAGGACGAGGCCGATGACGAGCGCGGCCACCGGTTGAACTTTCCCAGACGGAAGCGCCCTCCCGCTCGTGCGTTCCATGCGGATGTCGATGTCGCGATCGACAAAGTTGTTCAGCGTCGCACCCGATGCGACCACCAGAGCGGTTCCGATCAGCGTCAGCACCACCGTCCGCCAAACGGGATGCCCGTGCGCCCCCATCCATAACCCAGCCACCGTCGCCATCAGGTTGGCGGCCGTGATGCCGAGCTTCATGAGTGAAATGTAATCTCGCCACTTCCCCGTCCCATCGTGGGCCTCCTCGCGGCGAAGTCGTTTTTCCGCCATTCCCTGCATCGTCATCGACACTCCCTCCTCTCCTCGGACTCACTGAAGCGGCTGCATCTCAGTGTGAGCGGCGCCCTCTTGGCCGGTCTCCCGGACGTTCCGCCGCACCCGGTGAGCGGCGCCCTCTTGGCC
>NZ_JAIMAV010000017.1 GCF_023511815.1 Alicyclobacillus sp.
TCTGGCATGCGGATCCCATCCATATGTTGCCGGACAACTCCTTCTGGGGAGGCACGGCCGTGTGCGCCATCCTGTTGACCTGGGGGCCCGGGATGTACGTGGCCAGGGTGCTTGCGGTGACGCTGCGCCAGCAGTTCGGTGAGCAGTACGTGTTGACCGCCCTCGGCAAAGGCTTGGGCTGGAAGACGGTGGTGTTCCGACACATCCTGCGCAACACCTGGCCCAAGCTGGTGCTGGAGTTGCCCGCGGTGTACACGATGGCCATGAGCGGGCTGGTGGCGGTGGAGTTCATCGGGATGCGCGAGCAGGGGGCTGTGTTCGGCGCGCTTCAGGCGCTCGGACACGCCGGGCTCGGATTCAGCACCCTGTGGACGTCCCCCGCGGAATTTCACATCACGGCGCTGACCGCGTACCTGACGTTCTTCTCCCTGTTCACGGCGGTGACGCGGGGAATTGGATGGTATGCGGCGCGCCGATGGAGTTGGATGACCCGTGCGTGAGTGGTGGAACCCGAAGACGGCCGCCGGAGCCGTCCTGATCCTGGCGGTGCTCATCCTCGGCGCGGACCCGGGCACATGGGTGCACATCTCCCCGTACGCGCAGGACGTGTGGCATCCGGCGACAGCCACCTCGACCGCGAGCATGCCCCCGTTCCCCCCGTCCCGGCAGCACTGGCTGGGCACGGACCAGGACGGCCACGACCTGTTCGCACGAATCCTGTACGGCGCCCTGCCGACGCTGTGGGACGCCACCTGGCTCGTGCTGGCGGTGTGGGGGGTGTCCGTGGCCATCGCCCTTCTGCGCGTGGTGTGGCGGATCCCTTTTCCGCTGGTCGATCTCGCCACCGGCCTGACCACCCTCGTCCCGCCGATGCTGGTCGCGCTCCTGTTGCTCGAGGCCCCCGCCTTCTACTTCTCGCCGCGCCTGAACCTGTGGTACTACGCGGTGATCACCTGTCTTGAGAGCGCCCGGTTCATTCCCACGCTGGAGGGGGACCTCCGCCTGATTTTGGCCCGCCCGTTCATCGAAGCGGCCCACACCACCGGGTGCTCTCCGTGGCGCATCCTCACCCGGCACGTGTGGCCCTGGTTTCGCCCGTATCTGGCCGAGTACGTGCCGCTGTCCTACGCGCGCGTGCTGGCCGTCATGGGCGAGCTGGCGTACTTCGGGATCTTCAGCCACCTGCGGCTGATCCGAAGCGACAGCGCTGTGGTGATTGACAGCCGGCAGTTGGACTGGCCGGCGCTCATCGGGATGGGAAGCCAGCACTGGTTCTCCGATCCGGCGCCCGTTTTGTTTCCAACGCTCGCCCTGTGCGTCCTCATCCTCGGGTTGCGGCTTCTCGCGGCAGGGGTGTCACCGGCGCTCGAGGGCAACCCAAGCGGGTGGGGACCCTCCTCGCTCCAATCCGGCGGGCGGAGGGTCCGCCGGCGCGCCGGGTGGCGGCGCCGCGCCCGCTATGCTACGCTGTTTGCGGACAACCGGGGGAGTGGAGGCACAGACGTTTGAAGATCGCGATTCTCATCCCTTGTTACAACGAGGAGCCGACCATCGGCAAGGTCGTCTCCGATTTTCGCCGCGAGCTGCCGGAGGCCGAGGTGTACGTGTACGACAACAACTCCCGCGATCGCACGGCGGACGTGGCCGCCGCGGCGGGCGCCATCGTGCGGCGGGAACCGCGCCAGGGCAAGGGCAACGTGGTGCGTTCGATGTTCCGCGACGTCCACGCGGACGTGTACGTCATGGTGGACGGGGACGACACGTACCCGGCCGAGTTCGTGCACCAGCTGATTGCGCCCGTGATGCGCAAAGAGGCGGACATGGTGATCGGGGACAGGCTCTCCAACGGATCGTACACCAAGGAAAACAAGCGGCCATTTCACAATTTCGGCAACAACCTGGTGAGGTGGCTGATCAACACCCTGTTTCACTCGGACCTGCGCGACATCATGACCGGGTATCGCGCGTTCAACCGTCTGTTCGTCAAAAACATGCCGGTCGCCAGCGAGGGCTTTGAGATTGAGACCGAGATGACCCTGCACGCCCTGGACAAGAAGTTTCGGATTGTCGAGATCCCGATTGATTACCGCGACCGGCCGGAGGGCAGCTTCTCCAAGCTGAACACCCTCAGCGACGGGATGCGGGTGCTGCGGACCGTGTTCTGGATCTTCAAGGATTACAAGCCGCTGGCGTTCTTTTGCACCGCCGCGCTGGTGTTCTTCGCGTGCGGTCTGGCGGTCGGCATCCCGGTGATCACCGAGTTCATCGCGACCCGCATGATCTCGAAGATCCCGTCCGCCATCCTGGCCGTCGGATTCATGATGCTATCCTCCATCTCGGTGACCTGCGGGTTTATCCTCGACACCATCGTGCGGCAACACCGGGATGTCTACCAATTGCTGTTGAACAAGACGGAGTGACGCGCATGAACTATCTTCTGGTGGCGGTGAACATCGCTCTGCTCGTGACCGGGCAGGCGCTGTGGAAGATCGGAATTGGGTCGTTGTCGCTCCACGGCATCGGGGATCTGTTTCGCGCCCTGCTTTCGCCCTGGATCCTCGGCGGCATTGTTCTGTACGGAATCGCGACCCTGGTGTGGATCTATCTGCTCAAGCAACTGCCGCTGAGCATGCTGTACCCGATGCAGAGCCTCGCGTATGTGGCGGCCGTGCTGGTCGCGCTGTTCTTTTTCCATGAAAGCGTGCCGCCGACGCGCTGGGTGGGGCTTTGCATCATCCTCATCGGGGTGGTGTTCGTGGCCCGGTAACCGCGCGCAGGGGGCCGGCGGGGGGTGCCACCCTCCGGATCCTCGGCGCGGAGGCGGACGAGAGGAGGGGACCGAATGCGGCTGGTGATTGACGGGGTGTCGAAGGTGTACCGGGATCGGCGCGGCCGGGAGACGGTCGCCCTCGAAGACATCCATCTGACGGTCGAGGAACACGCCTTCATCGCCATCGTCGGGCCGAGCGGGTGCGGCAAGTCGACCCTGCTCTCGATGGTGGCCGGACTCACGGAGCCGACCGCGGGCGAGATCTACTTCGAGGGTGTGAACGGAGACCGCCCGCGCATCGGCATGGTGTTCCAGGAGCACGCCCTGTTCCCGTGGCGGACGGTGCAGCGCAATGTCGAGTTCGGCCTGGAACAGCTCGGGGTCCCGAAGCGGGAGCGCGCACAGCGCGCGCGGGAGATGATCAGTCGGGTGGGCCTTGCGGGATTTGAGGACAAATACCCGCATCAGCTCTCGGGCGGGATGCGCCAGCGGGTGGGCATCGCGCGCGCCTTCGTCGTCGAACCCGAGCTGTTGCTCATGGACGAGCCCCTCTCGGCGCTCGACGCGCAGTCGCGTCTCATCATGCAGGACGAGCTGGTGAATCTGTGGGAATCCGTCCGCCAGAAGACGCTGTATGTCACGCACAACATCGACGAGGCGGTGGCCCTGGCGGACCGCGTGGTGGTGTTGTCACGGCGGCCGGGCCGGATTGTGCGGGTGGTGGACATCGACATCCCGCGGGCCGAGCGCCGATCGGCACAGGCGCAGGGGGCGCTGTTCGCCCATAGGGACGCCATCTGGCAGACGATTCGGCACGACGCCCAGCAGGCGTTGGTGGAGGGATGAGGATGCCAATCTCGTCGGACAACCCCTCGGGCCCGGATGTGCGATCCCGGGTGCCGGTGCGTTACCGAATGCATTTCGTGGAGCGAAGGGCTCCGGCTTGGCAGGGCCCGCTCGGCATCGTTTTGCTGTTGGCGCTGTGGCAGGGACTGGCGATGGCGGGCGTCATCCCGGAGGCCGACCTGCCGAGCCCGCTGTCGATTGTGCAGGCGGGGGTCGCGCTGGCCATCAGCGGCGATCTGTGGATGAACACCGCGGCGAGCCTCGGGCGCATCGCCGCCGGGTATGTGCTCGGGGCGGCGACGGGGATGGTGCTCGGGCTGTGGCTCGGCTTTTCGCGCGTCGCGGAGCGCGTCGGTCTGCCCGTGGCCGGTGCGCTGTATCCCATCCCGAAGCTGGCCATCATTCCGCTCATCATCCTCTGGGTGGGGGCGGGGGAAGCGTCGAAGGTGCTGGTCATCGCGGCCGAGGTGCTGTTCCCGGTCCTGTTCAACACGTACGCCGGGGTGCGCAACACCGACCCCGCGCTGCTGCGTGCGGCGGTCAGTTTCGGCGCGTCGCGCCGGACGCTGGTGTGGCGGGTGATTCTTCCAGCGTCGCTGCCCACGGTGTTCGCCGGGCTGCGCATCGGCGCCGGGCTCAGTCTTCTGGTGCTGGTGGCCGCGGAGATGATCGGCGCGCAGCACGGCCTCGGCGCGATGATCCTGCAGTACTCGTCGCTGATGCTGACGGCCAATGTGCTGGTCGGCGTGGTGGTGCTCAGCGCGCTCGGTCTCCTCATCAGCAGGGGGCTGGCGTGGTTGGAACGGCGTCTGCTGCCCTGGCAGGCGCGCTGAGCCGCGCGGGGGCTTGCCGAACCCGAGCAGACATCGTATGATGGTTCGAAAATCATCGACATCGTCCGCCCTGCGAACGATGGGGCCCACAACGGGCCGGAGCGAGACAGAGGGAGTGGAGTTGGATGAGACGTTGGATGTGCGCGGCGGCCGCCCTGGCCCTTTTGGGGGTGGCCGGATGCGGCCAGACGGGTGCGGGTGGCGGCAATACGGCGGCGGGTTCGGGGCAGGGGCAGCCGACGGGGAACGCCGGGGGCGGGGCGGCCGGAGGCAGCGCCGCGACCATCACCGTCGGGACGACCCCGCTGGTCAGCTCGGCGCCCATCTTTCTGGCCGAAGACCTCGGCTACTGGAAGGACCTCGGGCTCGACGTTCAGCTGAAGACGTACGAATCGGCCGGAGAGATTGACGTCGCGACGGCGGCCAACACCCTCGACGTCAGCGCGACCGGGATCACCGCGAGCCTGTTCAATCTTTGGGCGAGCGGGAAGAAGGAATACATCGTCGCGGACAAAGGGCGCATCTGGCCGGGGCAGAAGTTCGAGGCGCTGGTGGCCAGCGACCAGGCGTGGCAGGCCGGCGTCCGCACGGTGGCGGATCTGAAAGGGAAGCGGTTCGGCAATACGGCGGCGGGATCGACCTTCGATTACCTGCTCGGCGTGATGCTTGCGAACAACCATCTCTCTCTGAAGGACATCCAGGAGGTGCCGCTGCACACCACCTCGAACATCGCGGCGGCGGTGGAGTCCGGCCAGGTGGACGCGGCCATTCTGCCGCAGCCGGCGGCCAACAAGGAGTTGGCGAGCGGCAAGGCGCACCTCATCGCCTGGGTGGACGACAACGTCAAGGCGGACCTGTTGGTCCTCGCCTACTCGCCGAACTTCCGGGCCAATTCCGACCTGGCGACGAAGTTCATGGAGGGCTACCTCAAGGCGGTCCGCTTCTACAATCAGCACGTCTTTGGCAACCACGGAGCCGACGACCCGGATTCGAAAAAGGGACTTGACATCATCGCCAAGTACACCAAGCAGCCGGCCGACGTGGTGAAGACCGAACTGATCTATGTGGATCCGAACGCCGAGGTCGATCCGGAGAACATCGAGAACCAGCTGAAGTTCTACCAGAGCGCCGGATTCGTCAAAGGGGACGTCGACGTCAGGAGCATGGTCGACGACTCGTTCCTGAAACAGGCGCGGCAGAAGCTGGGCTCCTGACCGGCCGCGCCAGGTGCCCCGCGGGCGCGGCGGTGGGCCGGGGGGCGGCCGCGCCGGGGTGCCCCGGCCGCACGGGGCCGGCGCGGGCCCGTCTCGGAGCCGGCGTGGACGCGTGGGCCTGAGCGGCGGGACGCGGGAGCGCGGGCGTGCGGGAGCGCGGGCGGTGGACTTCGTTGTCACGCGGCGGATTGGAATGCTATAATCGTGTCGCATTTTGTCGGGTGCCGCGCCTGCCGGGCGCGGCGCGTTTTGTAGACGGCTTGAGACAGGGGCCGCGAACGGGGCGGCCGGGCACCTGCATCGGGGGAGGCGGCAGCGGGATGGACGAACGGCAGCGGCGGATCCGCAACTTCTGCATCATCGCGCACATCGACCACGGAAAATCGACGCTCGCGGATCGCCTGCTGGAGCGCACCGGCACCGTGTCGGAGCGGGAGATGCAGGATCAGCTGCTCGACCAGCTGGACCTGGAGCGGGAGCGGGGCATCACCATCAAACTGCAGCCGGTGCGCCTGTTCTACAAGGCGCAGGACGGCGTGGAGTACGAACTGAACCTGATTGACACCCCGGGACACGTGGACTTCACGTACGAGGTCTCGCGCAGTCTGGCGGCTTGCGAAGGCGCCCTGTTGGTGGTCGATGCCGCCCAGGGGGTGGAGGCCCAGACGTTGGCCAACGTCTACTTGGCCCTCGATAACAATCTGGAGATCCTGCCGGTGATCAACAAGATTGATCTTCCGAGCGCCGACCCCGAGCGGGTCAAGCAGGAGATTGAGGACATCATCGGATTGGACGCGAGCGACGCGGTGCTGGCGTCGGCCAAGGCGGGCATCGGGATCGACGAGGTGTTGGAGCAGATTGTGCACAAGGTCCCGCCGCCGCACGGCGATCCGGACGCGCCTTTGCAGGCGTTGGTGTTCGATTCGCACTACGACTCGTACCGGGGCGTCATCGTCTACATCCGCGTCGTCAACGGCCAGATCCGCCCCGGCATGCGCATCCGCATGATGGCGACGCAGGCCGAGTTCGAGGTGGTGGAGGTCGGCGTGTTCCGGCCCGGGATGACGCCGGTCGAGGGCCTGGCGGCGGGAGAGGTCGGGTATTTCGCGGCGAGCATCAAGAACGTCCGCGACACGCGCGTCGGCGACACGGTGACCGACGCCCTGCGTCCGTGTGCGGCGCCGCTGCCCGGCTACCGCAGGGTGACGCCGATGGTGTTCTGCGGGCTGTATCCGGTGGACAGCGGCGACTACCAGGACCTGCGCGAAGCCCTCGAAAAGCTGTCGCTCAACGACGCGGCCCTGACCTTTGAGCCGGAGACCTCGAGTGCGCTCGGGTTCGGCTTTCGGTGCGGCTTTCTCGGCTTGCTGCACATGGAGATTGTCCAGGAGCGGCTGGAGCGCGAGTACAATCTGACGTTGATCACGACGGCGCCCAGCGTCGTGTACCACGTGTACCTGACGGACGGCACGCGCGTGGAGGTGGACAACCCGAGCAAGATGCCGCCCGCCGAGCGGATCGAGCACGTGGAGGAGCCGGTGGTGACGGCCTCCGTCATCACGCCGAACGACTACGTCGGCCCGGTGATGGAGCTGTGCCAGGAGAAGCGGGGCGTGTTCAAGGACATGCAGTATCTCGACCAGACGCGCGTGACGCTCAAGTACGAGCTGCCCCTGGCCGAGATTGTCTACGACTTCTTCGACCGCCTCAAGTCGTGCACGCGCGGTTACGCGTCGTTCGACTACGAGCTGGCGGGGTATCAGCCGTCCAACCTGGTCAAGATGGATATTTTGTTGAACGGAGAGGTGGTCGACGCCCTGTCGTTCATCGTCCACCGCGACAAGGCGTATCCGCGCGGGCGCGCCCTGTGCGAGAAGCTCAAGGAGCTCATCCCCAGGCAGCTGTTCGAGGTGCCGATCCAGGCGGCCATCGGCAACCGCGTGATCGCCCGCGAGACCATCAAGGCGATGCGCAAGAACGTGCTCGCGAAATGTTACGGGGGCGACATCACGCGCAAACGCAAGCTGTTGGAGAAACAGAAGGAAGGCAAGAAGCGGATGAAGCAGGTGGGCAGCGTCGAAGTGCCGCAGGAGGCGTTCATGGCCGTGCTGAAGATGGAGTGATGGGGATGGACGGGAACCGCGGGGAAGCACCGGGATTCGCGCGGGGGGTCCGCACCGAATCGGACCCGGCGCGGCCCGGAGGATCGGCGCCTCTGAAGGACGCGCTCGACGAGGCGGTGCCGAGCGCCCTGTATGTGCACATCCCGTTTTGCGCCAGCCGCTGCCACTACTGTGATTTCACCACCTACGTCGCGCCGCGCCCGGTGATGGATGCGTACGTGCACCACCTGGCCGAGGAGTTCCGGCTCATTGGGGCGGTGGCGACGGAGCCGCTTCGGTCGGTGTTCTTCGGCGGGGGCACGCCGACACAGCTGTCGGTGCGCCAGCTGGACGCGGTGTTCGAGGCGCTGCATCGGCATTTTCGCCTGGCGGACGGGGCGGAGGTGACGATGGAGGCCAATCCGGGCACGGTGGATGCAAAGAAACTGCAACGGTTGCGCGAGGCGGGGGTCAATCGCCTCAGCTTCGGCGCACAGACGTTCAACGACGCGCTTTTGCTGGCCATCGGCCGGCTTCACGACGCGGACACCATCCGCCGCAGCGTCGCCCTGGCGCAGGCGGCGGGATTCACCCAACTCAACCTCGACCTGATGTTCGGATTGCCGGATCAAACCCTGGATGATGTGCGGGAGAGCGTCCGCGAGGTGGTTCGCCTGGGGGTGCCGCACGTATCGGCCTACTGGCTGAAGGTGGAGCCGGGCACGCCCTTCGCCCGCTGGCAGGAGGCGGGCCTGTTGCCTCTGCCGGGAGAGGACCTGGAGGCGGATATGTACGATCTCGTCCGCGAAGAGCTCTCCGCGGCCGGATACCTGCACTACGAGGTCAGCAACTTCGCCCGTCCCGGGTTCGAGGCCCGGCACAACCTGGTCTACTGGCGCAACGAACCGTACTTCGCCGCCGGCGTCGGCGCACACGGGTATGCGTTCGGCGAGCGGTATGAGAATGTCACCGAACTGCCGGCGTACGCCTCGCATCTGTCCGCCGGGCGCAGACCGGTCGCGGCGGCGCACCGCGTGTCACCCGCGGAGTCGGCGGAAAACACGGTGATGCTCGGGCTGCGCCTGCGCCGCGGGGTCGAGGCGTCGCGGTTTTTGTCGCGGCACGGGGCGCGGCTGGAGGAAGTGTTCGGCGGTGTCATCCCGCCGCTGGTCCAGCGCGGGCTGCTCGCCTGGGACGGGGACCGGCTCCACGTCACGGAGGAAGCGTGGCCGGTGGCGAATCTGGCCTTCGAGCCGTTCGTCGGCGCGCTGACATCCGATGACGGAAGCCCCGGTGGGCGCGCGGGGATCAATTGACAACCGCCATGGGAGTTGCTATGTTCGATCTGAGCGAGTTTAGCACTCGTCCTCGGTGAGTGCTAACAGATTGGCGCTGCGGCAGAGGACCGCGGGCAAGGCGCGTTCAGGAGGTGCTCGGCGATGGACGTGCTGACGCCAAGGCAGAAACTGATCCTGGCCGCCATCGTGGAGGATTACATCCGATCGGCGGAGCCGGTCGGGTCTCGGACGCTCTCGAAGCATCAGGACTTTCAATTGAGTCCGGCGACCATCCGAAACGAGATGGCGGATCTGGAAGAATTGGGATATTTGGATCAACCCCACACCTCGGCGGGACGCGTGCCGTCTCAGAAGGGATACCGATATTACGTGGATCATCTGGCGACGCGCCGGGAGATGGACCCGCAGACGCTGCGGGTGCTGCGCGATTTGTTCCGCCAGCGCATGGACGAGGTGGAGCGCGTCATCCAGCAGACGGCGACGGTGCTGTCGCAGCTGACCCAGTACGCGGCCATCGCGCTGGGACCGCTGATTCACCAGCAGCACATCCGGCACATTCAGCTGGTGCCGCTCGGCGGCAACGCGGCGGTCGCCATCCTGGTGACCGACACCGGGCACGTGGAGAATCGCCACGTGACCCTTCCCGACGACATCCCGCCCGGCGAGATGGTGCGGCTGGTCAACCTGCTCAACGCCAAGCTGGTGGGCACACCGCTGGCACGGCTGCGTTCGCACCTGTATCAGGAGATTGCGGCCGAGATGGTCGAGACCCTGGAGCGGTACGAAGACGCCATCTCGGTGCTCGACCAATTGAGCGAAACCCTGGTCAACGGGCCCGGCCAGGTGGTGGTCGGCGGGGTGACCAACATGCTCGGGCAGCCCGAGTTCCGGGATGTGGAGCGGGTGCGTCCGGTGCTCGAATTGCTGGAGTCCGCCGATTGGCGCAGAGCCCTCGACCTGGTTCCGCTGACCGGCCCGGGGGTGCAGGTGCGCATCGGCATGGAGAACCCGGTGGCGAGCCTCCAGGATTGCACCGTCGTCTCCGCAACCTACACGGTGGGCGGGGTGCCGGTCGGCAGCATCGGGGTGATTGGCCCGACGCGGATGAATTACGCGCGGGTGATGCGCATTTTGGAATACACGGCCGGCGCCCTGACGCGCCTGATGACCGAACGGCTGACCGGTTCGTGACGAGCCGGGGCCCATTCGGCGCGCCGTGGACAGGCCGGTGAGGGAGCCGGCAGCGCCGGCTGGAGGGAGAGGTCAGACTTGCAACGGGAAGACGACAGGACGAACGAGACGAAGGACGAGGCGCGGGCGCCCTCGGGGGTTGAGCCCACGGACGCCGCCGAGACACCCGACGGGGCCGCGGAGGACAGGGAGGACAGCGCGGGCGCCCCGGGGGACGCGGCGGCCGAGGACGCGGCGGCGGAGGATGCCGCGGAGCCGGTGGCCGACCCGGCGGCGGAGGCCGCCCGCCTGGCGGACGAGGTGGAGCGCCTGCGCCAGCAGCTGTTGCGTGCGCACGCCGACTTCGACAATTTCCGCCGGCGCACGCGACAGGAGAAGGAGGACCTGCAGTGGTTCGCGAACAAGCAGCTCCTCGTGGAGCTGTTGCCCGTGGTCGACAACTTTGAACGGGCTCTGGCGGCATCCGGCGAGGCATCCGACCTTCGCGCCGGCGTGGAGATGGTGCACCGGCAGCTGGTCGGCATCCTGGAGAAGTTCGGGGTGACGCCGGTGCCCGCGGTCGGGGAGAAGTTCAATCCGACGGTGCACGAGGCGGTCATGCAGGAGCCGGCGGGCGAAGGGGCTGAGCCCGGCGTGGTGGTGCAGGAGCTGCAGCGCGGGTACATGCTGAAAGACAAGGTTTTGCGGCCCGCGATGGTGAAGGTGACCGTGTGAGGGCCCGCCCCGGGGGACCGGGCGGGCCATTGTACGGGCGATTTGGGAAGGGAGGAGACGGACATGCCGAAAGTCATCGGGATTGACCTGGGGACGACCAACTCGTGTGTCGCCGTGATGGAGGGCGGCGAACCGGTGGTGATTCCGAACGCGGAGGGCAACCGCACCACCCCCTCGGTGGTGGCGTTCTCGAAGGACGGGGAGCGCCTGGTGGGGGACGTGGCGAAGCGCCAGGCCATCACCAATCCGGATCGGACCATCATCTCCATCAAACGCCACATGGGGACCGACCACCGGGTGAACATCGACGGCAAGTCGTACACGCCGCAGGAGATCTCGGCGATGATCCTGCAGAAGCTCAAGGCGGACGCGGAGGCGTTCCTCGGCGAGCCGGTCAAGCAGGCGGTCATCACCGTTCCGGCCTATTTCAGCGACAGTCAGCGCCAGGCGACCAAGGACGCCGGGCGCATCGCCGGGCTCGAGGTGCTGCGCATCGTCAACGAGCCGACGGCGGCGGCGCTGGCCTACGGCCTGGACAAAGAGGGGGAGCAGACCATCCTGGTCTACGACCTGGGCGGCGGCACGTTTGACGTGTCCATCCTGGAGCTGGGTGACGGCGTGTTCGAGGTCAAGGCGACCAGCGGGAACAACCACCTGGGCGGCGACGACTTCGACCAGCGGATCATGGACCACCTGATTGAGACCTTCAGGCGGGACACCGGCATTGATCTTCGCAATGACAAGATGGCGCTGCAACGCTTGAAGGACGCGGCCGAGAAGGCGAAAAAAGAGCTGTCGTCGACGCTGACGACGACCATCTCCCTGCCGTTCATCTCGGCGGACGCCACCGGACCGAAGCACCTGGAGGTCAACCTGACGCGGGCCAAGTTTGAGGAGCTGACGCGCGATTTGGTCGAGGCCACGCTCGGCCCGACGCGCCAGGCGCTGCAGGACGCGGGCCTGAAGCCCCAGGACATCGACAAGGTGATTTTGGTCGGCGGATCGACCCGCATCCCGGCCGTGCAGGAGGCCATCAAGAACCTGATCGGCAAGGAGCCGCACAAGGGCGTCAACCCGGACGAGGTCGTCGCGGTCGGCGCCGCCATTCAGGCGGGCGTTCTGACCGGCGAGGTCAAGGACGTGGTTCTGCTCGACGTGACGCCGCTGTCGCTGGGCATCGAGACGTTGGGCGGCGTTTTCACGCGTCTCATCCCGCGCAACACCACCATCCCGACCTCGAAGAGCCAGATCTTCTCGACGGCGGCCGACAACCAGACGTCGGTCGAGATCCACGTGCTGCAGGGCGAGCGCGAGATGGCGCGCGACAACAAGACGCTCGGCCGCTTCACCCTGACCGGCATTCCGCCCGCGCCGCGCGGTGTGCCGCAGATTGAGGTGACGTTCGACATCGACGCCAACGGCATCGTGCACGTCTCGGCGAAGGACCTCGGCACGGGCAAGAGCCAGGCCATCACCATCACCGCCTCGAGCGGCCTGAGCAAAGAGGAAATCGACCGCATGATGAAAGAGGCGGAGCTGCACGCGGAGGAGGACAAGAAGCGCCGCGAGCAGGCGGAGATCCGCAATCAGGCGGACCAGCTGGTCTACCAGACGGAAAAGACGATGAAGGACCTCGGCGACAAACTGGACGCGGGGCTGAAGGCGGAGGCCGAGGAGAAGGTCCAGGCGTTGAAGAAGGCGCTCGAGGGCACCGACGCGGACGCCATCAAGCGGGCTTCGGACGACCTGACGCAGGTGCTGCACAAGCTGTCGACGAAACTGTACGAGCAGGTCAGCCAGAACGCGGGGTCGTCCGGCCCATCCGGGCAGACGGCCGGTGCCGGCGGGGCGCAGGACAACGTCGTGGACGCCGACTACAAGGTGGTCGACGAGGACAAGTGACGGATGCGCGCGTTGACGCCGCGCCAGCCCCACGGACGATTTGGCGCGGCGTGTCCTCACCGCCGGGCGGGGCGGGCGCGCCGCCAACGGGCGGGCGTTTGCCGATGCGAGCGGCGTGCCCGCGCGTGCTGGGGAGGTGCAGCCGGTGAGCAAGCGGGACTACTATGAGGTGCTCGGCGTCAGCCGATCCGCTTCCGCGGACGAGATCAAGCGCGCGTATCGCAAGCTGGCGCGCCAGTACCACCCGGATGTCAACAAGGAGGATCCGAACGCCGCCGAGAAGTTCAAAGAGATCAACGAGGCGTACGAGGTCCTCTCCGACCCGCAGAAGCGCGCCCACTACGACCAATTCGGCCACGCCGATCCGACCGCCGGCATGGGCGGCGCGGGGCCGGACTTCGGCCAGGGATTCGGCGGGTTCGGCGACTTCTCCGGCTTCGGTGACATCTTCGACATGTTCTTTGGCGGCGGTCGTCCGCGGGGGCCGCAGCGCGGCCAGGACCTGGAGTATGAGCTGGAGATCGACTTCGAGGACGCCGCGTTCGGGGTCGAAGAGGAGATCCAGGTCCCGCGCATGGAGACGTGTTCGACGTGTGAGGGTTCCGGAGCGAAGCCGGGCACGCGCGTGGAGCGCTGCCCGGTCTGCAACGGCACGGGCGAGCAGCAGAACGTGGTCAACACGCCCTTCGGCCGAATGGTCAACCGGCGCGTATGCACCGCGTGCCGCGGCCGCGGGGTGCGGATCCCGCACCCGTGTGAGGACTGTCACGGGACGGGGCGCCGGCGTGTCCGCCGGACGGTCAGCATCCGCGTGCCGGCGGGCGTGGACACCGGGACGAGGCTGCGCATCCCGGGGGCGGGAGAGGCGAGCCCCAACGGCGGACAGCCGGGAGACCTGCACATCATCATCCGAGTCCGCCCACACGACGTGTTCGAGCGGGACGGCACCAACGTCTACGTGGATTTTCCGCTGACGTTCGTGCAGGCGGCTCTGGGGGACGAGGTGGAGGTGCCGACGCTCGACGGGAAGGTCAAACTCCGCATCCCGGAGGGGACCCAGTCCGGCACCACGTTTCGGTTGCGCGGCAAGGGCATCCCGAAGCTGGGATCGAACACGCGCGGCGACCAGCACGTCCGGGTGCATGTGATCACGCCGACCCACCTGACCGAACGCCAGCGCGAGCTGTTGCGCGAGCTCGGCAAAGAGCTGGGCCAGGTGCCGCAGGAGCAATCCAGGACCTTCATCGAGCGGATGAAAAGCGCGTTTCTGGGCGACAACTGAAGACGACGGGCGCCCGGCCAGGAGCCGGGCGCCCATTCGTAGATGGGAGCGTATCGGATGGAGTGGTGGCAGATTCGCCTGGCGGTGCCGGCCGAAGCCAGCGAGGCCGTGGCGGCCCGCCTGCAGGAATGGCCCGAGATCCAGGGCGTGGCGCTGGAGGGGCTGTGGGGAGAAGAACCCCCGCACCCGGAGTACGGGGAGTGGTTCGACGATTCGCTGTTGCACAGCGACCGCATGCAGGTGAGTGTGTACCTCCCGGCGACGGTGGCCGAGGACGAGTGGCGCCGGCGGCTCGCCCGGGATCTGGCGGCGGTGGCCGCCGCCGGCCTCGACGTGGACGGGGCGCTGGAGGGCGTCGAGGCCGAGCGCGTGGACGAGGCGCAGTGGGCGTCGGCGTGGAAGGAGGAATTCACGCCGATCCCGGTCGGCAGGCGGCTTCTCATCGTGCCCCGGTGGATGCGGGACGAGGCGGACCCGGAGGACCGGCTGCCGATTGTGATTGAACCGGGAATGGCGTTTGGGACCGGCACCCACGCCACCACGCAGCTGTGCCTGGAGGCGCTGGAGGACCTCCCGGTGGCGGGCGCGCGGGTGTTGGACATCGGGTGCGGCACCGGCGTTCTGTCCATCGGCGCCGCCAGGCTCGGGGCATCGTCGGTGACGGCGATTGATCTCGATCCGGTGGCCGTGCACGCCGCGGCGGAGAACGTGGCGGACAACGGCCTCTCTCGCGTGATCTCCGTTCGACAAGGGGACCTTTTGCGCGACGTGCCCGCGCACGCAGGGTACGACGGGGCGCTCGCCAACATCCTGCGCGACGCGGTGATTGCCCTCGCCCCTCAGGCGGCGAAGGTCCTGGTCCCCGGCGGGTGGCTGGTCACGTCCGGGTTCGTCGAGGGACAGGCGGACCAGGTGGGCGAGGGGCTCAAAGCCGCCGGTTTTGACCCGGTTCGCCGGCTGCAGCGGGAGGACTGGGTGGCGCTGGTGGCGGTGAGACGCTCGTGATGCCGCGCGTGTTCGTGGACGAGCCGATCACGCCCGGAGCGCGTCACACGGTCGGAGGGGAGGATGGCCATCACTACGCGCGGGTGCTCCGCGTCCGGCGCGGGGAGGTGCTGGCCGTGGCCAGCGGCGGGCGCGCGTACCGCTGCGAGGTGGCGGCGGTCGACGCCCGCGCCGGGCGGGTGGACATCGTCGTGGGCGATCCGCTGCCGCCGGCGGAACCGAGGCGGCCGGTGTTTCTTCTCCAAGGCCTGGCGAAGGGTGATAAAATAGAGAGCGTTATTCAGCACAACACGGAGGCCGGGGCGGCCGGTTTCTGCGTGCTCGCGGCGGCGCGATCGGTGGTGCGTCTGGACGCGCGCCGGGCGGAGGAGCGGTGTGTCCGTTGGCGGCGGGTCGCACGCGAGGCGGCGGCCCAGGCGCAGCGGGACATCGTCCCGGAGGTCGGCTTTGCCGGCCAACTGGATCAGGCGATGGCGTGGCTCTCGGCCCGGGGGGTCGCGCGGGTGCTCCTGCTCGACGAGCTGGAGTCGGCCCGCGGCTTTCGCCAGGCGTTGGAGGAGGCTTCCGCCGGCGAGGGCGGCGGAGCGGCGATCGCGGTGGCCGTCGGGCCGGAGGGTGGCTGGGACGACCGGGAGCGGACCCGGTTTCTCGAACTCGGGGCCGTCGCGGTGACGTTGGGACCGAGGATTCTGCGGACGGAGACGGCGGGATTGGCGGCCGTGTCCGCGATTCTGTATCACGACGGGGAATTCAGGAGGTGACGGGGATGCCGACGGTGGCGTTTCACACCTTGGGCTGCAAGGTGAACTTTTACGACACGGAGGCCATCTGGCGCATGTTCAAGGCGGCCGGGTACGAGCAGGTGCCGTTCGAGGAGCGGGCGGACGTGTACGTGATCAACACCTGCACCGTGACCAACACGGGCGATCGCAAGTCGCGGCAGATGATCCGCCGGGCGGTTCGGACCAATCCGGACGCGACCGTCGTCGTGACGGGTTGCTACGCCCAGGTCGCACCCGACGAGGTCGCGAAGATCGCCGGGGTGGACCTGGTGGTCGGCAACGACCGGAAATCGAAGATCGTGGAGCTGGTGGAACAGGTCCAGCGCGAGCAGCACCCGTACCAGGCGGTGGGCAACATTCTGAAGACGCGTGAATTCGAGGAGATGGACGTCCCGTTCTTCGAGGAGCGCACGCGTGCCAACCTGAAGATCCAGGACGGGTGCAACAACTTTTGCACGTTCTGCATCATCCCGTACGCGCGCGGGCTCATCCGCAGCCGCAGGCCGGAGAACATCGTGGTGCAGGCGACAAAGCTCGCCAAGGCGGGATACCGGGAGATTGTCCTGACCGGCATTCACACCGGCGGATACGGGGCGGACCTGGACGGGTACCGGCTGTCCCATCTGCTCGAGGCGCTCGAGGCGATTCCGGAATTGTACCGGGTGCGGATCAGCTCCATCGAGGCCAGCGAGATCGACGATCGCCTGATTGACGTGCTCGGCCGCTCGCGCAAGGTCTGCCGGCACCTTCACATCCCGCTCCAGGCGGGTCACGACGAGGTGCTGCGGCGCATGAACCGGCACTACCGGGTGGCGGCCTACGCGGAAAAGTTGGCGAGCCTACGGGCGGCGTTGCCCGACGTGGCCATCACCACCGACGTGATTGTGGGCTTTCCGGGGGAGACGGACGAATATTACGAGGCCTCGGAGGCGTTTGTGCGCGAGATGGCGTTCTCGCAGCTGCACGTGTTCCCGTACTCGCCCCGAAAGGGGACGCCGGCGGCGCGCTTTCGCGATCAGGTGCCGGAGGACGTGAAGGAGGCGCGCGTCCAGCGGATGCTGCGCCTGTCGCAGGAACTGGCCCATCACTTCGCATCCAGGCATCTCGGCCGGCGCCTAGAGGTCATTCCGGAGGAGCCGCTGCATCTGGAGGGACGGGGGGTGCACCCGGGGCAGGGACCCGACGGGAAGCCGGGGTTCTGGCTGGTCGGGCATGCCGACAACTACCTGAAGGTGGCGTTTCCCGTCCCGGAAGGGGTGGCGCCGGAGTCCATCATGGGCGAGGTGTGCGAGGTGGAGCTGACGGAGGCGGGCGGCCACCTGCAACAGGGACGGTTCATCGGTCAGCGGACGCATGCCCAGGTGGACCTGGACGCGGCGAGCGCGGTGCTGGATTCCGCCGCGACCCCCGCGAAGGCGTTGGCGGCCCGGGCGTAGGCAGCCCGGGCGTAAGCGGCAAGACGGCGGGGACGAGAGAGGAGGCCATCGGATGGCGGAGGAACGGGTGGAGCGCGCGGCCGGCGGGTTTGTGGTCCGCCGGCGCGGGAGCGGACGAGAGGTGCTGTTGATTGACGATGCGTACGGACGGGTGTCTTTCCCCAAGGGGCACCTGGAACCGGGGGAGACGTGGGAGGATGCGGCGGTGCGCGAGGTCCGCGAGGAGACGGGCATCCTGTCGCGAATCCTCGCGCCGCTCGGCCGCGTCGAGTACCTCATTGAGCGGGACGGCGCGCCGGTGCGCAAGCAGGTTCGCCTGTTTCTGATGGAGGAGATTGACGAGCAGGACGAACCCTCGTATCAGGCGGAGGAGGTGCGCGGGGCGTACTTTCTCCCGTGGGATGAGGCGGATCGCCGCCACCGGGCGCAGGGCTACGAGAACTGGTCGTGGGTGTTCGCGAAGGCGGACGCGCTGTGGCGCTGGCACGAGAGCCGCTGGGAGACGCGCCTGCGCGGGGTGTCCAACTCGGCGGATGCCATCGACGCGGTGTGGAACGAGGTCTCCCCGCTGCTGGACGACCTTGTGGCCGCGGTGGCGCGGGAGCTGTCGGTGGTGGCCCCGGCGCTCCACCGGCAGGCGGAATCCCCCGCCCTGCCCAGGGAGGTGGAGGCGGCGTCCTTGCCGCAGGCGATTGAACACACCCTGCTCAAGCCGGAGGCGTCCCAGGTGGACGTGGAGAACCTGTGCCGGGATGCGGCCCGCCACGGTTTTCACGCGGTGTGCGTCAATCCGCAGCACGTAGGGCTCGCGCGGCGGATGCTCGACGGAACCGGTGTGGCGGTATGCACCGTGATCGGGTTTCCGCTCGGCGCCGCGGACCCGGTGGCGCTGGTGGCGGAGGCGGAGGCGGTCGTGCAAGCGGGGGCCGTCGAGATTGACATGGTGATCCCGGTCGGCTCCATGCGGGAGGACGACATCTGGACGGTGCATGATCACGTGCGGCGCGTCTGTGAAGCGGCGCACCGTCACCCGGGCGTGACGGTCAAGACCATCCTCGAGACCCATTTCCTCACCGCCTCCCAGGTGTGCATGGCGTCGATGGTCGCCGCGGCGGCGGGAGCCGACCTGGTCAAGACCTCCACCGGATTCGCGCCGACGGGGGCGAGGATTGCGGACGTGGCGATGATGGCCCTCTCCGCGGGCGGCCGCGGCGTGAAGGCGGCGGGCGGTGTCCGCACCCGCGCGGACGCCCTGGCGATGATGCGGTTCGGGGCGACGCGCATCGGCACCAGCTCAGGCGTGGCCATGCTCAGGCAGTAGCCACTCGACCAGCCGCGCGAACGGCCCCGCCACCGGCCACACGGCCAGGGTGCACAGGAGGTTGAACACGGTGTGCGCGTTGGCGATCTGCTGGGCCGCGCCCTCCGCGAGCCGTGCCATGAGCGCGGTGTAGGGGCCGAGAAACGGCAGGAACGCGAGGGCGCCGCCGACGTTGAGCAGGACGTGCGCCAGGGCGACCTGCTGCGCGGGGCGCGACTGGCCGATGGACGCGATGACGGACGTGATGCAGGTCCCGATATTGGCGCCGAAGACGATGGCGATCCCGGCGTCCACGGGCAGCGCTCCGTCGGCCGCGAGGGCCATGGCGATGACGGTCACGACGGTGCTCGACTGAACCAGGCCGCTGGCGAGACAGCCGGTGACGAGGGCGAGCCAGGGGCTGCCCGCGGTCTCTTGCAGCCAGCCGTGAAACCAGGCGGTGGCGGCCACGGGTTGGAGTGCGCGCTCCAGCGCGTGGATGGCGATGAAAATGCAGGAGAACCCGCAGAGCGCGCGGGCCAGGGGACGGATGCGCGGGCCGCCGAGGAGCCAGGCGGCGGTCCCGAGAAACAGCGTCACCACCGCGGCGGCGGTGAGATCGAATGTGAGCAGCTGGGGGGTGACGGTCGATCCGACGTTGGCTCCGAGCACGATGCCGAGCGCGTCCCGAAAGGCCATGCTCCCGCTGGCCACCAGTCCCACGGCCGCTGCGGTGATGGCCGCGCTGCTCTGGACGGCGGCCGTGATCACGACGCCCGTGAGGATTCCCCGCCCCGGGGTGCGCGCGAGTGTGTGCAGCAGGGCGGGCAGGCGGCTGTCGACCATCGCCTCGAGCCCGGATCGCATCACCCGCAGTCCGCCGATGAACACGAACAGGGCGGCGGCGGCGATGACCAAGTTCAGGACCACGGACAACACCTCCACCCTTCCAACCTATGAACGGGATGCGAGGGTCATGCCTGGGACTGGAAGCTGTTTGACAGTGGGTTTGCGGGTGTACTATAATACGTCTGATTCACGATTTGCCTGGGGCGGAGGGAGGGAGAACGATGTCCGGAATCAAAGTTCGCAAAAACGAATCTCTGGACAGTGCACTGCGGCGCTTCAAGAAGGCGACGGCGAAGGACGGGGTGTTGGCCGAGATCCGCAAGCGGTCCCACTACGAGAAGCCGAGCGTGGCGCGCAAGAAAAAGGCCGAGGCCGCGCGCAAGAAGCGGCGCGCGTACTGATCCCGTATGATTTTGAGCAGGGGGCCGTTCGCATGAGTCTGTCCGAACGCCTGTCGGAAGACATGAAGCAGGCGATGAAGGAGAAGGACAAGGTTCGCCTGTCCGTCATTCGCATGGTGCGGTCGGCCATGAAGAACCGCGAGATCGAAACCGGAGCGCCTTTGGACGACGAGGGCATCCTCGCCGTGATCCAGAAGGAACTCAAACAGCGCCGAGACTCCCTCCAGGCGTTCGAGAGTGCCGGAAGGTCCGATTTGGCCGAAGCGGCGCGCCAGGAAATCGAGATCTTGACGAGCTATCTGCCCGAACCGTTGTCCGAAGCGGACCTGCGCCGACTGGCCGAGGAAGTGATCAACGAGGTCGGGGCGAAGACGAAGGCGGATATGGGCAAGGTGATGTCCGCCCTGATGCCGAAGGTCCGCGGGCGAGCCGAGGGGCGCCAGGTGCAGCAGGTGGTGCAATCCCTGCTCTGACCCGGGGCGTCCGTCGTTCGAACGGCGGGCAGTTCGAAAAACGATTCAGACTGCGCGGCAAACGCCGCCCGTGCTCCACAGCGGAGCTCGGGCGGCGTTTTTGTGCTATCCGGGCCCGGCTTGTCATACCCATGAGAGGGAGACAGACCGTGGGTCGGGAGGTGACGGCGGTGAACCGTTGGCGCCGCAGGATTCAGAAGACCGTCACAGACCTTTTGGCATTGCCCCAGGACGCGCTGGCGCCCATCGCCCGCCTCACGTGCATCGGCGGCCAGGAGGTGGTCGTCGAACAGGCGGTGTCGCTGCTGCGCGTCGAGGAGCGCCAGGTGGAACTGGATCTGGGGGACATGACGCTGTTGATTGAAGGGGACGGCTTCACGGTGCACCTGGTGGCCAGCGGCGAGGTGCATGTCACCGGCCGCGTGGATCGCATCGTGTACCGGCGACCGCAGCCGACGGGGCGAGGAGGGGGCCGCTCATGAGGACCCCCGGATGGCCGGGGTTGCCCGGCTGGTTGACCCTGGAGCTGCGCGGCGAGGACATCCCGGCGGTGTTGGCGGCCTGCGCCAACCGGGGCATGCGGCTGTCGGCCGTCCGCGTGCGCGGAGAACGGTGCACGCTCACGCTGTCGCTCGGCGATTACCGGGAATTTTATCCCATCTGCCGCCGGCACCGCGTGCGCTTCCGGGTGCTGGCGCGGCAGGGGCCGGCCTTCACCGCGCGCAGGGCCCGGCGCAGGCCCGCCTTTTTCCTTTCGGCCGCCCTGTTCGTCGCCGTGGTGTACGCGTGTGGATCCGTGGTGTGGCAGGTGGACGTGGGCGGACAGGTCAGTGAGGAGGGGCGAATGGCGCTCCTGGAGGCGGCGCGCGACAGCGGGCTGCGCCCCGGGGTGTGGAAGGGCTCGTTGCCCGACGCGCTGACGCTGCAGGCGGAGATCCTCCGCCGCGCTCCGTCGATGCTCTGGGTTGGCGTGGAGATGGACGGGGCCAAGGCCCGGCTCGAGGCCATCGAGCGCGTCCCAGGGCCCGAGGTGAAGCCGGCCTCGCCGCACAATCTCGTGGCGGCCCGGCCCGGGGTGATCCGACACGTGTTCGCGACGCGCGGCCAGGTGGTGGTCCGGCCCGGCCAGGTGGTGCAGCCCGGACAAATCCTCGTCTCCGGGTCGCTCGGCGGCGGGGCGGCCGAGGTGCCGGCGGAGGGCCGGGTGATGGCGGAGGTCTGGTACACCTCCCATGTGGAGGTGCCGCTCACGGTGGGGATAGAAGGGTTGACGGGACAGACGGCCGAACGCGGGTATCTGGTCGTGGGTCCCTGGGCAATCCACGTCTGGGGATGGCGGATGCCGACGTTCACCGCCCACGCCGAGCGCGCGGACGAATCCGATTGGCATCTGGGCGCGTGGCGCCTGCCGGTGCAGTGGCGCAACGTGACCCTGTTCGAGGCGACGGAATCCCAGGTGTCCCTGGACGAGGCGGCCGCCCGGGCGCGGGCGCTGGAGCTGGCGGCGCAGGACGTCCGGCGGCAGATGGGGGAGGGCGGTGTGCTGGGACAGACCGTTTTACAGTCGCGAGTCGACCATGGTAAGCTATACGCAACGGTTTTGACACGAACCGAAGAGGATATCGGCGTACCCGCCCCCATCCCGAAGACCGAGGCGTCATCCGACGGGGCGCGGGCGTGAAGGAGTGGTGGCTGGTTGGGGCAGGACATCATCGTCCGCAAGTGGGCGTTCGCCAACAACGATGAGGCGGTCTCGGTGCTGGGGCCGCACGACGCGCTGCTGCGCCTTCTCGACGACGCCTTCGAAGCCAAGGTGACCATGCGGGGCACCGAGGTGTCGTTCACCGGCGAGGCGCAGGAGGTCGACACCATGGTCGCGCTCATGAAGGCGGTCACACAGCTGTCCCAACTGGGAGTGCATTTGACGGAGGGGGATTACCGGCACGCGGTGGATCTCGCCCGGCGCGGCGAGATCGCCGAATTGGTCCCGCTGTACACGGCGGAGGTCGCCACCACCTACAAAGGGAAGCCGGTGCGGATCAAGACCCTCGGGCAGCGGCGCTATGTGGAGGCCATCCGCCGCAACGACATCGTCTTCGGCATCGGTCCGGCCGGGACGGGAAAGACGTATCTCGCGGTGGCGATGGCGGTGGCCGCGCTCAAGCGGGGGGACGTCAAGCGGATCATCCTCACCCGGCCCGCCGTCGAGGCGGGGGAAAACCTCGGGTTTCTGCCGGGGGATCTGCAGGAGAAGGTCAACCCGTATCTGCGGCCCATCTACGACGCGCTGTACGACGTGTACGGTGTCGAACAGGTCCAGCGGGCCCTCGAACGCGCGAGTATCGAAATCGCTCCGCTGGCGTACATGCGCGGGCGAACGTTGGACGAGTCGTTCATCATCCTGGACGAGGCGCAGAACACCACCACCGAACAGATGAAGATGTTTTTGACAAGGCTTGGATTCGGTTCCAAGATGGTGATCACCGGCGATGTGACCCAGATTGACCTTCCGCCCGGCCGGCCGTCCGGTCTGGTTCAGGCGGAGCGCATTCTGCAGGGCATCCAGGGCATCGCCTTCTGCCGGTTCAGCGGAGAGGACATTGTGCGGCATCACCTGGTTCAGCGCATCATCGAGGCGTACGAGGCCGAGGCGGCCGCTCAGCGCTGATCCCGGAGAGCGCCGCGGGCCTGTGGCGCGGGGCGGTGCGAGGGGATAAGGGATATGAACTTATGGGCAAGCTGGAGTCTGGCCATTCGCCGCTTCCTCGACGACCCGAGATTTCGTGACAGCCGGCGTGTCCGGCGGTACCTGTATGCCGGTGCGCTGCTTGTGCTGTATCTGGTGTTGGTGGGCACGGTGCTGCCGCCCCGGTACGATTTCCGGGTCGGCCAGGTCAGCCCGGTGACCATCCGGGCGCCCATCACGGCGGTGGACACGAAGGCGACGGAAGAGGAACGCCAGGCGGCCATGGCCAAGGTGCCGAAGCAATACGTGCAGTCGCCGGCCGTGGAGCAGCAGGCGCTGCAGCAGGTGGACGAGCTGTACAGCACCGCGGTGAAGGTGGTTTCGGACAAGCATCTGACGCAGGCGGAGCGCATCGAGTCGTTGGCGGCCGCGGCGCCCAAGCAGGTCTCCCAATCGACGCTGCAGGCGTTGGTGGGGATGGACAGCCGGCAGATTGGGATTCTGCAGAGCGTCTCCGACCGGATTGTGCACGACCTGCTCGACCAGCCGTTCAACGAGGAGGCGGCGCAACAGGCGTCTCTGTTGGTCGACCGCCAGATGCTCAACTACGATCTGGACCGCGTCTCCCGTCTGATTGTGCAGAACGTCGTGACGAGCGTCCTGAGGCCCAACATGGTGTATCAACCGGAGGCGACCGACGCGGCCCGGCAGGCCGCCGCCAAGGCGGTCCCGGAGAAGTACATCCACAAAGGCCAGGTCATCGTCAACAAGAATGAAGTGATCACGGACACCGTCCTCAGCCAGCTGAAGGACGTCGGCCTGTACCGGAGCCGTCCCAACTACGGCGTGATGGCGGGATTCGCCCTTTTCATGGTGATCTTGGGCGGGCTGCTCGCCACCTACATCGAGCGGCGAGGGTCGCGAAGGCGTTTGGACAACCTGTCGCTGTTGATGGTCGCCCTCATCCTCATCCTGATGGTGCTCATCATCCGCGTCGCCAAGGGCATCGTAAATGCGGGAGGTCCGCAATCGGTATCGTATCTGGTGCCGATGTCGATGGGGGCCATGTTGATCACGGTGCTGATTGACGCCTCGCTCGCCCTGGTGACCTCGTTTTTCACATCGTTGTGGTTCGGAGCGGCCTTCGGATTTGACTACGGACTGGCGCTGGTCAGCTTCACCGCGTCGTTGGTCGGGGCGTACACCGTCAACCGGGTGACCCACCGCGGAACCTTCATGCGGGCGGGCTTCCTCGTGTCGCTCGTCCAGGTGGCGACGGTGTTGGCGCTGAGCCTGACGGACACCGGGGCGGGGGGCGATTGGCACAGCACATCGTTGCACATCGGGCTGGCGGCGCTCGGCGGCTTGGAGAGCGCCATTCTCACCATCGGCATCCTGCCCTTCTTTGAGGGGGCTTTTGGACTGCTGACCGCCATCCGGCTGTTGGAGCTGTCCAATCCGAACAATCCGCTGTTGAAGAAATTGCTGATGGAGGCGCCCGGTACATACCATCACAGCCTGATTGTCGGCAACCTGGCGGAAGCGGCGGCGGAGTTGGTCGGCGCCGATCCGCTCCTGTGCCGGGTGGGGGCGTACTACCACGACGTCGGCAAAACACGGCGGCCGCTGTTTTTCGTCGAGAATCAGATGACCAAAGACAATCCGCACGACCGCATCGCGCCGAGCCTGAGCCATCTGATTATCACGTCGCACGTTTCGGATGGCCTCGAGATGCTGGAGAAGGCCGGATTGCCGAAGCCGATCCGGGACATCTGCGCCACCCACCATGGGACGACCATCCTGTGGTACTTCTACAACAAGGCGCGGGAGATGGACAAAAACGGGACGGTCAAGGTGGATGACTTCCGGTATCCGGGGCCGAAGCCCAAAACGCGCGAGTGCGCGATTCTCATGATCTGTGACGCGGTCGAGGCGGCCGTGCGCAGCATGAGCAAGCCGACACCGAACCGGGTGGAGGGGGTGATCCGGAAGATCATCCGGGATCGACTGCAGGACGGCCAGCTCGACGAATGCGACCTGACCCTGCAGGACCTCGACGCCATGGTGGGGGCGTTCATGAAGACCCTCAAAGGCATCTACCACGCCCGGATTGAGTACCCGGATCCGGACAAAATACGAAAGGAAGTCTCCAGATGAGTGTGTCGGTGGAAATCGATGTCCGCCACCCGCTTCCGCCGGGAGTGGACGAGCCGCTGGTTGCACGGGTGTTGGAAGCGGCCGGCCGTCAGGAGGGGGTGGCCGGCGAGGTGTCCGTCTCCTTCGTGGGAGACGACGAAATTCACGAGCTGAACCGCCGGTACCGCGGTGTGGATCGGCCGACGGACGTGTTGTCGTTCTCGCTGCTGGAGGGCGAACCCATGCCGGACGGGGAGGCCGACCCGATGCTCGGCGACATCGTGGTTAGCGTCCCGACGGCCGTCCGTCAGGCGGACGCGTACGGCCACTCGGTGCGGCGGGAGATCGCGTTTCTTCTGGTCCATGGATTTCTGCACCTGATTGGGTACGACCATCCGGATGAAACATCGGAACGCGAGATGATGGATCGCCAGGAGCGGGTTCTGCGCGCACTCGGCCTGACGCGGGAAGCGGAGTGATTCGGATGCCCTACTCCCGCCCCGTCGGGGGCCGATCCGGACGTCCGCGCGGCCCGTTGACCGAAGCGTTTCGCCACGCGATGGATGGCATCTGCCACGCCCTGCTCACGGAGCGGAACATGAAGATCCACTTCGTCTCGGGAGGCCTGGTGTTCCTGTGGTGCCTGGCGGTCCGCCCGACCGCCGGCCGGGCCCTGTGCGCCGTGGCGGCCGTCTACGGCGTGATCGCCGCCGAGTTGGTGAACACCGCCGTCGAGCGCGTGACCGATCTGGCCGCGGGCGGCCGCATGCGGGCGCTGGCCGGCATCGCGAAGGATGTGGCGGCCGGGGCGGCCCTGATGGTCAGCCTCGCCGCCGTGGCGGTGGGGATCTACCTCGGTGTGGTGTGTTATCCGTGGCGCTGGCGCCTGTTCTCCGGGCTGCATCCGTTGGGGGCCGCCGAGAGTCTGTGGGGACTCGCCGGGCTGTGTTTCCTGGCGCTGCGCAGCTTCGTGCACAGAAGGAGACTCGGTTGGGACGACGGGGAGGGAGTGTCATCGTGACGACGGCGAATCCGAGCGAGGGGTTTCGATCCGGGTTTGCGGCGTTGATCGGCCGCCCGAACGTCGGCAAGTCGAGCCTGTTGAACGCCCTGGTCGGTCGCAAGGTGGCCATCATGTCCAACCGGCCGCAGACGACGCGCAACCGCATCCGCGGGGTGCTCACGACACCGGAGGCGCAGGTGGTGTTCATCGACACACCAGGGATCCACGAACCGAGGCATCGGCTCGGCCAGTACATGGTGGAGGCCGCCGTGGCCACCCTGCGCGAGGTGGACGTCATCCTGCTGGTGGTCGACGCGCAACGGCCCGACACCAAGGAGGATCACCTCGTCTTCGAACGGCTGAAGGGGGTGCGCACCCCGGTGCTGTTGGTGATCAACAAGATTGATCTCGTCCCGAAGCCCGAGGTGCTCGAGGTCATCGGCCGCCTCAAGGATGTGCATCCATTTCGTCACATCATCCCCGTCTCGGCCCGGGACGGGACGCAGCTGGATGAATTGGCGCGATTGCTCATCGCCGAGCTGCCCACGGGTCCGAAGTATTATCCGGAGGACATGATCACCGACCACCCGGAGCGCTTCATCATCGCCGAGTACATCCGGGAAAAGGTCTTGCACCTGACCCGCGAAGAGGTGCCGCACTCGGTGATGGTCGACATCGAACAGTTGGAACGCCGCGAGGAGACGAACGTGCTGTACGTGCACGCGGTGATCTACACCGAGCGGGACAGTCAGAAGGCCATTCTCATCGGCCGGCGCGGCGCGATGCTGAAACAGATTGGCCAATTGGCCCGCCAGGAGCTGGAGGCGCTGTTCGGCACGCGCGTCTACTTGGAGCTGTGGGTCAAGGTGAAGAAGGACTGGCGGAATCGCCCCGGGCTGTTGCATCAATTCGGCTTCGACGACACGTGAACCTGCACCCCTTTACCACTCGTTTCATCGTATACAGGTACAGGGCGGCGGCACCCTAACGTCAAGGGCGCACCCAGGCACAAACCGAGCAGCACATTCTCTGCAGAGGGGATGATTTGGGTTGCGGGATTTTTCGTGGCGCTACTTCACGTTGACGGGTGACATCGACGCGTACCTGCTGTACAAGAAGCACGAACAGATGCTCGCCGACCGGCGGCAGCCGGACGTGGAGGAGGACGACACGGAGGGAAACGGCCCGGAGTCGTGATGTCCGCCTGGGGAGCCCGCCGGGAGTGGAGGAACCGGTTTGCTGTTCAATGTGGAAGGTGTCGTGATTCGGACCGTCCCGTACGGGGAGACGCACGCGGTGGTGACGCTGTTGACCCCCGCGGGGACGCTCGGCGTGATGGCGCGGGGAGCGAAGCGCCCGCAGAGCCGGTTGGCGGCGGGCGTTCAGCTGTGCGTTCAGGGGATCTACACGGTGTACCGCGGCCGGGGGATGGGAAACGTGCAACAGGTGGAGGTCACCCGCGCCCGGCGCGCGCTGCGGGAGGACCTGGAGAAGGCGGCGTATGCCGCCTATTTTTGCGAGTTGGCGGCGGCTGTGGCGGAGGAGTACCCGAACGGCAGCGAAATGTGGTTTCAACTTTTCTGCGGCGCGCTCAACCGTCTCGAGGAAGATCGGGACGCCCCGGAGGTTCTGGCGCGCATCTGGGAGGCCAAGGTGCTGTTGGGCCTGGGGGCCGCCCCGGACTGGCGCCGTTGCGCCGTCTGCGGTTCCCCTTTGATGCCGCCTTCCGGGAAGGGAGAGAGGCCGGCGGCGGGGGCGGAGGCGGTCGGAACCGCGCGGGAGCAGGCGGATGGCGCGGATGGCGCGGATGGCGCGGATGGCGCGGCTTCCCAAGGAGAGGTTCCGGCGCCCGCGGTGTGGTACAGCCCGGTGCACGGCGGATTGGCGTGCGACGCGTGCGCTCGCGCCAATGGGGGCGGGCGGGCCGAAGGAGAGGGCGGGGCGGTGTTTGCGTCGTCTCCTCCGCCTCCGGAGCGATGGATGCCGGTGCCTCCAGGTCTGCCGCACATTCTGCACCAATTGACGTGGGTGCCCTGGGATCGGCTGGGGCGCATTCGCCTCGGCCCCGCGACGCTTCGCGCGCTGGATCGCGTGCTGCGGGTGCAGCTGCGAGAGTTCGGGGGCATCTCTCCCAGGTCTCGCGAATTCCTGGACACACTCGGCCGCCTGGAGGCCGAGAGCAGACGCCTGGGGCGGCGCCGCGACGGTGAAAAACAGACCTAGATCCGGTATACTCTCTTGATAAATACGAGTGACGCGCCGTGCGCGTCGCGGGCGGTGAGCCATATCGAACTGACCAAGCGGCAAGAGGCGATTCTCGACATCGTCAAGCGGCTGGGGCCCATCACCGGCGAGCAGATTGCCGAACGGTTGAACCTGACCCGGGCGACGCTGCGGCCGGATTTGTCCATCCTCACCATGGCGGGATATCTCGAGGCCCGGCCGCGGGTGGGCTACTTTTACAGCGGGAAGAAAAACGCGGACCTGTTCGGTGAAACCCTGCGCAAGATGAAGGTGCGGGATTACAAGTCCGTCCCCATCGTGATCACGGAAAAGACCTCGGTCTACGACGCCATCGTGACGATGTTCATGGAGGATGTCGGCAGCCTGATTGTGGTGCGGGACCAGCTGTTGCAGGGCATCGTCTCCCGCAAAGACCTGCTCAAGGTCGCCATCGGCGGCGGGGACATCCATCAGATTCCGGTGAACCTGGCGATGACGCGCGTTCCGCACGTGGTCACGGCGGAGTTGGACGAGGCGCTGTATGACGCGGCGGTGAGAATGGTGAATCACGAGGTGGACTCGCTCCCGGTGGTCCGCGCCCGATCAGAGGCGGAGGGCGGTGGAATGGAGGTGGTCGGGCGGGTTTCCAAGACCACCATCGCCCGCGCGTTTGTGGAGCTCGGTCAGTACCGAGAGGTGTGAGGGATTCTGAAGGAGGCGGCGTGATGGCGAACGTGACCCCCGTTGTCTATGTGGTGTCGGATTCCGTTGGAGAAACGGGCGAATTCGTGGTCCGGGCGGCGGCCAGCCAGTTCGACGGTGGAAGCATGGACCTGCGGCGTGTCTCGCACGTGCAGGACACGCAGGTGATTGATGAGACCGTCGCCAGCGCCCGCGAGGAGAACGCCATCATCGCTTTCACCATCGTCCTGCCCCATCTGCGCGAGCACCTGCTGCGTCGCGCGTCGGCGCTGGGGGTGCGGACGGTGGACATCATGGGGCCGATGCTCGACGCGTTTGAAGAGGTGGTGGGGCAACCTCCGCATCGCAAGCCCGGATTGATCCATCAACTGGACGACGAATACTTCCGCCGGGTGGAGGCCATCGAATTCGCCGTCAAATACGATGACGGCCGCGATCCGCGCGGCTTGGAGCGGGCGGACATCGTGCTCATCGGGGTGTCCCGCACATCGAAGACCCCGCTCAGCATGTACCTGGCGCACCGCCGGTTGCGCGTGGCCAATGTGCCCCTGGTGCCCGAGGTCTCGCCGCCGGAGGAGTTGTTCGCCCTGCCGCCGGAGCGGGTCATCGGTTTGACCATTCGCCCGGACAAGCTGAACGTCATCCGCGTGGAACGCCTGAAGTCGCTGGGGTTGACGCCCCAGGCCAGTTACGCAAGCCCGGAGCGCATCCGGCAGGAGTTGGAGTACGCCGACGGGATCATCCGCCGCATCGGCTGTCCGGTCATTGACGTGTCCGACAAGGCGGTGGAGGAAACGGCCGCCATGGTGCTGGAATACGTCCACCGGAAAAAGCCTCTGCGCGGATGACCGCCACATATCCCGGCCCATCCCCCCATACACTTCAACCGTGGGGAATGAGAAGGATAATTTGAAGGGCGCCCGTCGATACTAATGGTTGTTTCTGGCGGCCCCGGACTTCGTGCGGCCGCATACGGGCATGTCGAGGCATGCCGAAGAGGATCACAAAATCGTGACATGAAGGGAGGAAAATTGCTCACGTTGTAGAATACCTTTTACATCATGAAACACCAGATACCGTCGTCCCGAGTCCGTTCCAGACCGCCCCGTCCGCGGTGGAGGGAGAAGGGGATGGCACGATGAGGAAAATTCCGGACGCATTTGTGGAAGAACTGCGCCGCAGGGTGGACATTGTCGAGGTGGTGTCTGAGTACGTTCAGCTGCGGCGGTCGGGTCGGTCCTGGGTCGGCCTTTGCCCATTCCACAATGAGCGGACCCCCTCGTTCTCCGTCTCCCCGGACAGGCAGTTGTATTACTGCTTCGGGTGTGGTGCCGGCGGCACGGTCATCCGTTTCGTCATGGACGTCGACGGGCTGACATTTTCCGAAGCCGTCGTTCGACTGGCACAGCGCGCTGGCATCGCAGCGCCGATCTCCCTCGACGAGGCAACCGGTGCGACTCCGCACGGCCGCGTGGACGGCATGCGGGAAGCCCATGAACTCGCTGCGAAGCTGTACAGCTACATTCTAATGAATACGAGTGCGGGGGTGCAAGCCCTAGCGTATTTGGAAGCGAGAGGGTTTCCACGGCAGACCCTGGTCGAGTTTGGCCTCGGCTACGCACCGCGCGGAGGGGATACGCTGCTGCGTTTCCTGCGCAGGCGCGGCTTTGCGGAGTCGCTGCTGGTGGAGTCGGGATTGGCGGTTGAGGTCGGCGGGCGGGTGATGGACCGCTTTCGAGACCGGGTGATGGTGCCCATCCGGGACCTGCAGGGCCGCGTGATCGCCTTCGGTGGAAGGGCCCTCGCCCCGGATGCGAAACCGAAGTACCTCAACTCGCCGGAATCTCCGCTGTTCCGCAAGAGCGACGTGCTGTTTCGGCTGGACGCGGCGAGGCGGGAGATCCGCCGCTCCGGGACGGCCGTCCTGATGGAGGGGTACATGGATGTGATGTCGGCGTGGCGCGCCGGCGTCCACAACGCGGTGGCCAGCATGGGGACCTCGTTGACCGAGTCGCATGCCCACCTGCTCAGACGGTACGCGCAGCGGGTGATCATCGCCTACGACGGGGATGAGGCGGGGATCCAGGCCGCCAAACGGGCTCTGGAGGTGCTCCGGCCGGCGGGTCTGTCCGTGGAGGTCACGCTCTTTCCGGAAGGGCAGGACCCGGACGACTTCGTCCGCAGCCGCGGCGAACGGGCGTTCCAACGGTACCTTCAGACCAAGGCGTCGACGGAAGTGCAGTTTTTGCTGCACGACCTGCGGCGGCGGGCGAACCTCGAGACGCAAAGCGGCCGCATGGAGTTTTTGCACAGCGCCATGGAGCTTTTGGCACAACGGGCGACGCCGATTGAACAGGACGCCGAAATCCGGCTGTTGGCCGACGAGTTTCAGCTTTCCGCGGACGCGCTGCGCGAAGAGCTGCGGCAGGCGGCGCGGAGGTTTCCGCGGCGGCAGCGGGATCGAAAGCCGGCGGAGCCCGCGGCGAACCGTCCGCTCCCGAAGGGAAATGTGTTGGCGGGGAATCGACTGCTGCAGGCGATGCTGTTCGATTCCCGCTGGTACGAGAAGGTGTTGGCCGAGGGACTGGATGAGCTGCCTCTGCCGGAGCAGACCGCCCTGTTGGCGTACGTCTATCAGTTTCGCGCCGAGCACCCGACCTCCGATCCCGGCGTATTGTTGGATCAATTGGACGAACCGGCGCTGGTCCGCCTGCTTTCGGGCCTTTTGATGGAGGAGCCGCCCGAGTTCGACGAGGCCATCGTCGAGGACTATCTGCGGACGATTCGTCTCCATCGCCTGGAGACCGAATACGAACATGTCATCAGGGAGACGGTGCAGGCGCACCTGGAGGGCCGCGCGGATGAGGCGGCGGTGTTGAAAGGGCGCGCGGAAGCGTTGCAGAGGCAAATTCAACAGTTGAAGGTGCCACAGTGGACAGGGAAATCGGGCACAGGGTTAAAGGAGGCGGGGCAAGCATGAGCAAAGAGACAAAAGAGGAAGCCCGCGAACAACGTGGACACACCCTTCAGGAGGTCAAGGCCGCGCTGTTGGCCTTGGGGAAGAAGCGGGGGACGTTGACGTACACGGAGGTCGCCAACCGGTTGGCGCCGTTCGATGTCGATCCCGATCAACTGGATGAGTTCTTCGATCAACTCGCGGAGGCCGGCGTGGACGTCGTGAACGAGCATGAGGAACTCGATCTCGACGACGCCGACGAGACGGAGCACAATGGCCTCGAGGACGATCCGGAGCGGATTGACCTCGACGATCTCTCGATGCCTCCCGGGGTCAAGATCAGCGACCCGGTGCGCATGTACCTCAAGGAGATTGGGCGCGTTCCGCTGCTGTCGGCGCAGGAAGAGATCGAGCTGGCCAAGCGGATCGAACAGGGCGATGAGGAGGCCAAGCGCCGCCTCGCGGAGGCGAACCTGCGGTTGGTGGTCAGCATCGCGAAACGCTACGTCGGCCGCGGGATGCTGTTCCTCGACCTGATTCAGGAGGGCAACCTCGGCCTCATCAAAGCGGTGGAGAAGTTCGATTACCGCAAGGGCTACAAGTTCAGCACCTACGCGACCTGGTGGATTCGGCAGGCCATCACTCGCGCCATCGCGGATCAGGCGCGCACCATCCGCATTCCGGTGCACATGGTCGAGACCATCAACAAGTTGATCCGCGTCTCCCGGCAGCTCTTGCAGGAATTGGGCCGGGAACCCACCGCCGAGGAGATTGCCGCCGAGATGGACATGAGTCCCGACAAGGTGCGCGAGATCCAAAAGATTGCGCAGGAACCGGTGTCGCTGGAGACGCCCATCGGCGAGGAGGACGACTCCCACCTGGGAGATTTCATCCCGGACGACGATGCGCTGGCGCCGGCGGACGCCGCGGCCTATGAGTTGCTCAAAGAACAGCTGGAGGATGTCCTCGACACCCTGACGGAGCGCGAGGAGAACGTGCTGCGGCTGCGCTTTGGCCTCGATGACGGACGCACGCGGACACTGGAGGAAGTCGGCAAGGTGTTCGGCGTGACGCGCGAGCGGATCCGGCAGATTGAGGCAAAGGCCCTGCGCAAGCTGCGCCATCCGAGCCGCAGCAAACGGTTGAA
Source organism: Alicyclobacillus sp. (assembly GCF_023511815.1). Classification (GTDB taxonomy): domain Bacteria; phylum Bacillota; class Bacilli; order Alicyclobacillales; family Alicyclobacillaceae; genus Alicyclobacillus_H. The sequence goes on from NZ_JAIMAV010000017.1 coordinate 33,252, forward strand.
GGATTTTCTCGAGTGACGCCGTCCGCGCACAGGTGATGGCGCCGCCGGCGCGGGTGTGGCGGGGGCGCCCGGGCACAGCGATGCGAGAAATGCCGCGTTCGAGGGAATGCGGCGTTTTTGTTGCTGTTTTTGCAAGCGCTTTCGCGGTATGCTAGGGATGACGGGAGGGGAGACGACATGGATTTTGAGCTGACGAAGGAGCAGACGATGATCCGGGACACCGTGCGCGAGTTCGCCGAGGCGGAGATCCGGCCGAACGCGGCCGAATGGGACCGCCGGTCGGAGTTCCCGAAGGCGGTCTTCGAGAAGATGGGGCGGCTCGGGTTGTTGGGGCTGCCCATCCCGGAGGCGTACGGGGGCGCGGGGGCGGACATGATCACCTACTGCCTGGCCGTCGAGGAGATTGGCCGGGCCTGCGGGGGGACGGGGCTGAGTTACGAAGCGCACGTGTCGCTGGCGTGCATGCCGATCTATCTCTACGGCACGGAGGCGCAGAAGAAACGGTATCTCGTGCCGCTGGCGTCCGGTCAAACCATCGGATCGTTCGCCCTGACGGAACCGCAGGCGGGGTCGGATGCGGGCGGCACGCGCACCACGGCGCGCCGGGTGGGAGACGAATGGGTGATCCGCGGGAACAAGATCTTCATCACGAACGGGGGCTACGCGGGGACGGTGGTGCTCACGGCCGTCACGGACCCCGCGAACCGGGGCATCAGCGCGTTCATCGTCCCGACCGACACACCCGGATTCCAGGTGGGAAAAGCGTATGACAAGATGGGCATGCGCGCGTCCAATACGGTTGAGCTCATCCTCGACGATGTGCGCGTCCCCGCGGAGAACATGCTGGGTCCGGAGAACGCCGGGTTTCGGCAATTCCTCTCGACGCTGGACGGCGGACGGGTGGCCATCGCCGCGCTGGCCATCGGCATCGCGCGCAGCGCCTTTGAGACGGCCCTGTCCTACGCCAAGCAGCGGGTCCAGTTCGGGCAGACCCTCTCGAAATTCCAAGCCATCCAGCACAAGCTCGCGGAGATGGCGATGCACATCGACCTCGCCCGCAACGCGGTGATGAAGGCGGCCTGGCTGTGCGACCAGGGTCGGCCCTTCACGCTCGAGGCCTCCTTTGCCAAGCTCTTCGCCTCGGAGATGTGCACGCGAACCTGCCTCGACGCCATTCAGATCCTCGGCGGCAACGGATACATGCGCGATTATCCCGTGGAACGCAACCTTCGGGACGCCAAGTTGATTGAGATCGGGGAGGGCACCTCGGAGGTGCAGAAGCTGGTGATTGCCAGGCAGCTGGGATGCTGACGGCCGCATGGCTCCCCGGTTCTAGCCTGTGCGCCGGACTCGTACACTATCCGTGAAGCGGGCCGCCCGACGGGCGGCCGCGGAGGTGATGCGGTGGTCTGGCTGTGGGTCGCGGCGGCGGCGGTTTGCGCCGCCGCGTTGGGGTTCTGCGTCCTCATCGGATTGGCCGAATACGCCCGCTGGTTGGGACGGCGTCAGCGCCCACGGCCCGCGGACGCGGCCATCATCCTCGGCGCGTACACCGATGGATACCGCCCGGGGACGGCGCTGACCAAACGGCTCAAGGTCGGGCTGGATCTGTACCGGCGGGGATACGTCCGGTTTCTCATCGTCAGCGGTGGGAGGGGACCCGACGAGTCCGTCAGCGAGTCGCGTTCCATGAAGCGGTTTCTGATTTTGAACGGGGTTCCCGCGGATGTTATCTTAGAAGACAGGCACTCAGCGGACACCTGGGAGAATTTGCGCAACAGCCTCCGCGTGATGGAGGCCAACGGGTTGCGGACGGCCGTGGTCGTGACGAGCGATTACCATCTGCCGCGGGCGATGGCGGTGGCCAGCCGGCTCGGCATGGACGTGTCCGGATGCGCGGCGCGCTCCGGCAGCGGCGAGTTTCGGTTCGCGATGCGGGAGGTGGCCGCGCGTCTGAAATACGCCGTCTCCGGACAGGCGGGCCTGCGCCCGTCGTGATGGGGTCGCGCGACAAAGGAGGATGCGGGTGGGCGTTTCGGTGGTGGCGTTGTCCGCCCGGTTGTCCCGGGTGGCCGGATTCATCCCGGAAGGGGCGCGCCTGGTGGATGTGGGCACCGATCACGCGTTTTTGCCCATCGCTCTGGTGCAATCCGGCCGCATCCCGTCCGCCATCGCGTGCGACGTGGCCGCCGGGCCGGTCGGTGCGGCGCGGGAGAACGTGCGCCGGTACGGGCTGGACGACCGCGTAAAGATCCGGCAGGGGGACGGCCTGTCCCCCATCCGGCCGGGCGAGGTGGATGTGGCGGTGATCTCCGGCCTCGGCGGATGGACCATCACCGGCATCCTCCGCCGGTCACCCGCGGTCGTCGCGGCCCTGAATCGCGTCGTCCTGCAGCCGATGAATGCGGGCGGTGAGGTGCGCCGCTTTCTTCGTGACCAGGGATTCGGCATCTGGGACGAGGCGTTGCTCGAGGAGGACGGCCGTTTTTACCAGGTGATTGCGTTCGATCGCGCCGTCTGCCCAAATGCCGTTTATGCGCCGTGGTCCTTGGAGGACCGCTGGCTGTGCGAGGAATACGGGCCGCTGTTGTTGCGGCGGTCCAACTCGCTCGTGCGTCGGTGGTTGTCCGAAGAGCGGCAGCGCCTGGCGCGCGTGCATCAACGCGTGGGGCAAGCCGTATCGGCCGAAGCGCGGTTGCGCCGGGAGGCGCTGGCGTTGCAATTGGCGGCGATGGACCGGTGGCTCACCGGCGGCAAATCTTGCCCGGCGAGCCCGGACCGGGACAATCGGGCCGAGCACCGCGCGGCCGTGGACGGGGCGGACAAGGACCGCGCGGCCGTGGACGGGGCGGACAAGGACGGGGTGGACAAGGACCGGGCGGACGGGGGCGAGCCGGGATCGGACCCGGGTGAACCGGTGTGAGGCGGTTGGGGACAGGTTCGGCGATGACGATCCGCGCACAGGTCCCGACAAGGAAAAGGATCGGATGGGAGGGAGGCGCGTCCATGGCGGATTGCACAATCCGGCAGGTGGTGGATGCGATGCACCGCATCGCGCCGCCGGAGCTGGCGATGGACAAAGACGTGATCGGACTTCAGATTGGGCGGATGGACAAGCCGGTTCGGCGCATCCGCCTCGCGCTCGACGCGTATCCGGCGGCCATCGAGGCGGCGGTGGCGGAGGGCGCGGATCTGCTGATCACGCATCACGCCCTGCTGTTCCGGCCGCTGCGCCGGATCGACACGGGGACGGCGCGCGGCCGCGCGCTGGCGTTGGCGCTCGCGCACGACCTGGCGGTGTTCAACGCGCACACCAATCTGGACATCGCGGAGGGCGGCGTGAACGATGTGCTCGCCGACAGGCTGGGCCTGACGGCGTGTGAGGTGCTGGAGCGGACGCGCACGGAGGGGCTGCGCAAGTTGGTGGTGTTCGTCCCGGAAAGCCACCACGAGGCGGTGCTGCAGGCGGTCTGCGCCGCGGGCGCGGGTCACATCGGAGCGTACAGCCACTGCACCTTCAACACGCCGGGCACCGGCACGTTTCTGCCCCTGGAGGGGGCGCGGCCGTACCTGGGGGAGGTCGGGCGCCTGGAACGAGCCGATGAGATCCGCCTCGAGACCATTGTGCCGGAGTCGAAGTTGGAGGCGGTGGTCCGCGCCATGCTGGAGGCCCATCCATATGAAGAGGTGGCATACGACGTGTATCCGCTGCAGCTGATGGGCCGCGTCTCGGGGATCGGGCGGGTCGGCGGGCTTTCCGTACCGATGCGGCTTGGCGACTTTGCGGAGCATGTGCGCCGGCGCCTTGGCCTGGATCACATCCGCTTCTCGGGCGATCCGAACCTGCTGGTGGAGCGCGTGGCGGTCCTCGGCGGCTCCGGTGGCCGGTTCGCCCGCAGCGCGATGGAAAAAGGCGCGCAGGTGTTGGTCACCTCGGACTGCGATCACCACACGGTGGCGGAGGCCTGGCAGGATGGCTTGGCCATCATCGACGCGACCCACGCGGCCCTGGAACGTCCGGTGCTCGAGGGGCTGCGGGCCCGGCTCGCGGAGATGTTGCCGGATTCGGTATCCATCGAGGTGTTGGACGTGCGGGAGGATCCATTCCACTGGATCTGATGGCGCCCCATTCACGCGGTGGCCGAAAACTTCCGTTGACGGAACGGGGGCGGCCAACGTATAATATCCTGTGCTTCGACGGGAAGTAAGCTGGACAACCGCTGGTGCAGTGCCGAAAGGCCGCACGAGAGGAAAGTCCGAGCTCCATAGGGCAGGGTGCCGGATAACGTCCGGCGGGAGCAATCCTAGGGAAAGTGCCACAGAAATGCAGACCGCCGATGGAGGCATGGCCTCACAGGCAAGGATGCAACGGTGCGGTAAGAGCGCACCAGCAACCCGGAGACGGGTTGGCTAGGTAAACCCCACCCGGAGCAAGACCGGATAGGAGCGCACACGTGGTGGCCCGCCACGCGCTCGGGTAGGTCGCTTGAGCCGGCTGGCAACAGTCGGCCTAGATAGATGGTTGTCACTCCATCCGTGCGAGGCATCCGCCGCCCGATGGCGGGATGCCGTCTGCAGCACCGGAGTACAGAACTCGGCTTACAGGCTTGCTTCCCGGCAAAACCCGCAAGGCGTGCGCCTTGCGGGTTTCGGCTATTTGGGCGTTCACAGCGTGAATTGGCTGAGCGTGTCCGTGAGGACGGGGACCACCTGCTTCTTGCGGGACACGACACCTTTGAGGACGGCGCGGTTGTGGTCCAGCGTGACGCCGTAGGCCTTCTCCACCGCGGCGGCGGCACGGCCCAGCGCGACGGCGACCGAGTCGTTGTTCAGGATGTCGGTGACGACAAAGACGAACAGGTCCAGGCCCTTTTGGTCGATGATGCGCCGGATGGCGGCCTCCACCTCCGCCTGGCGGTCGAGCACGTCGTTCGGATCGACCGTGTTCACCTGGGCGATCTCGACCTTGTACGCGCCCATTTGGAACTCCTTCGCGTCGAGGGAGAGCAGGTGTTCCACCGACTTGTCCCGGACGTCGGCACCGGCTTTCAGCATCGACAGCCCGTAGGACTCCAGGTCGAGGCCCGCGAGGGACGCCAGCTCCCGGGCGGCCGCGACGTCCTGATCGGTGCAGGTGGGCGACTTGAGCAACAGCGTGTCGGAGATGATGGACGACACCATCAGACCGGCCATCTCGCGGCTGACGGGAACACCGTGTTCCTTGTACAGCTTGTTCAGGATGGTCGCGGTGCAACCGACGGGTTCCGCCCGGTAGTACAGGGGCTGGCTGGTCTCGAAGTTGGCAATCCGGTGGTGATCAATCACTTCAATCACCTGCACCTGGTCGATGTCGGGGGCGCTCTGTTGGCGCTCGTTGTGATCGACCAGGATCACCTGCTTCGCCTCCGTCGCCACCGTGTCCACCAGACGCGGGGGCTGCACCTGAAAATGATTCAACACGAACTGGGTTTCGGCATTCAGCTCGCCGAGGCGGACGGCCTCCACCGAGGCGCCGAGCCGGGTTTTGAGATCGGCGTAGACCAGCGCCGAGCAGATGGAGTCGGTGTCGGGATTGCGGTGTCCGAAGATCAGTACCTTGTCCACAGTCATCCTCCTCTTTCAGGGTCCGGCAATATCATACCAGAAGAGGGGAGACAAGCGGGAGAGTCAGCACTCCTCCCGGGGTTCCTCGCGAGGAGAAATCGGCAGAATCTTCGGCTCATACACCTCGAACAGCTCGACGGTCGGCGGCCACAGATAGCCCGAACCGACCATGTCGGTCAACAGCGGCCGGACGCGTGCCAACGCGTCGAGCAGTTGCTGTTCCGTATCCCAGTAACTGATGGAGCAATACTCGCCGTCACGATAGTTGGCAAGAAACGTCACGCCTCGAAATCCCGGTTGCTTGGGCAACACGGACGCGAACACATCGGCAATGCGCTGCGCCTCCCACTCGGTGTTCGGTCCCAACGCCAAACGAATGACCCGCGCGTACACCGTCCCCACCCCGTCCCGTCAACAGTGACCTACCCTCTCCATCGTGCAACAACCTGGCCCGTTTGAAAAGGGGGGATGGGGTCAGGTCTCGGGATCCGGGCTGCGCTCCGTTTCGTCCCAGACCAACCGCGTCACGCGCGTGAAGTCGCCGCGGCGGATCTCCTCCAATGACGCGTCTTCCGCCAATCCCTTGACTCCGTCCAGCCCGGGAGCCAGCCGGGGCCCGTCTTCCGGACGGTTGCGATCCGGTTGCGACACCGGCATCACCTCCTCTTTGCGAAGCCCCGCGGGGGGCGTTTTGTCCACTAGCGTGTGCCCCGGATGCGCCGATATGCGCGCTGCGGTAAGATGACGGAAGAACGTGCGAAGGGGGGATCCCCGTGTGGCGGGTGATGGTGGTGGACGACAATCCGCGGGCGCGGCGCGCGGTGTGCGCCTGGTTGGCCCGGGACGACCGGTTCCAGGTCGTCGTCGAAGCCGCCACGGGCGAGGAAGCGGTTCGCCTTACTGTCGTGCATCGGCCCGATCTGGTGCTGATGGACCTGCGGATGCCCGGCATGGACGGGGTGGAGGCGACGCGGCGGATCAAACAGGATCGGCCACAGACCGCCGTGGTGGTCCTGAGCGTGTCGGACGACGTGGCGGACCTGTTTGAGGCGGTGCGCGCCGGCGCGCAGGGATACCTGGTCAAACGCATGCATCCGGAGGACTGGCTGGCGTACCTGGTGCGGTTGTTGGACGGGGACGATCCGCTTCCGCGCGACATGGCCACCCGACTGTGGTCGGCGTTCCAGCCGGCGCCCGGGGGCGCCATCGATGCGGCCGTCGGCGTTGCACCGGATTGGGAGCGGCCTGAGGATGCCCGGGGCCGAGTGCGCCCACGCATCCAAGAAGGTGGGGCGAGGGAGGGCCGGCGGGAATTAACGACATCCGCCGCGGCACAGCGGCTGACCGCCCGCGAGCGGGAGGTGGCGGAGTTGGTGCGCACGGGTGCGACCAACCGCGAGATCGCCGCGCGTCTTTTCATCTCGGAGTACACGGTGAAAAATCACATCAAGCGCATCCTCGCGAAACTCGGCCTTGCCAACCGCGTGCAGCTCGCGGCTCAAAACGAATGGGAGGCGCAGGGCGGCTCATCGGATGCCGGTTCCTTCCGCTGAGGCGGGGACACCGGGCCCCGAACTCGCCGATGCGGCATCAGGTGGCCCTTGGCGCCTCTTGGCGCGTCACCAACCGTTGGCCCACGAATCGGCGGCGCCGGGCTGCGCGCGTCAGGTGGTCCGCGAGGCCTCTTGGCGCGTCACGACCACCCGGGTTCCCGTCTCGTCGTGCAGGACATCCAGCGTTGCGCCGATCTCGAGGGCGCGCTCGGCCATCATCTGCATTCCGAACCGGCGCCCGCCGGGGACCGGTGCGAAGCGCCGCCCGTCATCCCGGATTTCAAATCGCCAGCCACCGCCCGCGTCCCCAGACAGGGAGACGGATACGAAAGCGGCGTCCGCGTGCTTGTTGACATTGGCGATGGCCTCCTGGGCGATGCCGAACAGCTGCACCTCGTCGGCGGGGGTCAGGCGGACGGTTCTGTCCATTCGGACCTCCCACGTCATCGGCCTGCGCCACGCCGTCTGGGCGACGAGCGCCTGCAACCGTCTGCCCAGGTCCATCCCGGCTTCGGGTGTCTGCCTGAGGTGGAAGATCACCTGCCGGACGTTCTCGTCCGCTTCCCGCAGCGCCATCTGAATCTCCTCCCACGCCGCCGCCCCCTCTTCCTCCGCGGAACGGGTGCCGGCCTGGCGCACGGTCTCCAGCTGAACGCCGATGGAGAACAGCGTCTGCGCAATTTGGTCGTGCAGCGCCCGCGCGAGTCGCTCCCGTTCCTCCATGACTGCCCGCGCCGCCCGCTCCTGGGCCAGGGTCTGAACCGCCGTTTCGTACCGGCGGAACAACCCCTGGGAAAAGAGGGCAATCACCATGCCGGTGAGGATGGCCATCAACCAGTTTCCTCTCTCCATCGATAGGTACGGAAGGCCGAACTGGTGCCGGATCAGTTCGGCCGCAAGGACGATGAGCGCCGGCCCCAGCACCAGGGTGACGCGATACCACCGCAGCGTCATACGCCTCATCCACCTCCGGTCTTTCTCTTCATTGTATCTGCGCTTGCAATTTCGTCACAAAAATAGCCCGATGGAGCTAGATTTGCCGCCCGCCGGGCCGGTTACCCTGAAATCGTTGAGGAGGGACGTTCGGTGACCGGGCTTCGACGAAACGGGTGGTGGTGGGGAATTCTGCTGGTGGCGTCGGTGTGGATCTGGCTGTGTCCGATGCCAGCCTTCGCCCACGCCTACGTGGTCCGGTCCGATCCGATCGCGGGCGCGTCGCTGACCGCTCCGCCCGCCCGCATCCAGATCTGGTTCGACGAGCCCGTCGATGCCGGCAAGGACGCCCTGGTGGTGACCGACGAGCGCGGTCGGCGGGTGGATGCCGGCGACGCCCGGGTGGACCCGAAGGATCCCCTGCATCTGTCGGTCTCCCTCCAACCCAATCTCGGAGAGGGGCTGTATTCCGCCCACTGGCGGGTGGTGTCGGCGGACGGTCATCCGGTCGCGGGGACCCTGCCGTTCTCCGTCGG
>NZ_JAIMAV010000018.1 GCF_023511815.1 Alicyclobacillus sp.
TGCGGGTCAATGGGTGACGAGGATGACAAGGCTGTACAAAATCCCCTCAATCGGTCCGTCGATTGAGGGGATTTGGTTTCAAAGCCGACCGGCACGGTGGCGGCAAAACCTGCGGTTTCATGGGCGGCGATAAGCCTGGCGATGCGCCCAACCGTCTCCCGTGGCCTCCCGACGGTGGCCGCAAGCCCCAGCATAAAGCGCAATCACCCCCGCCCGCCTGCGGCCCCGCCCCGCACGTCCCCTGCGCCCTACCGCAATTCCAGCTTCGCCACCTGACGGCGGTGCACCTCGTCCGGGCCGTCCGCCAACCGGATGGTGCGGGCGTGCGCCCACATCTGCGCCAGCGGAAAATCCTCGCTCACGCCGGCGCCGCCGTGCGCCTGAATGGCCCGGTCGATGACGCGCAACGCCACGTTCGGCGCCACCACCTTGATCATGGCGATCTCCTTCTGCGCCACCTTGTTGCCGACCGTGTCCATCATGTACGCCGCCTTGAGCACCAACAGGCGCGCCTGTTCAATCTCGATGCGCGAGTCGGCGATCCACTCCCGGATCACGCCCTGCTCCGCCAGCGGCCGGCCGAAGGCCACGCGCTCCTTGACGCGCTTGACCATCAGCTCGAGCGCCCGTTCGGCCATGCCAATCATGCGCATGCAGTGGTGGATGCGGCCGGGGCCCAGGCGCCCCTGCGCGATCGCGAATCCTTTGCCCTCTCCCCAGATCAGGTTCGAGGCGGGAACCCGGACGTTGGTGAACGAGATCTCCGCATGCCCGTGGGGCGCGTCGTCGTACCCAAAAACCGGAAGCAGGCGTTCAATCTTGACCCCCGGCGTGTCGAGCGGCACCAGGATCATCGACTGCTGCTCGTGCCGCGGCGCGTCCGGATTGGTCCGGCCCATGACGATGGCCACCTTGCAGCGCGGATCGCCCGCGCCGGTCGACCACCACTTGCGGCCGTTGATCACGTACTCATCGCCGTCGCGGACGATGCTGGCGCGGATGTTGGTGGCGTCCGAGGAAGCGACGTCCGGCTCGGTCATCGAAAAGCACGACCGGATCTCCCCGTTGAGCAGCGGGATCAGCCACTTCTGCTGCTGCTCCGGGGTGCCGTACCGGACCAACACCTCCATGTTGCCGGTGTCCGGCGCGGAGCAGTTGAACACCTCCGCGGCGATGGGAGAGCGGCCCATGATCTCCGCCAGCGGCGCGTACTCCAGATTCGTGAGCCCTGCTCCCCACCGGCTGTCCGGCAAGAACAGGTTCCACAGGCCGGCCGCCTTGGCCTTCGCCTTCATCTCCTCCATCACCGGCGGAATGGTCCAGCGGGTCGGAGCCTGGGCCAACTGCTCCCGGAACACCTTCTCCCCCGGATAGACCACCTCTTCCATGAATTCCGTCAACTCGCGCTGCAACCGCTTCACCTTGTCCGAGTACTCGAAGTCCATGCGTTGCTCCTCCTCTCTGCCTTGGCGGCGAGCCGATGCCCCGGCCGCCGCGGGACACAATCCACCGGCGGCCACGCGCGTCCGGCTTCGCCCGCGGGCTCGGGGCGTCGGCCGACTTCTCCCGAATCCTCCTACAGCTCCAGGACCAGCCGCTCCGGCCGCTCCAAGCGCTCCACCACGTGGCGCATGAAGCGGGTGGCGTCGGCGCCGTCGAGCACCCGGTGATCGAACGTCAGGGACACGGCCATCAGGTGCCGGGGCACGACGCGGTCCTGCGCGTCGAACATCGGCCGGCGCACAATCCGACCGGTGGCCAGGATCGCGACCTGCGGCGGATTGAGGATCGGCGTGGCGAAGGTGCCGCCGAAGGACCCGATGTTCGAGATGGTGAACGTGCCCCCCTGCATCTCGGCGACCGTCAGCTTTCGCTCGCGGGCCCGGCGCGACAAATCCTCAATCGCCTGCGCCAACTGCAACAGGTTCAGGCGGTCCGCGTCGTGGATCACGGGCACCACCAATCCATCCGGGGTATCCACGGCGATCCCGATGTGATACCGCCGCCGCAGGACAATCTCGCCGCGGGTGTCGTCCACCTCCGCGTTGACATATGGATATGCGCGAAGCCCGGAGATCACGGCCTTGATGATGAAGGGCAGATACGTGAGCTTCACCCCGAGCCCCTCGGCTTCCGCCGCCGCCCGGCCCCGCAAGGCCACCAGCTCCGTCACATCCGCCTCGTCCATGCCCGTCACCTGCGCCGTCGTCTGAAGCGACCGCACCATGCGCTCGGCGATCACGCGCCGAAGCCCCGCCATCGGCACGCGTTCATCGTCCGGCCCCGCTGCCGTGGCACCTGCGGCGGGGGCCCCCACGCGCCCCTTGGGTTCCCCGACACGTTGGAGATCCGGCGTGATCCCGGGCGCCTTCCCAGAACCGCCGGCGGCACCGGCATCCTCCGTCCCCCGCGCAGCGCGCTCCACATCCGCCATCGTCACCCGGCCGCCCGGGCCCGTCCCCGCGATGGTGTCGATGTCGATCCCGAGCTGTCGCGCCCGCCTGCGCACGGCGGGGGCCGCCAGCGCTCGCCGGCGGCCGCCCGGCCCGGCGCCCGCCACACCGGTCCCCTGCGAACGCCCGGCCGTCTCGGCCACCGTATCCGCGGCCAAGCCCGCCCGTTCCGCGCCCGCCTCGGCCCCTGTGGCCACACCGGTCACTGGCACGCCCCCGGTGCCCGGGATGCTCCCCTGCGCCGGTTCCGAGCCCTTCGCCGGCCCGTCGCCGCCGGGCGCCGCCGCGGCGTCCGTCTCCACCTCCAACAGCACCGTCCCGACCGGAACCACCGCGCCCGGCGGGGCCAACAGCCGAAGCACACGCCCGGCCACGGGCGAGGGGATCTCCACCAGGGCCTTGTCGGTCTGAATCTCCGCCAGCACCTGGTCCACCGCCACCCGGTCGCCCTCCGCCACGTGCCAGCGGACGACCTCGCCCTCATGCACGCCTTCGCCGAGATCGGGCAACGCCCACCGAAACACCGTTTTGTCCATGCTCCTCACGCCTCCATCACGCGGCGCACCGCCGCCAGCACGCGCTTTGAGGTCGGCAGCCACAGGTCCTCCACGGCCGGCGGGGGATACGGCGTGTCGTATCCGGTGACGCGTTCCACCGGCGCGAGCAACGAATAAAACGCCCCGTCGTGAATGGCCGCCAACACCTCCGCGCCGACACCTCCGGTGCGCACCGCCTCGTGCACCACCACCGCGCGGCCCGTCTTCTCCACCGATGTCACGAGCGTCCTGCGGTCCAACGGCGAGATGGTCCGCAGGTCCACCACCTCGCAGGACACGCCCTCCGCGGCCGCCGCTTCCGAGGCCTCCAGCGCCACCGGCACCGTCGGCCCCCACGCCACCACCGTCACATCCGTCCCGGGGCGCGCGATGCGGGCCTGTCCAATCGGAACCGTGTAATGGCCGTCCGGCACCTCCATGCGGCCGAGGCGGTACAGCCGCATCGGTTCGAGCACCAGCACCGGGTCCGGATCCGCCACCGCCGCGAGCAACAGGCCCTTCGCGTCATACGGATTGCTCGGCATCACCACCTTGAGGCCCGGCGTGTGCAGAAACAGGGCCTCCAGGCTGTCCGAGTGCAGCTCCGGCGTGCGCACCCCGCCGCCGAACGGCGCCCGGACGACCAGCGGAACCGTGAAGCGGCCCTGCGTCCGAAAGCGGACGCGCGCAGCCTGGGATGCCAGCTGGTCCATCGTCTCGTAGATGAACCCGAGAAATTGGATCTCGGCGATGGGGCGCATCCCGGCGATGGCCAGGCCGACGGCGCTGCCGACGATGCCCGACTCCGCCAGGGGGGTGTCGACCACCCGGTGCTCGCCGAATCGTTCCTGAAGACCCTCCGTCGCCCGGAAGACGCCCCCGTTTTTCCCCACGTCCTCGCCCAGGACCAGCACCCTGGGATCCTGTTCCAGCGCGATCGCGATGGCGTCCTGGATGGCCTGGATCATCGTGCGCTCGGTCATGCGTTCGCCCCCCTCTCCCAAGCCGCCAGCCAAGAGCGCCGCTCGTCCTCGAGATCCGGGGTCCTTGTGCCGTACACGTGATCGAACAGGGCCTCGGCCGCATCCGGGGCCGGGTGCGATTCCGCCCGTTCCACCGCCTGGGCGATCCGCTCGTCCGCCTCGCGGAGCCACCGCTCCTCGGCCTGCTCGTCCCAGGCGCCGCGCGCTTCCAGATACAGGCGCAGGCGGCGGATGGGATCCCGGGTCTCCAGCCACGTCCGGTGCGCCTCGGGGTCCCGGTACCGGCGCGGATCGTCCGCCGTGGTATGGGGCCCCTGGCGGTACGTCACCGCCTCAATCAGGGTCGGGCCGCCGCCCGACCGGGCGCGATCGACCGCGCGGCGCATCGCCGCGTACACCGCCACCACATCGTTGCCGTCCACACAGATGCCCTCCATGTCGTAGGCCAGCGCGCGCTGAGCCACCGACCGGACCGCCATCTGGCGGCTGACCGGGACGCTGATGGCGTACTGATTGTTCTGGCAGAAGAACACCACCGGCAACCGAAACACGGATGCGAAATTGAGCGCTTCGTGAAAGTCGCCCTCGGAGGTGGCTCCGTCTCCGAAAAAGGTCGCCGCGATCCGCCGCTCGCCCCGCAGCTTGGACGCCCACGCCGCCCCGACGGCGTGCAGGGTCTGCGCCGCGATGATGATCTGGCCCGGCAGCATGTTCAATTCATCCGGCATGCGGCCGGCGACCGGGTGCCCCTTGCTGAACAAAAGCGCCATCTCCGGCGGCAGCCCAAAAAACAGCATGCCCGCCACCTCGCGGTAGCTCGGAAACACCCAATCGTCCTTCTCCAACGCCGCGAAGCTGCCGATCTGCGCCGCCTCCTGCCCGGCAAAGGGCGCGTAGGTGCCGAGCCGGCCCTGGCGGTGCAAATTGAGCGCCCGCTGGTCAAATCGCCGTGCGAACACCATCCATCGGTAGAATTCGACGAGGCGCGCGTCGTCCAGGTCCTGTGGCAGCGCCCCCACCAGGGTTCCGTCCGGGGCCATCACCTGGTGGGCCGGCACGTCGTTGTCCCATCGGTATGTACGCAACGTCATCCTCCTCTTGGGGCCTCAGGCGCGCCCTCGGCGCGCCAGATGCACCAGAAACTCCGCGTTCAGTCGGGCCGCAATCCGCTTCATCTCCCCGTCCAGCAGCGACCGCGCCGGCTTCGGATTCATCTCAATCATCCATACGCGGCCCTGGTCGTCGACCCCGAGATCGAATCCGATCAGTCCCGCGGCAGGCCGGTGGGCACTGACTTTCTTCGCGATGGCGTGGGCACATTCCTCCAGATCCGCGACGGGAATCACCTTTCCTTCCCGGGCGGCGAGGGCGCGGGCCCGATCCAGATCCAATCGCTCTCCCCCGGCGATGATGTTGGTCACCACGCCGTCCGGCGCCGCCCACTTGGGAATCATGCCGACGGTGTGCCACACGCCCCCCAACCCCCGGTACACCACCACGCGGAAGTCGAGCTTGCGCCCGGCCAGCGTCATCAGCGACAGCCCCCGCTGCAGCAGATGCGGCGGTCGCAGGCGCGAGGCCAACCACGCCCGCAGCTCCCGCTCCGTCATCCATCGGCGGACGGCGCCTCCCTCCCGCCGGCGGTCCACACTCACGCGAAAGCGGCCGTCGGGGAAGGCCTCCACGCGCGCAACCCCCATCCCGCCGTAGCCGCCGATGGGCTTGACGTATCCGCATCGCCACTCGCGGATGTGCGAAATGGCCTCCCCGGGCGAGGTCAGCCGGTGTGTCTCCGGCAGATACCGGGCCAGATCCGTCTTGGTGAGCCAACGGTACATCTGCCACTTGTTCGGCAGCACCGGGTTGACCAGCGGAATTCCGAGCCGCCTGGCCCACCGGCGCAGCGAGCCGGTGTAGCCGCGGACGGCCAGGTGGACGAACACGTTCTCGTACAGGGCGTCCGGCAGCGGACGCCACGCCCGGTGCCACGAGCCGTGCGGCCGCGCCCGATCCACCGGCACCCAGGCGTAAACCCGCCGCGCCGGCCAGTCGACATCCTCCGGCCGAAACACCATCAGTTCGGCCCCCAGTTCCGCGGCCCGCGCCGCCATCTCCCGGTAGTAGCCGATGGGCCGCGCACTCCCATCGCGGCGCCGCGGCAGGACCGTGGTGACGACACCCACCCGCACGATGGAATCCCTCACACCAGTCACCCCATTCGCAAGCCTTGCACATGATATGTCGGGACGTTTGGCAAAGGCTGGACAACCGCCCAGGGGCGCTGTCTGAGGAGGGAGAGCGCGGTGCAGAGAACGGTGTGCAAAGGCAAGATCCACCGGGCCACCGTCACACAGGCCGACCTCAATTACATGGGCAGCATCACCATCGACAAGATCCTGATGGATGCCGCCGACATTCGGCCGTTCGAGGTGGTTCAGATCACCAATCTGTCGACCGGGACCATCTGGCAGACGTACGCGGTGGAGGGCACCCCCGGTTCCGGGACCATCTGCCTCAACGGCCCGCCCGCCCGTCATTTTCAGGTCGGCGACAAGGTGATCATCCTGTCTTTGGCCATGGTCACGGACGAGGAATGGGCGAAACTGGAACCGGCCGTGGTGTTCGTCGACGAACGCAACCAGATCCAATCTATCGTCCGCCACAAGACCATCGACCCGTGAGTGCGACGGCCGGGTGTCACATCGGCCGGAAACATGCAAACGCCGCGGCCAGGGGTTCTCTGGCCGCGGCGTCGCGGGTGTGGCTCAGGCGGGATCCGGCTGCCGGTACTCGACGGTCACCTTGGTGCGGATTCCACCGCGCACGGTGAAATCGCCGATCACGCGGCAGAAGCGCGGCTTGGCCGCCGCCACGAAGTCGTTGAGGATGATGTTGGTCACGTCTTCGTGGAAGTGCCCCTCATTGCGGAAACTCCAAAGATACAATTTCAGGGATTTGAGCTCCACCAAAAACGGACCGGGTTGATACTGAATCGTGATGGTCGCAAAGTCCGGCTGACCCGTCATCGGGCAGATGGTCGTGAACTCGGGCGTCGACATCTCCACGTCGTACACCCGGTCCGGATGCGGATTCGGTACCACGACGAGCTCTTTGCTCGGTTGCGTCGGCATGGTGATCCCCCCTTGTCGTCCATCCACACTATACGGGCGAATCCCCAGGGGCGCAACCGTCCTCCCCATCCGGCGGCACCGGTTCGTCCGGCCAGCCGGGGGCGTCGGGCGGCAGACCCGGACCCGATTCCGCGTCGCAAAGCCCGGGTTGGCCCTCCGGGGGGAGATTCGACGCGGCAACCCATTCGTCCGGGAGCCCCGCGAGATCCAGGTGAAGGGGCCCATCGCCGATGCTCGTGATCCCGATGTTCAGCGTCCCCGTCAGTTCCCGCACCGACAGCCGTCCGATGTGAAACTCCACCTTGCGCAGGTTGGGGAGCGCTTGGTTCACCCGTTCAAGCAGGCTCCGCAATCGCGCGACCTCGGCCTCGAGCGCCTGCACCCGCCGCTCCAGCGCGGGCACCGCATCCGCCTCTCCCATCCACGTCATGCCCATGCCATCCCCGTTCATCGGCACCGGATCATCCGGGCCGCCGGCCCCGGACGTGGACGCTGGCCACGGGCTCATCCGCCTCCCCCCTATCGCGCGCCCGGGGGGACGGCCGCTTTCGACAAACCTGCATGCCGACGTTGACCACGCCGCCCTCCACATTGCGGACCCGCCACTCGCGCACGTCGAATTGCAGATGCGCCCTTCGCACGCCGATCCCTCCTCCTCGGCAATGTATGCACATCCGCCCAGGCGGGTTTCCCTCCGCAGGGGACGTTCGGGTATGCTGGATGCATCGACAGAGGGGGTGGACCTGTGACAATCCCGGAGGCGTTCGCCGCCACGATGAAGCGATGGCTCGGCGCGGAATGGGAGGCGTTTTCGGAGGCGCTCCACCGGCCGGCGGAGCGGGGGGTCCGCCTTCACCGCGTCGCGTTGACGGACCTTCGGCCACCTTCGGGGCCCGAGTCCGTCCGCTGTACCCTCCCCGCCCCGGATGCCATCCGGGAGGAGTTGCTCGATCCCATTGCGTGGGCGGAGGCCGGGTACTACATCCGGCCGGACAGCCCGCTCGGCCGCCTCGTCTATCACGACGCGGGCGCGTACTACCTGCAGGAACCCTCCGCCATGGCCGCCGTGGCCGCGCTGGCGCCGCAACCGGGCGAGTGGGTGCTCGACCTGTGCGCCGCTCCGGGCGGCAAATCCACCGCCATCGGGCACGCGCTGGCCGGCGAGGGGTGGCTGCTGGCCAACGAGATCCACCCGGGACGGGTTGAGGTGTTGGCGGAGAACCTGGAGCGCACCGGCGTCCCCGCGACGGTCTGCCAGGAGACCCCCGCGCGCCTCGCACAGGCCCTCGGCCCGTGCTTTGACGCGGTCCTGGTCGATGCGCCGTGTTCGGGCGAGGGCATGTTCCGCAAGGATCCGGCCGCCGCCGCGGCGTGGTCGGAAGACGCCCCCGCCCGCTGCGCCGAACGCCAGCGCGAGATCCTCGGCCACGCGCTGCGGCTCGTCCGGCCCGGGGGGCGGCTGGTGTACTCCACGTGCACGTTCAACCCGCTCGAGAACGAGCAGATCATCGCCTGGGCGATGGCCAACCACCCGGTGGCGGTGCGCGAGCTCCCCGACTGGCCCGGGTGGTCCCCCGGCCGGCCGGAGTGGGCGAACGGGGATCCCCGCCTGCTTCACACCCGCCGCCTCTGGCCGCATCTCGGCCGGGGCGAGGGGCACTTCGTGGCGCTTCTGGAGGTGCTGGACACCCCGCACGGCACCCAGAGCGATGGGTCCACCGGCACGCGCGACCGCTCGGAAGACCGCGGCGTGGATGGCCGGACAGCCCGCCGGCGGGCGCACCGCACGCCGGATCGGTCGCGCCGTGTGCACGACGCGGAGTGGACGGCGTGGCTCTCGGACCTGCTTGCGGTCAATCCGCCCCCAGCGTGGCGCCATCCCTTGTGGCGGGGGGATCTGGCGTTCACCGCGCCGCCCGGACCGCTTCCAGACGGGCTGCGCGTGCTCCGGCCCGGGCTTGTGCTCGGGCGGCGCCGGCGGGATCGATTCGAACCGGAGCACGCCCTGGCCATGGCGCTCGCCCCCGGGGCGGCCCGCCGCGCGGTCGCGCTCGACGAGACGACGGCGGCGCGCTATCTGGCCGGTGAATCCCTCCCCGGGGACGGGGAGAAGGGCGTGGTGTGGCTGCACGTGGCCGGCCTGCCGCTGGGATGGGGCAGGCGAGCGGCCGGGCGCATCAACAACCTGTACCCCAAGGGCCTGCGCCGCCCCGGCGTGTTCGTCTGAGCATCCGCCCGCATCCCCGGCGATGCGCGTGCCGGCCGGGCCACCAAACGGACGCCCCGCCGGCCGAATCAGGCCTTGGTCGATTCAATCACCATGGCGATGCCCTGCCCGCCGCCGATGCACAGGGACGCGACGCCGATGCGTTCGCCGCGGTGCGCCAGCTCATACGCCAGGGTCAGCAACACCCGCGCCCCGCTCGCCCCAATCGGATGGCCGAGCGCGATGGCGCCGCCGTTGACGTTGGTCCGCTCCCTCGGCAGCCCGAGTTCCCGTTCGACCGCCAGGTACTGGGCGGCGAACGCCTCGTTGACCTCCCACAGGGCGACGTCGTCGAACGACACCCCCGCCGCGGAGAGCGCCTTTCGGATGGCGGGAACCGGACCGATGCCCATGTAGGCCGGATCCACACCGGCGACCGCCCAACCGAGGATGCGCGCCAGCGGCCGCAGCCCGTGCTGGCGGACGGCCCGTTCGGACGCGACCACCACCGCGGCCGCGCCATCGTTGATCCCGCTGGCGTTCCCGGCCGTCACCGTGCCATCCTTCCGGAAGGCCGGCTTCAGCTTCGCCAGCGCCTCCATCGTCGTGCCGGGCCGGATGTGTTCATCCTGCTCCACCGACGCCTCCCCTTTTTTGGCCGGGACCGTCACCGGCACAATCTCCTCTGCCAATCGGCCGCTCGATCTCGCCCGCGCCGCCCGGGCCTGGCTCTCGCACGCGAATTCATCCTGCGCCTCGCGCGAGATCTCGTACCGCTGTGCCAGGTTCTCCGCGGTGATGCCCATCGGCAGGTTGCCCCGGCAGTCGGTCAGAGCCTCCGTCAGCACATCGCTCGCCAGGGCGTCGCCCATCCGCATTCCGAAGCGGGCCCCGCGCAGCACGTACGGGGCCTGGCTCATCGATTCGGCCCCTCCGGCCAGGGCGACCTCGCTCTCCCCGAGCAGGATGTCCTTCACCGCACTGACGACCGCCTGCAGCCCCGAGCCGCACAGGCGGTTGACGGTCAACGCCGGCGCCTCGACGGGCACCCCGGCATCCAGCGCGATGTGACGCGCCAGGTACGGCGCCCCGTTGTGCGACTGGATCACGTTTCCGAACACCACGTTGTCGACGGTCCCAGGGTCCACCCCCGCGCGCCGCAGCGCCTCCACACTCGCGATGGCGCCAAGCCGCGTGGCCGTCACATCCTTCAGGCTTCCCCCGAATGTTCCGAACGGCGTGCGCGCGCCGTCCACCAGATACACCGGCAACCGTTCCATGTCATCCCCTCCCGCCCTCATTATCGCACGGGGCGGCCGGGCTGGATAGACCCGCCGCGGGCCGGGCGAAGGACAGGCCGCTCCTGGCTGGCCCCCCGAGCCGGGCGGCGATCCGACCACACGTGGAGGCTGCGCATCCCCTTCGCGGACATCTTGGCCCGCGCGCCCCGAGCCGGGGGGCGGTCCAATGCCACATCGCCCCGGATCCCGGCTTTCCATTCATGATTTCAACACGTATATGCCTATTTTTAAAGAGATAGTTTGACATTGTTAAACATCGTCTTCATAATGAATATCAATCCCAGAAAACCGACGGCCGGCACGCCCCAGACGGCCCCTGTCGTGCGGCGCCCCGCCGCCACGGCGACCGGGACGGCCCGGCCATGGATCCCGAAGGAGGCCCGAACTTGTCCCATCCCGTTCCGACCCGATGCCCCGCTTGCCAGACGACGATGCGGGTGACCGAGCTGACGTGCCCGGCGTGCGACACGCGCGTGCAGGGTTCGTTTCACCCGCCGGCCCTGTTTCAGCTGACGCCGGAGCAGGCGCAGTTTGTCGAGGTGTTCCTGCGCTGCCGCGGCAACTTCAAGGAGGTCGAGCGCGAGCTGGGCATCTCCTACCCAACCGTGCGCGCCCGGCTCGACCAGGTGATTCAGTCCCTGGGCTACACCCCCGCGGCGGAACCCGCCGCCGAGGCGGCGGATGCCGAAGGGGTGCTCGACCAACTCGGCAGCGGTGAACTCACATTCGAAGAAGCGCTCGCGCGCTTGAAGGAGGACCGATGGTCGCGATGAATGAGCGGAAGAAAATCCTCAATCTGCTGGCGGAAGGCAAGATCACCCCGGAGCAGGCGGAGTTGCTGCTGCAGGCGCTCGGAGACGACCAGCCCGCGGGCAATCCGAAGGCGTGGCAGGAGTGGAGCCGGAGAATCCCTCTGCAGGAGTTGAAACAGGTGGGCGCCCAGATTGCCTCGACCGTGACCCAGTCCCTCGGCGAGGTCAAGCGGACGCTCGAACAGCAAAAGCGCGCCGTGGAGCAGCAGTTGGAGCATCTGTCGTGGAATCACCCCACGGTCTCCGTCTCCCACGACCTGCAACTGCCCGAGGGGATTCAGGAGGTCTGTGTGGAGACCGGCCAGGGCAGCGTGCAGATCACCGAGGGCGAGGGGCCGGGCATTTCGATTCACGTGCGGGCGCGGGTGCGGACGGACAATCTCGCGGATGGCAAGCGGGTCCTGGAGCAGGCCCTGCAGACGCTGGAGAGCGGGGACCGATTTGAGCTGACCATCCTGCCCGGGTACCGGGACAGCGATTCCGGCGCCGCGGTGGCGGCGGCCGATGTCGACGTGTTCCTGCCGAAAGGCGTGCGGCGCGTCCTGGCGCGCACGCGCAGCGGCCGCATCCTCGCCGACAGCGCCGAGGCCGGCGAACTGCGGCTGGAGACCACCCGCGGCAGCATCCTCGTGGTGCAATCCGCGGCGGATCGACTGCACCTGACGACCGAGTCGGGGGACATCGGGGTGCACACCCTGTCCGATCGCACGCGCAGCGTATACGCCCAGGCGAAACATGGCACGATGGACATCGACGGGGTTCCCCGCCACCTGGCCGTCACCGGTACCGCCCAGACGACCCTCGGCACGGTGGACATCGACGCCGAGCTCTTTGAGGTGACGTTCGACGACGGACCGCGCCGCAACGGCGCGCGCTTCCGCCGCCAGGGGCAGACCGAGAGCCCGGCGTTGCATCTGCAGCTCACCACCCGCAGCGGCAGCATCCGGGTGCGCGGTTGAAGGGCCTGCTGAAGGCGCACGCCCCAGGGTGCACCGCCGGGGCGGCGGGAGCGGACGGCAATCCCGGAGTCGCACGCGAGAGGAAGATGACCCTTGGACCGGACGCATCCGCTGTACGTCGGGGTGTGCATCCTGGTGGCCGTGGCCATCCAGGCCATCCTGCTGTGGAAGCTGCGCGCGGGCATGGCGCGGGCACAGGCCGATTCGGAGGACCCGGCCCCATAGGGCCGGGTCCATTGCGTTTCGGTCAATCCCCGGCCGGTTTGGACGGGGATTCGGGCTTCGTCTCCGCCAGCCACTTCAGCAGGCGGGCGACGTCCTCCGAATGGTTGTACAGCCCGAATGACACGCGCAGGCCGCGGCCGTCGGGGGTGACGCCGAGATCGATCCCGCGGCTGCGCGCCGCCTCGGCGAGCGCGTTCGCCCTGTGCCCGGCCACCTCGAGGGCGATCATGCCGGCGCGGGCGTCCCTCGGGGTCCACACCCGCACGTGCGCAAGATCCAAGAGGCCGTCGAGCGCTTCCCCGGTCAGGCCCATGACGCGGGTGAACACCAGGTCCCACCCGGCCTGCCCGCGCAGGAAACGCAGGCTCTCCAGCCATCCCGTCCACACCGCCGGCTCCAGGGCCGCCCCCTCAAAGCGGCGGGCGTCCGGCGCGAGCAGGAACCCGCCCCACGCATCGATGGCCGCCGGTTCGGCCAACGCCGGTTCACCCGCCCAGGCCGGTTGCAGCGCGGACCACCACCCCGGTTGGATCACCAGCGCCCCGACGCCGAACGGGCCGCACAGCCAGCGCCGGCCATCCACCAGGTACGCCATCGCGAAGCCGCCGGCGAGATCCACCGGATCCGCGCCCGCACCGTACGTTCCGTCGACGACAAGGGGGACGCCGCGCGCCCGGCACACCTCTCCCACCGCCTCCACGGGCAACCGCCGTCCGCTCCGATGATCCACCTGCGCCACGACGACCAGTCGCGTGCGCTGGGTGAGGGCCTCTTTCACCTGGGCCACCAGGGCGTCCCCGTCGGCAAAGCCTGTAAGATGACGGATGACGACCCCGCTTCGCTGCCGGAAGGTGTAAAGCGGCAAAAGCAGATCCGGATCGCCCAGGCCGGCGTACAGGATCTCCTCCCCGGGCTGCATCGTGAGCCCCCACAGCACCAGGCTGAGGGCGTGCGCCGCTCCGGTGGTCAACGCGATGGTGGAGGGGTTGGTGTGCAACAGATGCGCCAGATGTTCGCGCAGCTGTTGGCGGATGACCGCCAGGCGAGACGTCTGCACCACCTCCAGCCGCCCCTCCTCACCGGCCTGCGCATGGGCAGCCTGCATCGCGGAGACGGACGCCTCGGGCAGCGCCCCCGCGTACGCCGTGTTCAGATAGGTCACTCCGCGAACCGCTGGGAAATAGCGGCGAAGATGCTCTGCGTACGCCACCGTCACCCCTCCCTTGGCCCAGCGAACGATTCCGCCGCCGGAGCCTCTTCACGGGCGCGAATGTCCCGCCCGCCCGTGACCTGAGTCACGGTCCCATTCACCTGTTGGCTGTCCTCGTGGCACAGAAACGCAATCATCCGGGCCACATCCTCCCCCACCGGCGGCCGCTCGCCGTCCGGCCCCGGCGGGACCTCCCGGCGCATGCGCTCCTTGTTGACGCCGCGGATGTCGCCCGGACACACCATGTTCGCGGTGATCCCGTACGCCCGTTCCTCGCGGGCGATGGAGCGGGTGAGGCTGGCCAGGGCGGACTTGGCGGCGGCGTACGCGGCGCGGTGGCGCCACCCCGCCGCCTCTCCGGCGCCATCGTACCCGACGGTGACGATGCGCCCGAAACGGCGTTCACGCATCCTGCCGATGACCCGCCGGTAGATCCAGAAGAAATTGTTCAGATTGCCGTCCATCATGCGCGTCCACATCTCCTCGGTGTACGACGCCAGCGGTACGCGCTCGAAGACGAACGGTCCGAAGTTGTGGACCAGGGCGTCGATGGCCGAACACTCAGACATCACCGTCTCCACCGCGTCGACGACCTGCGCCCGGTCCAACAGGTCGGCGCGGACCGCGTGCGCGCGGCGGCCGAGGCCGGACGCCAACCGGATCAGGGCCTCGGCCTTGTCCAAACTCGTCCGGTAGGTGAAGCACACGTCCCATCCGGATTCCAACAGCGTGCGCACGACGGCGAAGCCGAGGCCGCCGGCGCCGCCGGTCACCAGTGCTGTGCGGGCCGTCATGCGGGATGCGGTCCTCCTTCAAGGTGTCGCGAGCCACTTCGCCGGCGAAAAATTCGCCGTTGTCCGCACCGCGAGGGCTCGCCTATGATGAAAGTATGCCAGCGGATCGCCATACACATCACTATACCTGAGCTTGCAGGAGGTGCGCCGATGTCCTTCAAACTCGACCCCAGGCTCGGCATCGAGCTGCCGGATTTCGAGCGTCCGTACGAAGAGCTCGATCCCCGGGAGCAGGAGGAGATTCTCGTCCAGTGGGAGCGAATCCGCGCCACCATCCCCGACCAGATTGTCCGTTTTGAGCGCGCCATCGAAGACCTGCTGCAAGAGGTGCATCACGAGGAGGACTGGGACGTCATCTCCGCGCACTTCGCCGATATCGCGGACTTGGCGAGCCGCATCCACGAGCTGAACACCTGGCGTCGGGTCGATCCGGCGGTCGGCCCCGTCCCCGCGCACGGCCACGCCCAGGAACACCGGGATAGAGAGAAGTCCACCTGACACCGGCCCCCGCCGGGCGACGTCCCGACCGGGGCAGCCGCCCGGCCCCAAGGTCCACCTTGACGGCGGCCGGCGGTGCCGGCCTCGTCCAAACCAGGGCGGCCGCCTGGGCCGGGCCGGCCGTCGCCCCTTCCGATGGGGCCTCCCTCACTCCGTCCGGGGCCGGGCCACAATCTCAATGGACGTCATGCGCACCTCCACCGTCGGCCGGCTCATCTCCCCGGTCGCGGACCGCGTCACCGGCGTCGCCGCGATGCGCCGGACGGTGTCCATGCCCTCGCGCACCCGCCCGAAGACGGTGTAATTCGGATATCGATTCAGATGCCGGCACTGATCTCCCGTGCAGATGAAAAACTGCGATCCGTTCGTGTTCGGGCCCGCGTTCGCCATGGCGACGACGCCCGGCTCGTACGGCTCGACCGGGGGCAGCTCGTCCGCGAACCGGTACCCCGGCCCCCCCATGCCGGTGCCGGTCGGATCGCCCGTCTGGATCATGAACTCCCGAATGATGCGATGGAACACGACGCCGTCGTAAAACCCGTCGCGCGCCAGCGCGACGAAATTGTTCACCGTCAGCGGCGCCTTGGCCGCAAACAGCTCCACCGTGAAGTCCCCTTCCGTGGTGTGGATCACGGCGTCGTACTCGGTGTTTGGCTCCAGCTGCATGGCCGGCGGTTGCGTGTACGATTTCGGCACCGACAACACCCTTCCCTGCCTGAGTCCGCGCGCGCCGCAGGGCCAGCCGGCCGCTGAAGCGCGGCGCCACAGCGGTTGGAATCTCCTTCCGCCGGGATGGCTCCATCCTAGCACACCCCCCGCCCCCCGTCCACCCGCCGGCTTGTCCCGCCGAAGCAGGCGGACTCAAACGGCACAGGATGGATACAATGGGAGAAGGGCGCCTCGGATCCCGGACCACCACCCGGTCATCTCATCCGCCGGCCACTCGCCGGATCCGGCGCATCGTCCCTCGGCAGACCCCCATTCCGCGCACAGGAGTGTGCTCGCCATGCCCATTCGTTCTCGATTCGCCCATCCCTTTGCACCACCGGTCGATCCCGCCGGCAGCCCGCATTCCCCATCGAACACCGGATGGCCCCCCATCCTGGATGCCCGCTGGCTGCCGCCGCGGGAGGTCAAGCCCGTGTTGAACCGAACCGTTTCCGCGTGGCGCCGGGAGGCCTCCTCGGACGACGCGTGGGAGCGGGCCGCGCGAGCGCTCGCCGCCATCCGCCACGAATTCTGGCTGGCGGATTGCGGTCATCAACCCGCGCCCCGGCTCGCCGTCGGGCAGTGGCCGGACGGGCGCGTGGCCGGCCTGCTCGCCGGATGGGCCCGGCCCGCCCTGCGCGATTTTTTCATCGCCGGCATCGCGCTGCACCCATCGCTGCGTCCGGCCGACCCCATCGGCCTTCGCACGGCCGAAACGCTTCTGACCTGCGCCATGGACGCCAGCATCGAGGCCGGATGCGGCGGCTGGATCGCCTGTCTGACCGGCCAGGACGACGATTGCTGGCGGGCCCTCGGCTTCGTCGCGGTCGATCCGTTCACCCTGCGCCGCCTCGGCTACTTCCAACGAGGTCCCCTGCAGTGAGGGCCGGATGCGGCTCATTGAACAAAAGGTCCGAAATCCACGCTTGGAGGCGGGGGCCCGCTGGAGTAGAATGAGGGGCGGAGGTGGAAGCCACATGGAGTATCGCAGACTCGGCAAAAGCGGCCTCAAGGTATCCGAAATCGCACTCGGCAGCTGGCTTACATACGGCACCGTGACGGAGCAGGAGCAGGCCGTGCGGTGCATCAAGACCGCGTACGACCTCGGGATCAACCACTTTGACTGCGCGAACGTGTACGGGGCGACCCCGCACGCCGCGGAGGAGGTGCTGAGGCGGGCGCTGGCCGGGTACCCCCGGGACAGCTACGTGGTGACGACCAAGGCGTTCTGGCCCGTCGGACCGGGCGTCAACAACCGCGGTCTGAGCCGCAAGCACATCTTTGAAGAGGTGGACAAGAGTCTGCGCGCGCTCGGCGTGGACTACGTCGACATCTTCTACTGCCACCGCTACGACCCCGAGACGGATCTGGAAGAGGTGCTGCGCGCCCTCGACGATCTCGTCGCGCAGGGCAAGGTCCTCTACACCGGGATCAGCGAGTGGCCGGCGGATCGCATCGCCGCCGCGGTCAGCCTGCAGAAGCAGCTCGGCCTGCGCAAATTGGCGGCCAGCCAGCCGGTGTACAATCTGTTCAACCGCTACATCGAGACGGCGGTCATCCCTATCTGCGACGAGGCGGGCATCGGCCAGGTGGTCTTCTCCCCGCTGGCGCAGGGCGTCCTGACCGGCAAATACAAGAAGGGGCAGCCCCTGCCGGAGGGATCGCGCGCCGCGACCCCGAAGGTGGCCCAGTCCATTCAACGGTATCTGGACGACGCCCTGCTCGACAAGGTGGAACAGCTGCGGACCGTCGCCAACCGCCTGGAGATTTCCCTGGCGCAGCTGGCCATTGCCTGGGTGTTGCGGCTCCCGAGCGTCGCGAGCGCACTCATCGGCGCCTCGCGTCCGGAACAGGTGGAGGAGAACGTCAAGGCCTCCGGCGTGAAGCTGGATGAGGAGGCGCTCGACGAGATCGAACGTATTCTCCAGGCCTGATCCCGAACGCGGCGCGGATGAGAGGTGCCGCGTGCAGGGGTGAGCGCTTGGCACGGGCGATGGTCGCACGGTCGCATGACCGTGGGGCGGATCAGCCCGTGGAACGGCCGAAACGGGAACGGAGGGCGCATCGCTCCCTCCGTTCTTTCGTGATGAGGTGAAAAGATGGCGGAATTCTGCACACTGGACGAGGCCATCGGCCGCGTCGCGGCGCTGGCCCAGCCGATGCCGGTCGAGGAAGTCCCCCTGACGGCGGCGCGGGGCCGGACGCTCGCGGGGCCGGTGCGGGCGGCCATCCCGGTCCCCCCGTTCGACCGGGCGATGATGGACGGCTTCGCCATCCGGGCGGCGGACACCGAGCGCGTGCCCGCGCGGCTGGCGGTGCGCGCGGCCACCGCCGCGGGAGAGAGGGCCGCGCCGTGGGTCGGGCCGGGCGAGGCGGTTCGCATCCTCACCGGAGCGCCGATGCCTCCGGGTGCGGACGCCGTCGCCCGGTTCGAGTGGTGTGATGAACCAAAGCCGGGTCAGGTGGAGGTGCTGCGGCGCGTGCGGCCGGGGGAGTCGGTGCAGCCCGCGGGGGACGATGCCCCGGCGGGGCGGACCCTGCTCGTGGCGGGCACCCGGATGGGCCCGCTGGAGGAGGCCCTGGCCAAGACGTTCGGGGTCGCCCGCGTGCCGGTGCACCGGACGCCGCGCGTGGGTGTGGTGGTCACGGGCTCCGAGTTGGTCACCACGCCCGGGGCGCCGCTCGGGCCGGGCCAGATCTACAGCGGAAACGACCTGCTCATCCCAGGTTGGGCCACGGCCGCCGGCGGCGAGGTGGTGGCGGTGGAGGTCCTCCCGGATGACGCCGAGCACATCCGAAAGGAGATCGCCCGGCTGTCCGCGTCGTGCGACTGCGTGATCACGACGGGCGGCGCGTCGGCGGGCGACTTCGACTTCATTCCCGGGGTCCTGGCGGCCCTCGGCGGAAGGACCGCCGTGCACAAGGTGTGGATGCGGCCGGGATCGCCTTTCCTCGCCGCCCGCATCGGGACGTGCACCGCCTTCGCCCTCTCCGGCAACCCGGCCGCGGCGCTCATTCAATTCGAATCGCTGGTTCGGGTCTGGTTCGATGTGGCCCTCGGCCGCCCGGTTTGCCCCTTCCCCGCGACCGGCCGCCTGATGCACGATCTGCACCTCAAGCCGGTCAAGCACACCCGGATCCTGCGCGCCCGGGCGATGCTGACCGACGGGGTGCTCTCCGTCGACGCGAGCCTGTCCCAATCCTCCGGCGTGCTCTCCAGCCTCGCGGTGAGCAATTGCCTGGTGCGGATTGACGAGCCCGACTTGCCCAAAGGCACCGTGGTGCCGCTGCGTTGGCTGCCTGGATGCGCTCCGTGACGGGCCGAAGCAGGGCGCGGCCGCAAGCTCCCACCGACACGTCAACCCCTCCCCGGCAACAACTCCGCCGCCCCCCGGCCCAGGGCGGGCTCCGCAGCACCCGCGGCGGAGCCCGCCCGGTCCACAAATCACCACACAGGTCTTGACAAACGCGCCCGCGGCGCCGTATTGTCTGTGTGTACTAGTAATACCGGTACACATGGACATAAACGTCGTGCTCATCCACGAGAGGGAGGTGCCTGAATGTGGCTGCACGTCAACCCAAAGTTGTCTGTACCGGTGTACCAGCAGGTGATTGACGGTGTGAAGGCCGCGGTGGCCAAGGGCGTGTTGAAACCGGGGGATCGGTTGCCGTCGGTGCGTGAGCTCGCCGTGGCTCTGGCCATCAATCACAACACGGTCGCCAAGGCGTACCAGGAACTCGAACGTGACCGAGTCATCGAGGTCATCCGCGGGCGGGGCACCTTCATCGCGGAGCCCGCGGTGCCCCCCGATTCAGAACGACGATTCGCCGAACTGCGGGCGTCCATGCGCAAGTTGCTCGTCGATGCGCATCACCTGAACCTGCGCCCCGAGGACGTGCTGGCGATGTTTCAAGACGTGGTGCATCAGTGGAAGCGGGAGGAGGATGGACATGAGGACGGCCATCGAGACCGTTGACCTGCACAAAATGTTCGGCGGACGCCCGGTGCTCCGCGGCGTGAACCTGTCCGTGCCGGCGGGCAGCATCCACGGCGTCATCGGCGCCAACGGAGCGGGAAAGAGCACCCTGCTCCGCATTCTAATGGGGCTGTACCGGCCAAGCAGGGGGCAGGTCCGGGTGCTCGGCGAAGTGATGGACACAGAGGCCACCGAGCTTCGCCAGCGTGTGCACCTCGTGGCCAGCGAGGGAGATCTCCCCCGCGGCATGCGCGTGCGCGATTATCTGCACTACCACCGGTTGCTGTACCGGACCTGGGACGAGACCCGCTGCCGGCGGTTGCTGGAGGCGCTGGAGTTGCCCGAGGGTGCGCCCCTGCGCAACCTGTCCCAGGGAATGCGCACACAACTCCGCCTCACCGTTGCACTGTCGGCACACCCGGAGGTGCTCCTGCTGGACGAACCGACCAACGGGCTCGATCCGGTGGTCAAACGCCAGTTCCTTCAACTTCTCCTGCAGGAGGCATCGGGGACCGGAGCCACCATCGTGATCGCCACGCATCACCTGGACGATCTCGAACGCATCGCGGACAGTGTGACCATCCTGTTCAGCGGCCGCGCTCTGGCATCCGGCCAGCTGGACCACCTTCGGGACACGGTCAAGCGCGTGCAGGCCGTTCTGGCCGGGGAGTTGCCCGAGTCCATCGTCCACCACCCGGCCGTCGTGGAGGTGCAGCGCAGCGGCCGGATGGTCCTGATCACCGTGAGCGGCAATGTGCAAGCGGTCGTCACGGCGCTGGGCGAGGCGGGCGCGACGTACTGCGAAGTCGTGGACCTGGAGCTCGAGGAGCTGTTCCGTCATTTCATGGAAAGGGAGGGCTACCGGCGTGAGGGCATCCTTCTTCCCTGAGGCCATCGTCTACAAACAGTGGCGCCAGCTGCGCGGCTGGTTGATCGCGTGGGCGCTTTTCACCTGGGCGGGCCCCGTGCACACCCTGGTCGGATACTGGACGGCCATGCAGACCCGCACGGCGTATTCGCCGCCTCCCGAGCTGTTGGCGCAACCCGTGATCGCCATGTTGCACACGCTGGATCCGCACGTCAACGCCGCCAGACACCTGGCGATGGCGGCCCTGGTCGTCGGCGTCGTTCCGATGGCCATGGAGCGGGCCCGCGGCAGACTTCTCATCACGCTGGCAGCGCCCATCCGTCGGCGCGACCTTCTCGCCACCCAGATCGCCATCTGCCTGACAGGGATCTGGGGAGTTCTCCTGGTGCTGACCCTGTTTGATATCGCCGTGAACAAGGCGTTCGGCACCGTCGTCCCCACCGTGCAGATCCTCGCCTGGTTTCTGATGGAGGGACTGCAGACCACGGCCGCCTTCGCGGTGGGCTTCGCGGTGTCCATCGGCGTCGGACCCACCCTCTTCGCCATGGTGTGCGCACTGCTTCTGGCCCTGGTCCCGAGTTACGCGGCCATGATGACGACGGAGTTGGCCAACATGACCATGCACGGTCCCGCGTACTGGAACGCGGTGAACCGGATCACCCAGGCCGTCGAATCCCTCTCTCCCATCCAAGGTCCCTCCCTGTGGTCGGAGCACCCGGTGATCTCGCCTTGGCACGTCGGACTCTGGTACGCCGTCTGGAGCGTCGGGTGGCTTGCGCTCGCCTTCGCCATGTTTCGGCGGTTGCCATTGGAGCGGGAGGGAGGTCTCTTCTCCTTCGACGCGCTCTGGGACGTCCTGCTCGTGGGCACAGGCCTCATGGCGGGGACCGTCTTAGGACTCATCGCGGTCGGCGGGATGTCGCAAAATCCACAGCGAACCCCCGTCCTGCTCGCGGTCTGGATCCTCGTCGCCGCGTTGACCTGGTTGACGGGCCGCCTCCTGCTGACCCGATTGGCCCGGCGCGCGCGACGCGCCTGACGCGCCCCTGCCCCGAGACCCCGAGTGCTCCGGCCCAAAGGAGAGGCTCCGCCGCATGTGCGGCGGAGCCTCTCGGTGCTCACACAGACAGCGTCTCGTACAGCGCCAGGCGCTCTGCGAACGCCTCGGCCAGTTCACGCCGCGCCGCCTCGTACCGGCTGGAATCCGCAAAGCCGAGCCACGGCTTCAGGTACACCTCCGGGATCCCGTCGATGGCCACCGGCACCTCGAGGAACAGCGCCTCATCCCGCGTCGTCGGCACCCCATCCAAAGCCCCCGACAACGCCAGGTGCACAATCCGGCGCGTCAACGCCAGCGGCATGCGGTCCGTCTGCCCGTACCCGCCGCCGACCCAACCGGTGCTCACCAGATACACCGGCACCCGGTGCCGCGCGACGCGCTCCATCAACATGTCGGCGTAACGCGCCGGCCGATCCGTCAAAAACGGCGCTCCGAAACAGGCCGAGAACGTCGGCTCCGGATTCACCACGCCGCGCTCCGTCCCCGCCAGCTTGCTGGTGTATCCCAGCAGGTAGTGCCGACGCGCATCCTCGGGCGACAGGCGGGCCACCGCCGGAAGCACCCCCGACGCGTCCGCCGACAGAAAGACAATCGCCCTCGGGTGCCCGCCGCGGCCGCTCGGCTCGACGTTCCGGATGAACGAGAGGGGATACGCGGCGCGCGTGTTCTCCGTCCGCGTCCGATCCTGATACAGCGGACGACGGGCGTCGTCATACATCACGTTCTCCAGCACCGCGCCGAACCGAATCGCGTGGTAGATGTCCGGCTCCCGCTCCTCCGAGAGGTCGATGCACTTCGCGTAGCACCCGTTTTCCATGTTGAACACGCCGTCATCGCACCACCCGTGCTCGTCGTCGCCAATCAGACGGCGCGCCGGATCGGCGGACAGGGTGGTCTTCCCGGTCCCCGACAGGCCGAAGAACAACGCCACATCCCCCGCGCCGCCCACCGACGCCGAGCAGTGCATCGGCAACACCCCCTGCTCCGCCAGGTGGTGATGCATCAGCGTGAAAATGGATTTCTTCAACTCCCCCGCGTACTCCGTCCCTCCGATGAGGACGATGCCGCGGCGCAGATGGAGGACGATGAACGTCTCCGAGCGCGTGCCGTCCACCGCCGGATCCGCCTTCAGGCTCGGCACACCGTAAACGGTGTACAGCGGCGCCTCCTCCGGATTGCCCGGCATGAACAACCGCTGGACGAACAGGTTGTGCCACGCGAACTCCGTCACGAATCGCACCGGCACCCGGTACCGGGGATGGTGGTTGACCGCGCCGTCAAACACGAACCCGCCCGTCTCGGCCAGGTGTGCCTGAACCTTTTCAAACAGCCGATCAAACTGTGCCTCGGTCAGCCAGTTGTGCGCCTCCCGCGGCAACGGGCATCCCTCGTAGGCCACGAAATACTTGTCCTTCGGAGACCTGCCCGTGTACTTCCCGGTCTCGGCGCAGAGGGCCCCATTTTCCAAAAGGACCGCCTCGCCCCGGCAGATTGCGGCCTCCGTCAACTGCACCGGCGTCAGACGCTGAACGTTCGCGCGATTCACAGGACCACTCCTCACCTTCTCCGTATGGCTCATATTATGACATACTATATCGCGCCGTTGCACCCATTTCTGACATACTTTTTGGCTCGTTTTTGAACAACAATCGGTCACCGTTTGCGCAGCGCCTGTTGGTACGACCTCCATCGGCGGTCCATCAGCCGCCCGATCTCCGGATGGCTCCGGAGTTTCTTCATCAGCGGATGGCTCGGTGCCGTGTTCTCTTCGATGAGCCAGATGCGCCCGGCGCGATCGATCCCGATGTCAAACCCCAACTCCCGGTACGGCTGATACCCGTCGAAGTGCCGGGCGGCGGTCAGGGCCAGTTCGCGCAGACGCGCCACGCACGCCCGAATCCTCTTCGGGCCCCACCCGAGGCCGCGGCGAAGCGCCTCCTCCACCGCAATCACCCGCCCTCGGCTCAGCGCGACATTCGTCACCACGCTGCCCGCACCCGCCACCTTCGCCACCATTCCCGTGTACAGCCACGGTCCACCGGGTCGATCCCGCTGCACCAACACTCGAATGTCAACCGGCCGTCCATCCACGCGCAGCAGGTGCAGGCCCTGTTGCACCACGTACGCCTTCGCTTCGCGCAGGCGCTCCACGTGCCGCACCGCGTCGTCCACGGAGGAAAACGACTTCGCGGGGTGCACCGTGTGCTGTACATACACGCGGTCCCCGTCCCGCCACACCTTGAGGATGCCGTGGCCTCGGCTGCCCCCCGACGGCTTGACAAACACCGTTTTATACATTTTGAGATACGCCCGCAGCACGGCCGGCGTGTAACGGGCCGTGGCGGGCAGATGGCGCCGGATGTCCGGGTGTTTCGAGAACCACCGATACAGTAGATACTTGCCGAGCTCCGGTTTGCGTGCCATGGCTCCCGCCTCCCGCACAGGATGGGGCCAGCGTATGCGGACGCGATTGCACCGAAACGGACATCCGCACCGCGTCATCGGCACAAAAGCGTGGTATGATGGAGGGGTCAGAATCGTGGGACATCGGTCCCGGCGCCACCCGGTCGCCATGGGCACGGTCCTGCCCAAGGCGTCCCACAAGCAGACCGGTGTCACGGAGGAGGCTTCATTCATGCATGTGGTCGTCATCGGAGCGGGGGCCGTGGGGGGGTATTTCGGGGCGAGGCTTGCCCAACACGGCGTCCCGGTCACGTTCCTCGTACGCGAAAACCGGCGCCGCCAGCTCGCCGAACGGGGCCTGCGCGTGCACAGCGTGCACGGGGACATCCACGTCGATCCCCGAATCGCGACGCGCGCGGCGGATGTGAAAGACCCGGAGCTGGTGCTGTTGGCCGTCAAACAGTATCACCTCGACGGCGCGCTGCCGCAGGTATCCGAACTGGCCGACCGCGGCGCCCTGGTCCTGCCGCTGCTCAACGGCATTCGGCATCTCGACGACCTGCGCAAGGTCGTCCCCGCCGGTCGGCTGCTCGGCGGCCTGTGCCACATCGAGAGCACGCTGAATGAGGAAGGAGACGTGGTGCACACCAGCCAATTGCACGACGTCACCTACGGCCCTCTGCCCGACAGCGACCGCGAGCGGCTCCCCGCTCTCGACGAGACGCTGCAGAACCGCGGATTTGTCGCTCGCCGAAGCGATCAGATCCTCGCCGATATGTGGATGAAATACATCTGCCTGTCGACGCTCAGCGGCCTGACCGCAACCATCCGGCAACCCATCGGCGTCATCCGGGAGGACCCGGCCGCCGCCGGGTTGATGCGCGACTTCGCCCTTGAGGCGGCCGCCATCGCCAGGGCCGAATGCCCCGATGTACCCTCCGACGCCGCCCTGCGGGCCCTCCGGTGGTTGGAGCGCCTGCCCGCGTCCATGACCGCGAGCATGCACCGCGACCTGGAGAAAGGGTTGCCGATTGAGGTCGAGCGCATTCAGGGGGTGCTGCTGCAGCTGGCGGATTCACACGCCATCGACACGCCCGCCATCCGGGCGGTGTACGCCATCCTGCATCCGCACCGCGAGGGGCGCCGGGCGAACTGAGGCCAATGGACCCTTCACCCCGCGGTTTGACGGGGCGCTCCGTGAGGCGGGCGCCGCGCCGTTTGACGGGGCGCTCCGCGTGGACCCTTCGCCCGGAGGGCGGGTCGTGCGCTGCGCGTAAACCGGCACCCGGCGAACCGGCCGGCCGCCGGGGCCGCCGTGCGCGGCAGACGGCCCCTTGGGCTCAGGGTCCCGCTCCCGCATCCGGTGCCGAGGCCGCGCCTTCGCTCGAGCTTCCGGATTGGATGCGGGCAATCTCCCGGGCGATCTCATCGCGAAACCGCGCGACGGCCTCGCCCGGCTCCTCCAACTCCGACTCCGTGAACGTGCGCAGCCATGGCCCACCCCGAAACGGCGCCACGTTGTGCGGCGCCACGCGCACCTCGTATCGGGCTTCCTCCCCTTCGTCCGGCACACGCCGGAATGTCCGCACCAGCACGTTGGCCACCCGCGGGTCGAGCGGGGGCCCGGCCACCTCCATGTCCGCCAGCGGAAACCGTTTGAACAGCCACGTCCACTCGCCCATTCCAAGCCCCTCCTGAACCAAAGCCTGTTTCTCGCACACCCGGGCCCCGCCCCGGACAGGCCGACCCGGCGTGACATACCGTGGAGAAGATGCACCGAAGCAAACCACCGCAACGGGAGAGAGGAGGCAGGATCGGTGCACATTCTCCACGTCATCCATCGCCTCTGGCCGGGGGGCGGGACCGAAACGCACGTCCTGACCCTCGCCCGAACCCTCGCAGCCCAAGGAAACACCGTCTCCGTGTTCACCGCGGGCGGCCCGTGGACCGCCCACCTGCGCCGGCTGGAGATTCCGGTGGTCACCGGGCCCTGGCGGATCTCCGCGCTGCGTCAGACCATCCGCGCACTCGGCGCGGATGTGGTCCACGTCCACGACACGCCCGGTTACCGGTTGGCCGCCGCCCTCGGGGGCACGACGCGCGTGATCGTCACCGTCCACGGCCTGTACGCCCAGCCAGCGGCCCTGCGCCGCGTCGCAAGGCGGGCACACGCCGTGATTGCCGTCTCCCCGGCCGCCGGACGTTACGCTGTTGGCGTCGGGGTCCATCCCGGCAAAGTCGTCGTCATCCCAAACGGCGTCCCGCCCTGCCGTGCGGGCGCCGTCCGACGGTCCAAAGGCCGATTTGTCATCGGCTACGCCGGGCGCTTCACGCTCGGGAAGCGGGCCCTCGGTCTGCGCGTGATCCGCGCCGCCGCCCGATTCGCCGCCCGGCACCAGGACGTCACCGTCTTGGTCGCGGGGCACGGCAGCCCTTCGGCCGTCACCCGGTACCCGGGTGTGCGTGTTCTCGGGCACCTGGATGATCTCGCCCTGTTCTATCGTTCCTGCGACCTGGTCATCGGCACCGGGCGGGTGGCGATGGAGGCCATCCGCTGCGGCGTCCCGGTGCTCGCCATCGGCATGGGCGGCTACCTCGGCCTCATCACCCGTCGAAATTTCCGGCGCGCCCTGCGGACCAACTTTGGCGATCACGCCGTCCCCCGCATCCCCTGGACGGCCGCCCGCCTGCACGATGACCTCGGCCGCTGCCGTGCACATCTGGACGATCTCCGGCGCGAAGCCCAGCACCTGCGGCGGATCGCCGGCGGAGCCATCTCCAGCGCCACGATGGCCCGGCGCACCCTCCGGCTGTACCGCGGGGATTTGCCGGGCGCGGGCCTGCGTTAGGATGGATGGAACCCGCGAAGGCGCCTCTCCGGGCCTCCAGAGCGCCTGGGCAGGCGCCTCTCTGGACATCCACAACCCGAGCACAAGCCCGGCTTCAGGACATCCCCAACCGTTCGCGGAATCGGCCGAGGAACCGATCCACATCCACGTCGACGCACACCGCCACGTTCGGTTCCTTGTCGGCGTGCGGCCGGGCGTCGACGACGGTCATCCCCGCGGTCGCCCCGTCGCACGAGATGCGCACCGGATACGGCCGCGTGGTGCACAGCGTCGGGTCTTCGGCGACGGCGACCGCCAGGGGGTCGTGCAACGGACACCAGCGGCCTCGCACGCCCTGGGTCTCCTCGTACGCGTTCATGTAAAAGGAGACCGCGTCGCGGACCAACGCCGCATGCGGCAAAGCGGGATTGAGCCGATCCAGTTCGTGCGCCTCCAGCCGCGCCCGCATCGTGACATCGAGCCCGACCATGGTCAGGGGCGCGCCGGATTGCAGCACAATCTCCGCGGCTTCCGGGTCCCCCCACACATTCGCCTCTGCCACCGCGGTGACGTTCCCTGGGCAGAACGCCGCGCCGCCCATGAAGACCACGCCGCGGACCAACCGGGGCAGCTCGGGATCGAACAGAAACGCCCGGGCGACGTTAGTCAGGCGGGCGACCGGCACCAGGGCCACCTCACCCGGATGGCGCCGGATGGCTTCCCGCAAAAACGAGGCGGCCTCCTGCGATTCGGCCCGGCGCCGGGGCGCCGGAAGCGCTGTGTTGCCGAGGCCGTCCTCACCGTGAATCCAGGGAACCGGGCCGGTCCACTCGCGCAGGATCGGCCGCTCGGCCCCCCGGTACACCGGGACGTCCAAACCGCACAGCTCCACCACGGCCAGGGTGTTCCGGGTCGCCCGATCCACATCCACATTTCCAAAACAGGTGGTGATGCCGAGCACGTCCAGGCCCGGCGAGCGCAGAGCATACAGAATGGCAAGGGCGTCGTCCACGCCCGTATCGACGTCCAGGATGATGCGCGTGCGTTCCACGTGGGTCCCCCTCTTTGCTCAGGCCGATCCGCTCCTGGTGCACACGCCGGCCGGCCGTGATACCATGGTGCCATGAGGACGGCGTCTCCCGGCATCCGCCCGGGCCTGTCCCGTCCCCAGTATACACCATCCCGCTTCAGGCACCGCGGGGCGGCGGGACGGGCTCTGCCACACCCATGTCCGCCCGGGCCGACGTCCGGCAAGACGTCGGTGTAGCCGCTCAGTCGAGTCCCGACCGAAGGGGGTGTGACACGTGGATCCGCGTATGATGACCTACCTGTATTGTTTCAACGTCACGCGCGATTACTTCGAATGCCACGAGTATCTGGAGTCGCTCTGGCTCGACAGCGGCCGTCCGGTGGTCCTCAAGGGCCTGATTCAGGCGGCCGTGTGTCTCTATCACCTCGAGAATGGAAATGTGCGTGGAGGATGGCGGATGTGGCAGCGCGCCCGCGAATACCTCGCACCGTATGGTCCGGTGTACGAGGCCATCGACCTCCATCAACTGATTCGGGATATCGACGCCGTGTTCCATCGGGTGCCCGCGGCGTGGCGTCCGCTCATGGTCTCCCCGAAGCAGGTCGAGGCGCTCGGACTTCCGATCGTCCGGGTTCACCTCACGGACCCCGCGGTGAGCGAGGCGTTGGCGCACTGGTCCCCGGAACAGTTCCCGCCCCTCGATTGAATCCACTGAGCCCCTGAATCGAACAACCCCTCGGCGAACTCTGTCAATTCCACCCTTTTTTAATCCACTTTCATTTGATCTTCTCATGGCGGGCTCGTACAATGTTCGTCTGTAATCGTTTACAGCCAACTCGTGAGAATTGGAAGGAGGAGAACGGCTTGCGCCGCTTCATCGTCTTCATTCTGTTCATCGTGCCGTTTTTGGCGCAGCTGGTGGCGCTGCCCTGGGTGAATCGCATCCATCCCATCATCCTGGGCTTCCCGTTGCTGCACTTCTGGCTGCTGATCTGGATGGTGCTGACGCCGCTGTTCACGTGGGCCATCCATGCAATCCTGTCGAAGGAGGCGTCCGTCTGATGCAGGGCAACCCGTTGGCATTCGCCGTCACGGCCGTCATCGTGCTGGCCGTGGTGTTGGTCGGCTTTCTGGCGGGCCGCAGTAAGGAGGCGCGCAGCTCCGTCGAGGAATGGTCCGTCGGCGGCCGGAAACTCGGCAGTCTGTTCGTCTGGTTCCTGGTCGGCGCGGACGTGTACACGGCGTACACCTTCCTCGGTTTGACCAGCTCCGCCTACTCCGGCGGCAGCACGGCCTTCTTCGCCACCCCGTACGTGGTGCTGGCCTATCCGTTGGCGTACTTCTTTTTGCCGCGCCTGTGGCGGGTGGCCAAGGAGCATGGATACATGACGCTCGCCGACTACGTGGGCGGGCGCTTCGACAGCAAACTGCTCTCGTTTTTGGTGGCCATCACCGGAGTGCTGATGCTCATCCCGTACATTGATCTTCAATTGAGCGGCATCCTCGACACCCTGCAGGTGGCGGCCGCCGGCATTGTCAATGTGAAACTGATTGTCGTCGTCTCCTTCCTCCTGGTGGCGCTGTACACGTTCTTCAGCGGGCTGAAGGCCCCGACCTACACCGCCATCATCAAAGACATCCTGGTGTGGGTCGTCATGCTGTTCCTGGTGATCTCGCTGCCCATCATCCACTTCGGCGGCTGGGGCCAGATGGTTCAGGCCATTGCCGACCAGCATCCGAAGTTGCTGGTGCTGCCGACCTCCGGTCCGAAGGGCATCTGGTGGTTCTCGACCGCGGCCCTGATCTCCGCCATGGCGCTGTTCATGTGGCCGCACACGGCAACCGGGACGTTCAGCTCCAAGAGCGCCGAGATCCTGAAGCGCAACGCCATCGTCCTGCCGCTGTACAACATCGTGTTGATGCTGGTGACGTTCCTCGGCCTGCTGGCGTTCATGGTCGTCCCGCATGGGACCAACGCGCGCCTGGCGTTCCTGACCCTCATCCACGACTCGTACGGCGGATTCGCGCAGGGGCTCGCGTATGCGACCATCGCGCTGGCATCGCTGGTCCCCTGCTCCATCATGGCCATCGGGGCGAGCAACCTGTTCGCGAACAACGTCTACCGTGACCTCATCCGTCCCGACGCCGATCAGCGCCGCCTGACCCTGGTGACGCGTTCCATGGTGTTCGTCGTCATCGGCCTCGCCCTGGTGTTCGGACTGGCGTTCCCGACGGCGCTGGTGTCGCTTCAGTTGATGGGTGTCTCCGGGATCGTCCAGACCTTCCCGGCCGTCGTCCTCAGCCTCTACGTGCGCAACCTGCCCAAGGAGGCGGTGACGGGCGGACTGTTGGCCGGCCTGCCGACCGTGTTCTACCTGTACGCCAGCCACAACGCCCACGGGGTGTACGAGGGCTTCTGGGGGCTGTTGGTCAACCTCGTGGTGATCCTGGTGTTGACGCCGCTGTTCATCGGCAGAGCGCGCCAGCGGACCAACGCGGTGATGGAATTCCTGTTCGGCGGCCGGCGCCGTGCGCAATCCGCCGAGCAACACATCGCCTGAGGCCTGGGCGGACCATTCCCCACACCGAGCACACTCAAGGGCGGATGGAGCACATCTCCATCCGCCCTGTTTTCACACGCTCATCTTGTCTATCGCCATACCGGCGCGCTAAGGCGCGCCCGCCTCCCAGACCGGTCTGTGCCACGCCCGGGCCGGCTGTGCGCCTCCGGTCAAACGCCCGGTCCAACGCGTCACCGGCCGAGCCAGCGCGTCCGAACCGGCTGTGCCACCGGCCGCGGCCCGTGGACCATGCGACGCCCGTATCCGTACGCCGCGCCCCCGGTCACCAAAAGCAGCAGTCCGGTGACGAGAAACACACTGTGCGCCCCGAAGGCGCCGCCAATGGCACCGCCGACCAGCGGACCCACCATGTTGCCGAGTTGATTCGCGGTCTGATTGAGCCCGAATGCGCGGCCGCGGAACTCCGGGTCCGTGTTGGCCACCACCAACCCGTTGAGCGCCGGAAAGACGGCGCAAAAAAACGCCCCGTACACGAACCGGACGACGGAGAAGCCCCAGATGTCGTGAAACGGAATCTGCAATAGGTTGCCGATCCCGCCGCCGATGAGCCCGATCAACAGCACCTTTTGAAAGCCGACCTTGTCCGCCCACCTCCCCCATCGCGGAGCAAACAGCACGCTGGCGACGCCCGCCAGCGAGAACACGATGCCCGCGAGCAACGACGCGTCCTGCAACGACCCGCCGAGATCGGCGATGTAAAGCGGCAACACCGGCTCAATGGTCATGATGGAGAACGTGGTCAACACCGTCAGCCCCAGCGTCCAGACGAACGGGCGGTTGGACGCCGCAATCTTCATCGCCTCCACCACCGAACTGCGCGTCTTGCTGGGGACGAACCGTTCCTCCGTGACGAAGAACAACACCAGCAAGGTCGAGAGCAACACGAGAATGCCCGCGCTGGCAAATGCGACCCGATTCCCGAACAGCCTGGCCAACCCGCCGCCCAACAGCGGCCCGAGGATGCCCCCCACCGCGTTGCCGGTCGACATCAGGGCCAGAGCCCACCCGACCCGCGCCTCCGGGGTGTTGGTCGCCACCAGCGCGATGGCTCCCGGGACGTATCCGGCGAGCGCCCCCTGCAGCGCGCGCAGGACCAACAGCTCGTACGGATTTGTCACCAGCGCGGTCAGAATGTACAGCGCGCACAATGAGAAACCGGCCCGCAGGATCATCGGCTTCCGGCCGTACTTGTCGGCCAGAGACCCCCAATACGGGGAGACCAGCGCGCCGGTCAAAAACGTGACGCTGTACAGCAGCCCCGACCACAGCTCGGTCTGCTGATGAACGCCGATTTTCAAGAGGAACAGGGGTAAAAACGGGACCACCATGGAAAAGCTGGCCGACGTGACCAGCACGCCGAACCACAGCAACCACAGATTTCGCTTCCAGGTCTCCATCGCCGCCTCCGGATTCCAGCTGGGATGCCTCGATTCTACGCTCTTTCGGCGCGCGAAGGAATCCGAAAATCCGGCGAGATCCCGCCGATTTTGCAGATCTCTTGGAACACGGTGAAAACAACCCGGCGAGACGCGCCTTCTCACCGGGTTGCGGCGATTTCATCCCTTCTTGTTGTGGCTCATCGCGTCCTGGATCACGTCCGCGCCGATCTTCGAGGTCCACTCGTCGTACACCGGCTTCAGCGCATCGCGCCACTTCTGCACGTCCTCTGGCGTCAGGGTGTAGATCTGCATCTTGCCTGTCGCCTTGATCTTGTCCAGCGCCGATGCGTTGAGCTCAGCCGCCTTCTGGCGCGCGACCTGTGTCCCCGCCTTGACCCCGTCCATGACAATCTTCTTGGTCGCGTCGTTCAGGCTGTTCCAGAACTTCGTATTCGTCAAGAGGACATAGTCGACCCGGGTGTGGTTGGTGATGGTCATGTACTTCTGGACCTCGTAGAACTTCTTGGATTCGATGTTGCTGAAGGTGTTCTCCTCACCGTCCACGGTCCCCTGCTGCAGCGCGGTGTACAACTCGTCGAAGGGGATGGACACCGAACCCGCGCCGAGCGTCGAATACACTTTCTCCAACACCTGCCCGCCCTGGGTGCGGAATTTCAGGCCTTTCATATCCTCCGGTGACTTGATGGGTCGAACATTATTCGTAATGGACTTCGGTCCGTTCGGCCACATGGCGAGGCCAAGAACACCGTCCTTCTCCAGGTGTTTGAAGATCTCCTGGCCTTTCGGGCCATCCCAGAAAGCCTCCGCCGCCTCATCGCTGTCGAACAAGAACGGCATCGACGGAATGTTGAAGCCCGGGTCGTTGCCGACCAGCTTCGCCATGTCGGGGATGATGAACTGCACATTGTTGGCCACCAGATTCTGATATTCATCCTTGTCTCCGAACAATTGGCTGTTCGGATACACCTGCACCTTGATCTTGCCGCCCGATTCCTTTTCAATCGTGTCCTTCATGGCGAGTGCGCCCTGGTGTTTCGGGGTATCCTCCGCCACCACGTGCGAGATCTTGATGGTCAACGACTGAATGTCCCCGCCCGCCGAACCCCCGCCGGCATTTGCCGGTGAACCGCCCGCGGATTGGGTTTGCCCGCAGGCCGATAAGCCAACGGCTAACAGCGGTGCAGCCAAGATGGCCGCCCAGCGCTTCCAGCGAAACATGTGGTTTCCCCCTTTGAATTTCCCGGATGGTTCTGACATGAGGCCGCAAAGCGGGTGATGACCGCCCCCGGCCCTCCAACCCCTGGTCACTTTGCCAACGTCAGCGACAACCCTGGGAAGACGATGACCAGCACCAGCGCAATCAACATCAACCCGTAGAACGGCACAACCCCCTTGACCACCTCCCCGATCTTCTCACGCGCTATGCCGCTGACCACAAAGAGATTGAGGCCGACGGGCGGCGTGATCATCGCGAACTCCATGTTCATGGTCATGATGATGGCGAACTGGATCACGTTGATGTGGAACAGGGCCAACACCGGCAACAGGATCGGCAGCGTGATGAGGATGATCGCCACCGACTCGAGGAACATCCCCAGGATGAAGAACATGATGTTGACCCCGAGAATGAACAACCACTTGTTCGAGGTGCTCGACTCAATCCACTGCGCGAAGTCCTGCGGCACCTGTTCGGTCGTCAAAAACATGCCGAACACGGTCGCCGACGCGATGATGAGAAAGATCATGGCGGTGATGTTGATGGACTCGCGCAGCACCTCGAGGAACCCCTTCCAGGTCATCTCGCGGTACACCAGGACGGACACGAGGAATCCATACGCCCCGGCGACGATGGACGCCTCGGTGGGCGTCACCGCGCCGGAGTAGATGCCCCCGAGGATGATCACCGGCAGCAGGAATCCCCAGATGGCCTTGCCCGTCTTGCGCCACCGTTCCTGCATGCTCTCGCGCGGCAGTCCGCCGAAGTTTTTGATGCGCGCGTAGATGACCGCCGAGACCAGCAGGATGCCGCCGAGCACGAGGCCCGGGATGATCCCGGCGGAGAACAGCTTGCCAACCGACTCCTCCGCGACGGAACCGTAGATGATGAGCGGGATGGACGGCGGGATGAGGATGCCGAGCGTCCCCGATGCGGCCACCAATCCCATGGCGTAGCGTTTGCTGTAACCGGACTCCACCATGGCCGGGATCATGATGGCGCCGATGGCGGCCGCCGTCGCGGGGCTCGATCCGGAGATGGCCGCGAAAATCATGCAGGCGAGCACGGTGACGACCGCGACCCCGCCGCG
The DNA here is from genome assembly GCF_023511815.1 of Alicyclobacillus sp. Lineage (GTDB taxonomy): Bacteria > Bacillota > Bacilli > Alicyclobacillales > Alicyclobacillaceae > Alicyclobacillus_H. Next base: position 34,271 of record NZ_JAIMAV010000018.1, read on the forward strand.
CATGTGGCCAACCCAGGCGCGCAGCGCGGAAATCAGGTGGTTCGACAGACCGCCCTTGGACATGATGGCGCCGGCGAACACAAATCCCGGGATGGCCATCAGAGTCGCCGAATTGAGCGCGCTGAACATCTTCTGGATGACGGTGTACAGCGTGAAATCGACCAGGTGAAGCGCGATCAGGCTCGCCACGCCGAGGGACACGGCGATCGGCACCCGAATCAGGCAGAGGAGAGCGAAAGTTCCGAACAAAACGACCGTGGCGTTCACGAAACGGGCACCCCCCCGTGTCCCATCTCGGCCGTCTGTTTCTCGTGGCTGATGTGCCCCAGAATTTCGACGCGATCCCCGCGCAGGGCGCGGTACGCCTTGACCACGAAGAACAACCCCAGAAACGCCATGCCGATGGGCATGATGAGATACGGGATCCAGATCGGCATGCCGACGTCAATCGTCACGATGCCCTGCTGCCGGGCCAACAGCGTGATCTGCACACCGGTGACCGTCATGAAGACGCTGTACCCAAATCCAATCAGATTGGCGATCACGCTGATCCATCGCTTGACCGCGTACGGCAGACGGTCGTACAGCAGGTCGACCACGATGTGGTGATTGTCCCGCAGGGCCATGCCGAACCCGAGGAACACCGCCCACGTCATCACCGATTCAAAGATCTCGAGCGCCCAGGGCGGCGGCATGTTGAACACATACCGCATCACGACCGCGTACAGGTTGATCAGCATGCCGAGGACAAAGAAGATGGACGCCAACGCCTCCTCCGCCTGGCCGATCCGCCTCAGCCACATGCGCACGCCTCCTTTCCTCCCCACTCAATTTTGCCCCGGCGCCCCCCGCTTGGGGCGGCGCCGAGCCGCCTTTCGCCCGCGGCGGCGGTTTGTCATTCGGGCCGTCACCGGCCGTCAGTACGACTTCGGCAATCCGAGAACGTGCTCCGCGATGTACGCCAGCACCAGGTTGGTCGACACCGGCGCCACCTGATACAGGCGGGTCTCGCGGAATTTGCGCTCGATGTCGAACTCCTCCGTGAACCCGAACCCGCCATGGGTCTGCAGCGCCACGTTGGCCGCCTCCCAGGACGCCTCCGCCGCCAGCAACTTCGCCATGTTGGCCTGAGGGCCGCAGGCCTCGCCCGCGTCAAACCGGGCGGCCGCGTCAAACCGCATCCGGTCGGCCGCCTCGACGCGGACGTACGCCTGCGCGATGGGAAACTGGATTCCCTGGTTCTTCCCGATGGGCCGCCCGAAGACCACCCGCTCCTTCGCATAGGCCACGGCTCGGTCGATGAACCAGCGCCCGTCGCCGATGCACTCCGCCGCAATCAGGATGCGCTCGGAGTTCATCCCGTCGAGGATGTACCGAAAGCCCTGCCCCTCCTCGCCGATGCGGTTCTCCACCGGCACCTCCAGGTCTTCAAAGAACAGCTCCGTGGTCGCGTGATTCATCATCGTCCGGATGGGCCGAATCGTCAGCCCGCGTCCCACCGCCTCGCGCAGGTCCACCAACAGGACCGTCAGCCCCTCCGTCTTTTTCACCACCTCCTGCAGGGGTGTCGTCCGCACCAAAAGCACCATCAGATCCGAGTGCTCCGCCCGGGAGATGAACACCTTCTGCCCGTTGACGATGTACCGGTCGCCCTTGCGGATCGCCGTCGTGCGCAGATGGGTGGTGTCCGATCCGGTCGTCGGCTCGGTCACCCCGAATGCCTGCAGGCGCAGCCGCCCGGCGGCAATCTCCGGCAGATACGTCCGCCGCTGCGCCTCCGACCCGTGGCGCAAGAGCACGCTCATGGTGTACATCTGCGCGTGGCAGGCGGCCGCGTTGCCGCCGGATCGATGGATCTCCTCGAGAATGACCGACGCCTCCGTCACGCCGAGCCCCGCGCCCCCGTATTCCTCCGGAATGAGGGCCGCCAGATATCCGGCCTCCGTCAGCTCGCGCACAAATTCCTCCGGGTACGCGCGCCGGGCGTCCAACTCCCGCCAGTACCGCCCCGGATACCGCGCACAGACGCGCCGCACACCCTCCCGCAGCTCCTCCAGCATCACCGGCCGCCTCCTCCCCCACCCGGCGGCGCATCGGCGGAACCGCCGGCCTCCACCGCCCCGTCCCCGACCATCGTCAGGACGCGGCGGGCCCACTCGTACATCGGGCGGTCGACCATCCGGCCATCCACCCCGACGGCCCCCGTTCCCTCCGCCGCCGCCCGCTCGTACACCGCAACCAGCTCGCGCGCCCGCGCCACCTCATCCGGGGTGGGCGAGAACGTCTCGTTGGCGATGGACACCTGCCGGGGATGGATGACGAGCTTCCCCGCGAAGCCCATCCGGCGGGCGGTGGCGCAGGCCTCCCGAAACCGGTCGAGATCCTGAAAATCCGGGTCCACCGTGTCCACCGGCGGATGGACCCCCGCCGCCCGCGAGGCCAGGACCAGCCGTGCGCGCGCGTGCTGCAGGATGGCCGAATCCAGCGCCTCGAGGCCGAGATCGAGCGCCAGGTCGACCGCGCCCAGGGCCAGCCGCACCACCTGCGGGCTGGCGGCGGCGATGGCGCGGGCGTTCTCCACCCCCGCCGCCGACTCCACCAGAGGGAGGATGGCGAATCGGGACCCCTCCATGCCGCGGCGCGACGCCGCCCGGACCAAGAGGTCGAGAAACGACCGCACGTCGTCTTCCGACTCCGCCTTCGGCAGCATGAACCCGGCCAGATGCGGCGACAGCGCGGCCTCGATGTCCTCCGGCAGCCATCGCCCGGGGTGATTGATCCGGACGTAGGTCGGCACCGGCACCGGCGCGGCCAGGACGTCCGCCACGATCGCCCGCGCCCTGTCCTTCGCGCCTTCAGCAACGCCATCCTCCAGGTCGAGCAGGAGGACGTCCGCCCCCCGCCCAGGCGCTTTGCGCACCTTTTCCCCATCGCTCGCCGGGACGAACAGCCAGGAGCGGCCCGGGTGCCCGCCCGTTTTTGGGTCATTCACGCGGTGTCACCCCCGGCAGGTCCTGCAGCGTACGCATCCAGGGCTCAACCGGCCCCTGGCCCCGTTTGTACACCATGAACGTGCGCACGAACGAGATCACCACCTGCCCGCGCTGGTTGTACCCGACCGTCCGCACCTTGACAATGCCGACGTTGGGCCGCGACCTGGACTCTCGCTTTTCCAACACCTCGCTGTACGAGTACACGGTGTCTCCTTCGAAGACCGGATTGGGCAAGCGCACCTCATCCCACCCAAGGTTCGCCATCACGTTCTGCGAGACATCCGCGACCGACTGGCCGGTGACGAGCGCAAGGGTGAAGGTGGAGTCGACGAGCGGCCGGCCGAACTCCGTCTGTCGGGCGTACTCCGCGTCGAAGTGAATCGGATTGGTGTTCTGCGTCAGCAGCGTGAACCAGATGTTGTCCGTCTGCGTCACCGTCCGCCCCAGGGCGTGCGGGTACACATCCCCGATCTCAAAATCTTCATAGAAGCGGCCGGTCCAACCGGGTTTGACCGTCAAGCCCCTCACCTCCATCGAGCCATGCCTAGACGACGCCCTGCCGACGCCAGGCCGCCACGTCCTCCGGTGCGTACCCGAGCTCCTTCAGGATGCGCTCACTGTGCTCCCCCGCCGCCGGAACCGGGTCCATCCGAACCGGCCAGTCGGCGGCCCGGAAAGGCGGCGCCAGCGCCGACACCGGACCGGCGGGGGTGTCGACCGCATGCCAGCATCCGCGCGAGCGCAGCTGCGGATGGTTGGCGAAGTCGGCGACGCGGTTGAGCGGCGCCATCGCGATGTTCGCCGCATCGAGGCGAGCCATCAACACATCCGACGGCAACTCCGCGAGGATCCCCTGGATCTGGGCCTCGAGTTGTGCGCGATGCCTGATCCGATCCGGATTGGTCCGGTAACGCGGGTCGTCGGCGAGCGCCGGGCGGCCGAGCACCTGCTCGCAGAAGCGATGCCACTCGCGGTCATTCTGAACCGCCAAAAAGACCCGGCGGCCGTCCGCCGCGGTGAACGCCCCGTACGGGCAGATGGTCGCGTGGGCGGAGCCGGTCCGCGGCGGCTCCTGCCCGCCGTACACCGCGTAATAATACGGAAATCCCATCCACTCCCCGAGCGCCTCCAGCATCGACACCTCGAGGTACCCCCCCTTCCCGGTTCGATCCCGCTGGCGCAACGCCGCCAGAATTCCGGAAAACGCATACATGCCGGCCGCGATGTCGGCCACCGCGATGCCCGCCTTGGACGGCGTCTCCTCGGTTCCCGTCACCGAGAGCAGCCCCGTCTCGCACTGAATCAAAAGGTCGTACGCCTTCCGGCCGGTGTACGGCCCGCCCCGGCCGTACCCGGAAATCTCGCAGACAATCAGACGAGGATACGAGGCGGTGAGCGTGTCGCGGTCAAACCCCAACCGGTCCATCGCGCCGGGGGCGAGGTTGTGCACAAACACGTCCGCCCGCGCCAGCAGGCGCTCGAGCACCGCCTTCCCGTCGGGGTGTTTCAGGTCCAGGGTCAACGACTCCTTCGAGCGGTTCACCCACACGAAGTGGCTCGACAGCCCGCGGACCGCCTGGTCATAGTGGCGGGCGAAATCCCCGACCCCGGGGCGTTCCACCTTGATCACCCGGGCGCCGAGATCGGCCAACTGCCGGGTGGCGAACGGCGCGGCCACCGCCTGTTCCACCGACACCACGGTGATCCCCTCGAGCGGCAATCCCACAGATTCCACCGGTCATCCCCTCCTTCGCGCGAACGTTCCCTCACGCCGGTCCAAGGCCGCCATCCGCGGGCCCGGGCGTGCGCGGCGGCCCTTGGGGCACCTCCTCCTTCGCATCGCGGGCCGTTGGCGCGAACCCCCGGAATGAGTGCAAAAATTCCACCATGCTCCGCCGGATGTGGGCGGCCATCACCGTCCGGGCCGTCTCGGCGTCCCCCGCCATCAGGGCCTCGACAATCCAGCGGTGCTCCAGTTGGGAATGCTCCACCTGTCCGGGGACCAATTGCGGAAGATGAGGCGGAAGCCCGTTCCACATCTGCTCCAGCAACTGCACCAGATTGCCGCTTCCGGAGGCCTCCCACACCGCGTGATGGAAGGCGTAGTTGGCTTCGACGAAGGCGTCGGCGTTGCCGGAGGCGGCCGCCCGGTCCGCCTCCTCGTGACAGGCCAGCACGTCGGTCAGGTCTCCGTTTTTACAGGCGCGCGCCGCCGCCTCCCCTTCCAGGAGGCTGCGGATGTCGTAGTGGTCCGCCACCTCCTCGGGCGAGAGCGGCCGGACCACCGCCCGCCGGTGATTCTCCAGCACCAGCAGTCCGTCGCGGGCCAGCATCAGAAACGCCTCCCGGACCGGCATGCGCGACACGCCGAGCCGGGACGCGACCGCTTCCTGGGTCAACGACTCCCCCCAGCGGATCTCCCCCCGATAGATGGCTTTGCGCAGCGCGTCCGCGACCTGTTCACGGACCGAGATCGACTTGATGGGATCCACAGAGCTCCTCCTCGTCCTTCGTCAGCCGCGCCCGCCAGAGGCGCTGGTTCTCCGCGTACAGATCCCGCCCCTTTGTGTCGTAGGCGACCAACACCGGGAAATCGCGGACCCAAAGACGGGTGATGGCCTCCGGTCCGAGGTCGGGATAGGCCAGAACCTCCTGGCGCTCCACGCAACGCCCCAACAGCGCCCCGGCGCCGCCGGTCGCCACGAAATAAACCGCGCCGTGGCGGCGCATGGCCTCCTTCACCGCCTCGCTCCGGTATCCCTTGCCGATGGTGGCCACCACGCCCATCTCGAGCATCAGCGGGGTGAACGGGTCCATGCGGCCGCTGGTGGTCGGCCCCGCCGCGCCGACGGGATGCGCGTCGTCTCCGGGAGACGGGCCGACGTAATAGATCAC